>JAXIPG010000278.1:0-2569 GCA_045403045.1 Terrimicrobiaceae bacterium
CCCGGCGAAAACCCGAGCCCTCTGGCGTAGCTGACCGCATCCTCGGCCAGCTTACGCGCCGCCGCTGGCGTCATTCGCACCGGGTCCTCGTCGTGGAAGAGCCGATCGAGAAGGCTTTCCTGGTAATCGGCAACACTGCTGGACCGGTGAAAGCCCGCGTCCTTCACACCCAGGCAAAACACGTCGAGCAGGAAAAAGCCTGCCTCGACACGCCCATCGGCTTTAAACCTGGTCACTACAAGATAGCCGCAGCCAGAATCGAAAAGTTTGGCAGAACGCAACGCTTCGGGAGGATGTTTCATGGCGACCTTAAATACAAGATATAGCGGTAGAAGCGCAAGGAAATATCTACTGGTTGTGGTTGGATTTTCGCTCAACCACTGAAAAGCTGCCGATCCCCAGCGAAGGCACGCGAAATCGACGAGGGACTCCGAGGGGAAGCGATGGCGGTCGCGATCACAACCTGTTCCAAAGTCCACGCTAGCTCGTGCACGCTACGTGGCAGCAGACTTGGCCGGGAACGGCTGAAAGAAGCTGGCCAGCTTTCTGGTGTTAAAAGGCGGACATGCTCTAGGATGTCCCCAAATTGGCAACGCAACATAGGTTTGTTACAGATAGGTTTTGCGGGTGCAATCGGTTCAAATGGCGTCGAAGGCCTTCTCAGACGCCTCAAAGCTTTTGTCGTCGCCGCGAACACGCGGCCACTTGCATCCGCCAAGAAGCTCGCGAAAACTTGAAAGACGCGCTTCAAATGGTTTGGAATCAATCGCGAACATATCAATGAGCGGACTACAGCTTCGAGATGCACGTGCCAGTGATCGTGACGCCATCGAAGCCGTAACCCTGTCGGCCTTCCAGGAATACGCCGCCTCGAAGTCCAACCGCTGGGAAGATTACCGGCAGGGCATCTTGGCTGCACTCGCCGCTGTGCAGCCCGCTACGCAGATTGTTGCTGAGCAGAACAGCGAGATTATCGGCTCGGTCTTGCTCTATCCGAAGGGGACCGTGATCGCCATTCCCGGGAGCGCACCGATCACCTTGAGCTGGCCCGAGGTGCGCCTCTTAGCCGTTGCGCCAGCGGCGCGGGGACAAGGCGTTGGCGCTGCTCTCATGCAAGAGTGCGTGCAGCGAGCGCGCCACTCCGGGGCGAGGGCTCTCGCCCTCCATACCGCCGACATCAAGAACGCGGCCATGCGGCTATACGAGCGAATGGGCTTTCAGCGCGCTCCAGAACTTGATTTCGAGCCAGCTCCAGGCGTGAGGGCCAAGGGATATCTTCTTACTGTGGAAGAGACGGATTCGTGACTGCCACCGTGCACTTTCGTTGGGAGAACTGCGGGCGCGCCAACTCGCCAAGAAACTGGTCCGCGCGCATAGGTCGGCCAAGAAAACCCAAATTTCCCTCAGTATTTCCAGAGGTTGCCGCGGCTCGCGTCTGCGAAGACCCTCGCGCTGAGCATGTAGGACAGGGGAGGATCCGGCAGGTTGCTATCGTCGAGGACGGGGAGGCTTTTGCCGATGGTCGCGTCCCAAGGCTGGCTGGAGGCGATGTTGATCGGCGTACCGATGCGGACGAGCTCGAAGGTCTTCCGGGCGGAGTCGATGGGCATCCTGACGCAACCGTGCGTGCTCGGAGTCGGTTTGACGAAGCCCCAGTGCAGACCGTAGGCGGACATGAACTCCATCCAGTACGTCATCGGATAGCCAGCTCCCGGACTGCTCTGGCGCCGGCGGTTGGCCACCTTCGAATAGATGGTGAAGTTGCCGTGCGGTGTAGGCGACGAGGCATTGCCAACGGTAACCGGCGTGGCGAGAAGAACGGTGTCCCCCTCGACGACATAGAGCCGCTGGGCTCCGGTGCTGAGCTTGAGCTTCACCGCGGAGGGATTTTTCGGCTTTTCAACCGGCGGATCAAAGGAAAACGAATTCTGTGTGTGGGACACGGTCGCGCAGGCACTTAGACCAATTGTCAGTCCGGCCGACAGAGCCGCAAAAAGGAAACGGGATACTTTCATTCGGATTGACGACGGACGTGAACCATGCAGCATGCGCGTCGCCAGTGCAAGGGGATGATGGCTCCGGATTACGATTCCCTGCACGGCGGTGCATCGACGCGCCCTCGAGATCGTTGCCGCTCAGAATGGAAGAGTCGGAACGCTCTCCAATCAGTTTGGCGAGTGCTTGTCGCCGCCGGCTTGCGCGAGCCCCGCGATCACCGGGGCAGGGGATTGGCCGCAGTGGAAAGCGTGAAGGGATGGACTTGAGCTTCCACAGTTTGCGCCATACGGCCGTCTCACTGCTCAAATACGCTGGCGTCCCCGATGCCGTCGTCACGGCCCTGGTCGGCCATGAAAGCTCGGCCATGAGCCACCGCTATACTCACGTCGGCAAGGAAGCGCTTACCCGAGCCGCAAAAACGCTTTCCGAAATCGAAATCATTAAACAATGAGAAAATCAATGACGACACTTGCAGTGTTGCTGCTCCTCGGCAGCAGCGCCTTTGCCGGAAGCTACCGGGTTCACTACTCAATTCGCGGGAGCGGCAAAGACATCACCGTTCAGGCTGAAT
>JAXIPG010000261.1:0-4361 GCA_045403045.1 Terrimicrobiaceae bacterium
TCCCACAGTGCCTTCTTGGTCTGGTTTTGCCGGGCGTACGAACTCAGTTTACGCACGATTGTTGCTTGCGTCACATCCTTTTGCGCGAGGGAGGCCAAGATGCGTTGAATGTTCGGCCACTCCTTTACGATTAACGCATCGAGGGTCTTGCGCGCGGGTTTGATCAGGTAATCGGCATAGTGACTCGGATGATGAAACCCAACCAGGCTCGTCATCCTCTTGTGCAAGTCGCGGTAACGCGGGGCGAACTGGTAGCCGAAGACGAACAGGATGAAGAAATTCACCTGATTGGTCCCGTGGGTATCCGTGGAATGTCGTTCTGGCTGGATGTCGGTAGTGTTGTTGTGCAGAATGTCGAAGACAAAGTGAGACTCGTGCTCGTGCGTGCCAATGATTCGTGCATTGCATGGCACGTGATTGGCTACCAGGGTGTAGGCGCTTACGCCTTTCTTCAACCCGAAATATTTACTGGAATGCCTGGCGTTGATTGTGTGGATCTGTGTTTCGATGCGTTGACCGTCGCTACTGGAATGCTTCAGGTCGTCGATATCGTACTGGTCGAACATCGACAGCGTGGTGGTGGCGTTGGAAATCCAGTCGTTCCCCGCATGCAGCGTTTCCGCTCGGAGGAAATTGCGCGCTGTCGTCAGTAATGACGAGTAGCTGAGGCCGGAGACCTCCGCCATTTTCCACAAGCCCATATTCGTTCCCATAGCGACGATGCAGGCTAGGATGAAGCGCGGATCAACGTCCTGCTTGACGTAACGTTCGAGAACGTGAGTGAAGGCGCTCAGAAAATCCGTCTTTTCGGCGACGAACCACAACAGGTCGGCAATGCCAATGCCTGGCAACTGACCGTAGAACGGACTGTTGATGGGCTCTTCATCCGTGGCACAGATCAGTGACCAGCGGCGTTTATCCCCGATGCCGGCGACCTTGAGATGTTTGTTGTCGCCGTTCTCGACGCGCTGATTCACGCGCTCGAACTTAGCCTCCAACTCTATGCGTAAAGCAGCGAGTGTTTCCTGGATCGGTGCCAGCAGAATGGGCGCGCCCACCTCACGCAACACTGCCTCCTGGTCCTTCCAGCGCTCGGCGCTGATCAGGTCGTCTTCGAAGCTGCGAAAATCATTGCTGTCGCGGATGTATATATTCCCCGCCTCCAACGCATTGCGCAGGAGGCGATAAACCATAAACTCGTAGCGGTCGACTTCCAGTTGCTTGTCCTTGCGCTTCTCGGCCGCAGAGTACATATAGCGATGCACCCCTTTCGCGATAACGCCTGTGGGGAACTCGGACGGTTTTGCCTGACGAGGCGACTTGCCCTGCCGCAGAAGTTCCTGCAAGAACGTTATTGCTTCTAGGAGCGGAGCGTCGTCGATCAGTCCAGCGAAGTCGAGGGCGCTAAATAGATGGCGCAGGTTGAGTTTGAATTTGAAGTGCAGAGTGCCGTAGTAGGACCACTCGAACGCGGTCCTGTCGAACTCGATGTTGCGCATGTAGTCGGAGACAAGAGCGAATCGCTCGGGTTCCAGTAGACAGAACGCCTTCTGTTTGACCTCCACGAATGGAGTTTCATCCGCAATGGACTGGTCAACAAACAGATCCAAGACCTGACCGGCCGCCCTTAGGTTGGCGCTTGCTTCTGTCATGGCATTTGTGGAAGCTGTCTCGGAAGCAAGCTTGGCTTGCTGTTCATATTGGTCGACGAGATGAATGAAGGCTTCGACCAGGTTGTCGTTGATTTGGCGAAACCGGTAATAGGCGAAGCATAGTAGATACAAACGAGTTGTGGGCGCCGCCATGCGCTGGAGCTTATAAACCGTGTAGAACTGGACCAGCGAGGCGTAATACTTTACGCTTTCATTGGACAGGCCCGCTGACGCCAGAAACGTCTTACCGAACTCATAAAGTTGCTGGAAAAACGTGCGCCTCTCTACCTCATGACGCAGCTCCCCGTAGCTGAAATCCTTTGGCTCGTGCTTGAGTAGGCTGATGCGGTACATTCCCTCGTCAGCCTGAAGCAGGGCTTCCAATTGGTGCTCCACAGCCGCCGTAAGAGCTTGGCCCAGTAGAGCAGTAATTCGGCGACGTTCGCCGGAAACTGTCCGGCCGACCATATCCTGTAAATAGGTGTATCCAGGGGCGACGATGCGCTGATTCGTCAGGTATTGCAGAACCTCTCGCAGAATGAAGATCGGCTGCGTCGACAGCATCGCGACGCGCTTCGCTTTCTGCTCAAGTTCCGACTTCGCGGCGGTGTCACAAAGCTGGTAGCCGAACAGTTTAAGAATGACCTGCTGCTGCTCCAGGCGTGTAGGTTTCGAAAGTCCCTTGATGTCGGCCATCTCCGGCGTCGGGAAATGACGGCGAAGGATGTGCTCCAAGTCTTCTGTCACCGCTTCGCGAGCGTACACGAAGAACTGTCGTTTGGCTTTAAAATAGCCGAGCTGAAGGATCAGATGTACCGCCACCGAGATCGTATAGACACCGTCGACCAGGTCGCGTTCGGATGGGCTCAGAGCGAAGTAGAGGCGGCGGTCCTCTTCCGTAAAGCGTGGCAAGCCGTAAAGATCATCGACTTCTTGGGCAGTCAGGATCGACAGACGGCGGGAGTCAGTGGACATGTGCGATGAATTTCAGCGAGTTTTCGCACGGTAAGTTTGAAATGCTTCATTGTGGCATGGTTGTCCCGATTGAAGTATACTTTCAATGGACCGACGCTTTACCTCACGAAATGCCCTTTTCCGTGATCTTTAGAGGAGCAGGGTTCAAATGGGACAGTCTGCAGCGCTTTATTGCCGGGTATCGACGGCCGATCAGACCTGCGCTCGCCAGGAACGCGATCTTCGCGCTTTCGCCAAAAAAGCCGGTTATAAAGTTGCAGGGGTTTGGAAGGAAACTGCCTCTGGGACAAAGGATGAGCGCGCCGAACGTAAGAAGGTCCTTGCATTGGCGCAGGCCCGCAATATCGACACAATCCTTGTTACGGAACTGACCCGCTGGGGCCGCTCGATGCTCGATCTGTTCCACACGCTGCAGGATCTTCAAGCCTGGGGCGTCTCACTGGTCGCTCAAACCGGCTTGCAGTTCGATCTGCGCACTGCCCAGGGCAAATTAATCGCTTCTCTCATGGCAGCGCTGGCGGAGTTTGAGCGCGATCTATTGCGCGAACGAGTCCGTTCGGGGATCGCGGCTGCTCGCAAGCGTGGCGTCGTGTTCGGTCGGCGGCCGGGTCAGCGCCTCAAAGCAGACCGTTATGCATCCAAAGTGCTAAAGCTCGTCGGCGAAGGTCAGTCGTACCGGGAAATAAGCCATCGGCTCGGGTTGAGCAAGAACACCGTCCTGGACATTGTTAAGCGAGATCGCGCCACCTAGCGGTTCCTTAACGTGCTTTAAATTCCGTTTCGTGTCTTCTCCTCGAGTAGTGCATCTTCCAAGTCAACGCGTACATCTAGTAAACGCGTATAGAAACGGCGGAACAAATACGCGCGAGTCCCAAATTCAAGGTAATGAGAAAAATCCAATGCCTTTCAAGTCTGTAACGCGCTCGATCAAGTCTCTCAACTTGGGCATTTGCAATTGCTTTCTCCTGCATGGCACATTCGGCTATGCCATCGTCGATACCGGACTTGCGAAGCACGGGGACACGATACTCAAGGCCATTGCAGATGAAGGTCTGGCTCCCAAACAAATCAAGTACATTCTTCTCACCCATGCACATAAGGATCATGCGGGAAGTGCCGCTCAACTGAGGAATGCAACGGGGGCGAAAGTTGTTTCGCACGCTCTCGACGCCGAAATTATCGAGAGCGGTGTTCATCAGCGGCCGATGACGCCGGCGCCAGGTATCCTCAACCGCATCCTCTTCCAATTGTTCGTGAAAGACCTTCTTCCAGTTCCTCGAACGACCGTTGATCGCCATGTCGGAGATGGTGAAGTCATGGACGATCTGGACGGTTTACAGGTGATCCACACACCGGGCCACTGTGCAGGCCAAGTGGCCTTCCTGTGGCCACGGGAAGGCGGGGTGCTGTTCGTTGGTGATGCCGCGGCCAACACATTGGGGCTTCGCCTGTCGATCTCGTATGAGGACCTTGCCCTCGGCAAGCGGATGCTGGCCAAGCTTGCGGCACTTCCCTTCTCGGTAGCGCTCTTCGGCCACGGAAGAACGATCGCGAGCGGGGCTGCGGAGAAGTTCGCGCGGAAGTGGGGAACAGCCTAGAACACCTTAGATCAACCAGCAGTTCGAAGAATAAGAGGCTCACTAATGACACCCGACAAGCTCTTCCACGTTAGAGACCGCGCAAGCTGAGTCAAATTGATCAGGTCGGCTCCTGACCGGATTAGGACTGGGCCGA
>JAXIPG010000044.1:0-23465 GCA_045403045.1 Terrimicrobiaceae bacterium
GCGATGCCGTAATCGGCTTCGAGCACCTTGGGGGACCAAGGATAGAGTGCCTTCAATTCCTGGAAGAGTTTCCCGGCTTCGGACGTCTGGCCTTTCTCTTGGGCGACGCGAGCTCGTCCGAACAGCGCGATGGCCTGAGCCTCCTGGACAAGCTGCGAAGCCTGGTTCGGCGTGATATTGTCAGGGACCGGATAGTCCCTGGCGAGTTTCTCAAAGATGGTCGCTGCTTCGTCGAATTTCTTCTGTCCGATCAGAGCAAGCCCGTAAAAGTCCATGTCCTGTGGAGAATAGACAATTTCAGGTTTGTAGGCCTCGGTCATGATCGTCAGAGCGCGGGCCTTGTCTTGCTCGGACACGTAATTGGCGAGCTTGAAAAGGATCTTGCTCTTAGCGTTTGGGCTGGGTGCGGAATCGGCGAGGGACTGGAAGTATTGCTCGACCTCGGGCGCCTTTTTCAGTTCGGCGCCTAAGAGCATACGTTGGGACTGCAAGAGCGTTTGGAGGGCGAGGGCAAGGGAGGCGCTGTCGGGATATTTCTTGATCGTTTCCTCGGAAGTGGCGATGCTGCCGTCCAGGAGGATGTTCCATTGCGAACGTTCTTGCTCGCCAAGGGCGCTGTAGCGTCCGAGAGCATCAGCCCTCGCGCGTTGGAGTTCGGCAATCTTGAACATCGCGTCACCGGCCTGCGGGCTGTCGGGATATTTTTCGACGAACTCGCGGTAGGTGGAGAGGCCGGCATCCGCATCGCCGGTGTTGATTGCAGTCTGGGCGATGGATTCGTAAGCGAAGTAAACTTTGTCGTTCTTGGGATATTTTTCGATGAATTGCTTCATCAGGGCAATGAGATCGTCGGGCTTGCCCTCTTTGGCGCGCATTTGCGCACGCATAAAGTAGGTGAATGGAGCGGGCTTGCTTTCGGGATATTGTTCGGCAACGGAGGCGAGAGTGGCGATCCCTTCCTCATTCTTGCCAAGGGCGATGAGTGCGACGCCTTTTGCGTAGAGAGCAAGGGGAGCGAGTTCATTTTTGGGATTGGCCTTTGCGAAGGTGTCCAGGATGGGTGCCGCGGCCGCATTGTCGCCTTTCTGCTGAGTACAGATCCCGATCCAGTAGTCGGCCTGGATGGCCTGTGGCATTCCAGGATATTTCGTCTTCACCACGTTGTATGCGGCAATGGCATCGTCCCATTTTCCAGTGTCCTTATAGATCCCGGCGACACCGGCCTGGGCGATGGCTCCGATTTCGGGTGGGGGATCTTGCGCCAAGTAATCCTGAAAAGTCTTAAGCGCATCGGCGACGTGGCCAAGGCTGGTTTCCGCGTTGGCCTTTTGCACGACTGAGGGGCCGGCGAATCGGCCGTTCGGATAGATAGCGAGCGACTCATTGAAATAGCGAATCGCCTCGTTCGCATTGTTCAGCCTGAGATACATGCTGCCCATAGCGACGGGCAGGTTGTCCGCGAGGGCGTCGCCTTTGTATTTCGACTGGAATTCTTCATAGCCCGCAGTCGCCCGGTTGGCAACGTTTTGCAGGGCATAAGTCATGGTGGTGAAGTAGAGGGCGCGCTTCTTGTCCTGATCTCCGGTGAGGTAAGGGCTGACATGCTTGAGAACCACACGCGCCTCATTATTCTTGTCTTGCTGGAAATAGATTTCCGCCATTTTCAAAAGAGCGGTGGCGGTCTGGTCTGGCTTTCCCTTGAGCTCGGAAAGTTTCTTAAGCTCGCGCTCATTGTCGCGATCGAGTTGCCTTATCAAGGCCGGGTTTTTGGCTCGCAAAGCCGCTGCCTTTTTCTCTCGAAATTCGTTTAGCTTATCTTCCTGGAGGGTGATGATCTGTTGCTTAGGCGCGACGGAGCGGTAGGCGGCGAGAGCCTCCCCATAGAGAGCCGGGCGTTCGGATTCCGGGCTGAAGCCGGCTTGATTGAGGAGGATCTCTCCAAGCTGGAAGTTTGCCTCGTTAATGAGCGCGATATCCTCTTTTTTCTTAATGATTTCACGGAGGTAATCGGCCGCGCGTTTATAGAGACCAAAGGCTTTGGTTTTGTCGGAGGCGTCCCCCTTCATCAGTTCGGCGCTTCCTTCCGTGGCCAGAGCAACGGCAAGCAGGCTCTTGGTGCTCGATAGGGTGCTGCTTTGCTGGAACTTTTCAAGATTGAGTTCGAGATCCTTTATTGCTGCGTCGTATTTCCCGACCTGATATTCGGCAACCGCGCGACTGAAAATGGCGTTCTCGTGATCCTGTGCCTGAGGATAATTGTTAATGTAGTCGGTGAATTTGCCGATCGCTTCGTCGAAGGTGCTTTTGCGATTCGGATCCGACGCAGGCATTGCTGCGGCTTTGGCGGAGAGAATTTGAGGCAGGAACCCGTCGGCTAGCTGCTTGAGCTCGGGAGACAACGGCGGTCCGGACGAGGCCTTGGCGAGGATCGTGGATGCCTCGTCGAATCGCGCTAGAAAATAGTAGCAGAAGGCCAATTGGAGCTGGGCTGAGGAAGCGATCCCGTCCGTGGGAAAATCCTTGACCACCTTTTCGTAGGCGGCCGCCGCTGCCTTATAGTCACCCAATGAGTAGATTTCGTAGGCGGCGGCATTGGCATCGGCTGCGGCTTTCGATTGCGCCCGCATTGGCGCGAGCGAAGCGAGCAGAACCACAAAGCCGGAGGCGAGACGCAAGATCAGGCGATTCATGAGACAAGTTGAAAGCAATTACGCTGCTTCACTCCCCATTGCCACAGGAAAAAGCTGCTCTCTAGCAGCCCGTCAGACTTAGCAACCGAGCGGAGATTTCACGCGAAGGATTCTGGAAAAATGGGATGGCCCCTTCGACGGGCTGCTTTCATTTCAAGTCCGACAAGCTGCTAAATCGTCGAGCGTAACGCCCGGACGCCGTACCTGAAAGACCGCGATCCCCGCTGCCGCCGCGCCCGCCCAGTCCCGTTCGGGATCATCGCCCACGTGGAGACAGCGTCCCGCTTCGACGCCCATGACATCGAGAGCCTGCTGAAAAATCCCCGGATGCGGCTTTTCGCAACCGATTTCACTAGAGATAAAAATTTGCTCAAATTTTGCGGCGACTCCGAGTTCCTCGAGAACCAGCCGGAGGCGCCGATCGAAATTGGAGATGACGGCCAGTCGAAATCGGCCGGCGAGGCGGTCGAGGCATCTCATCGCGTCATCGTAGAGAACCCAGACTCCCGGCTTGGCGAAGTGCGCGTAAAGCTCCGCGAACCACGCGTCTTCGTCGATTTTGCCCGCTGATGGGACCGCTGTCCGAAGCACCTCGAGAGCGAGTTCCCGCCACCAGGGACGATCGTCTTCTTTCCGCGCCCCAGGGGAAGGGGATCGAAAGGGGCGCGCCCTCCAGACTTCCCGGAAAGCCGATTCCATCCGTTCCTCATCCGCCTTCAGGCCGTACTTTCGCGCAACTTCCGCATAGTGCCAGCCCACGGGCCGCTCCAGCCGGATCAACGTCCCTGCCGCGTCGAAGAAAATGACCTCTGCTTCTTCCCCCTTGACCTTCATGACCCCGCCATCCATATTATTTCACTCCCAACCATGCGAAGAAGCGGGTTCCCATCCCGCTTTTTTCATCTTGGGAAATGCGATTTATGAATTCCGAACTCATAGCAATGCTTGATTATCTCGAGCGTGAAAGAAGCATCAAACGAGAGGTGCTTGTCGAGGCGATTTCCGGCGCCCTGCTTACGGCTTCCAAGAAGAATTTCACGTCGGGAACTCGCGAATTGCGCATCGATATCGATCCGAAATCCGGGACGATTCGGGCGCTGGCCAAACTCATTGCCGCCGAGCGCGTTCAGAACCCTCATGACGAGATTCTCATTTCGAAAGCTCGGGCGATCAAACCGGGCATTCTGGCGGGCGAGGAGATCGAGGTCGAGGTGACGCCGCGGGATTTCGGGCGCATCGCCGCCCAAGCCGCCCGCCAGGCGATCAACCAGCGCATCCGGCAGATCGAAAAGGACATGATTTACGAGGAATTCAAGGATCGCGCCGGCGAGATTGTGAGCGGAACCGTCCGCCGCTTTGAGAAATCCGACGTCATCCTGGATCTGGGAAAGTTCGAGGGAACGATGCCCTCCCGCGAGCGGGTCGTGACCGAGGAATACAGCGTGGGCGACCGGCTGCGCGCCTACGTCGTCGCCGTGGACAATGCCTCCCGCGGCCCGGAGATCATCCTCTCGCGAAGCCACCCGAATTTCGTCCGCCGCCTGTTTGAAATCGAGGTTAGCGAAATCGCTGACCGCACCGTCGAATTGAAAGCCATTGCCCGCGAGGCTGGTTATCGCACGAAGGTTGCCGTTCACAGCGCTGATCCCAAGGTGGACCCGGTGGGCGCCTGCGTGGGAATGCGCGGGGCTCGGGTCAAGAACATTGTGAGGGAACTGAACAACGAGAAGGTGGACATTATCCGCTGGGATCCTGATCCGGTGAAATTCGCGGTGGCCGCGTTGAAGCCGGCCAACATTCGCAGCCTCTCGCTCGATGAGGCTACGCATACCGTGCACGTTCTTGTTGGAAAGGACGATCTCTCGCTCGCCATCGGAAAGCGCGGCCAGAACGCGCGCCTCACCTCCAAGCTCACCGGCTGGGACGTAGATATCGAGGAGGACAAGACGGCTGAGCAGGTGCTGGAATCCCAGAAGGCCCAAGCGGCTCACTCCATGGCCGAGGCGCTCGGAATCAGCGAAGACGAGGCACAAACGCTTGCCGCCGGCGGAATGAATTCCATCGAAGTGATCCTTACCGCAGACGCCGAGGATATCGCCGGATTGCTTGGCTATGATGTCGGCAAGGGCCAAAAGATCCTCGATGCCGCACGGGCGTCGGGGCAGCCCCAGGAAACGACCGCCTCCTAGGAGACTGTTGAGAAACCCACGTATGTCACGTTGCTGTCAATTTTCGGAAGATCGCGAGGAGCCGAGCGCAGGCCGTAGCCCCAGTGCTACGGACCAGCTCGGCGACACGGCGAGGGCCGAAAATTGGCGCAACCCTGGTGGGAAGAAAGGGTCCCACCCCTTTCTAGGCGTGAGCTCTTCGGGGCATCATGGAAGGGTGAGGGGCCCCTTCCCCTCACGGGTGTCGCTCCTCAGTCACAGCCCCTTCAGGGGATGCTCCTTCGTCTCTCCACCGATATCTGCTCCAAAGATCTCACGCGTGACGTGCGTGGGTTTCTCAACAGCCTCCTAGGCTATGAAAACTTCACCCGCTTTTTTCGATGGCCACCACAAAATCCGAGGACAAAGTCACAAAGCCTAAGGCGCCGCCAGTTTCCGCGAGCGCAAAGAAGCCCATGCCCGAAGAGACACCTTCGGAGCTGCTGCCGCCGGCGCCCAAAGCGCCCGCTGAGACTCTTGACCTTCTGGAACCCAAGAAAAAGGTTAAGCGAAGGGAAGCAGACGGGCCGAAGTCGGTGCTTCCGCCCATTCAAAAGATCCAGGCGAGACCTCCTGCAAAGAGCGCCGTCGTCGTGCAACCACCCCCGGAGCCGGTTCAGCCGAAGGATGCTCCGGTCGAAGCCGCTATCGTGGAGGCTGAAGCCACCGGATCCGAAGGCGGCAAAAAGGTGCTTCATCTCAAGACGTCGATTACGGTCAAGGATCTTGCTCCGCTCATCGGGATCAAACCCTTTCAGGTCATAGCCGATCTGATGGCGCTTCAGATTTTCGCTAACATCAATCAAACCCTGGAACTCGATACGGTCGCGAAGCTCTGTGACAAGCATGGCTTCGTTCTCGAGCGGGAAAAGAAGGACACCTCGAAGGGCCATCACAAACAGGAAGTCAAGGTCGAGGCTCCCAAGGAACCGGAAAAACCGAAGGAAGAAGCCCTTAAGCCGCGCGCGCCCATCGTCACATTCATGGGGCACGTCGATCACGGCAAGACCTCGCTTCTCGATGCAATTCGCAAGAGCCGTGTCGCGGCCGGCGAGGCGGGCGGAATCACCCAGCATATTGGTGCGTACAGTGTCAAGCGCAACGGTCAGTCCATCACCTTTCTCGACACGCCGGGCCACGCAGCCTTTACCGCCATGCGTGCCCGCGGAGCCAACGTAACCGATATTGTCGTGCTTGTTGTCGCCGCCGATGACGGACTGATGCCCCAGACAATCGAGGCCATCAACCACGCGAAGGCGGCCAAGGTCCAAATTCTCGTGGCGATCAACAAGATCGACCTTCCGTCGGCCAATCCCGACAGGGTGAAGACCCAGCTTCAAGAAAAAGAACTCACGCCTGAGGACTGGGGAGGCGAGATCATCTGCGTCCCGGTCAGTGCGACGAAGGGGACCGGTGTGGATACCTTGCTTGAGATGATCAGCCTCCAGTCTGAAGTACTCGAACTCAAGTCCGATCCTCGCGCCGCTCCGCGATGTACCGTCATCGAAGCTCAACTCGAGCAAGGCCGTGGGCCGACTGCAACGGTCATCGTTCGCATGGGCACCTTGCGTGTCGGCGACGCGTTCATTTGTGGCAGCTATTGGGGCAAGGTCAAACAGCTCATCAGCGATACCGCAAAGCCGGTGAAGGAAGCCGGTCCCGCAATGCCGGTGAAGGTTTTGGGCCTGAGCGGTTTGCCCAATGCGGGCGATGAGCTTGTCGTCATGGAAAGCGATCGGGCCGCGCGACTGCTGAGTGAGGAGCGACTCTTCGAGATCCGCAACAGCAAGCTTGCCGCGCCCCAGCGTGCTACACTCGAGAACCTTTTCGCGAACATTGCCGAAGGGCAGAAGCCCACGCTTCAAATCGTTCTTAAGGGCGACGTGCAGGGCTCCGTCGAGGCACTTGTCGGCGCACTCAAAGACATTCCGCAATCAAAGATCACCCTCGATATCATTCACTCGGCCGTCGGTCCCATCACGGAATCCGACGTTCTTCTGGCCAGCGCTTCGAACGCTGTCATCATCGGTTTCAGCGTTAAGGTCGAGAACAATGCATCCACTGTGTCGAAGCGCGAGGGTGTTCAGATCAAACTCTACAGTATCATCTACGAGTTGATCGATCAGGTGAAGGAGGCAATGGCCGGCATGCTTGAGCCTGAGTTGCGCGAGACGGTCATTGGCCACGCTGAAGTGCGGCAGGTCTTCGATCTTACGAAGGGCAAGGTGGCCGGCTGCTACGTGAACGACGGGCGCATCAGCCGCAGTGCGCGGGCTCGCGTCTTGCGCAAGAAGCAGCCGATTTATGACGGTGGCATAGGAACGCTCCGGCGTTTTCAGGACGATGTCAAAGAGGTTCGAGCTGGCCTGGAGTGCGGCATCAAGTTGGGGGATTTCTCCGAGTATCTGCCCGACGACATCATCGAATGCTACACGCTTGAGAAAGTGCCTCAGCAGCTTTGACGCGAAGCCTGGTCGTCGCGCAGGAATGAATCTTTTCCGGGCCCGGCATCGCGTCGCACTGGTGCTCTTTTCCGCTGCTGCTGCATTGCTCCCGCCGGCTGCCCTTTGCGCCCAGGATGCGGCTCCCGTTCTCGACAACACCGGCTTCGTCGCGAATCCCAAGCCGACGTGGGAGACGCAAAAAAAGGCTCGAACTTTTGTCCTAGGCATTCCGGCGCCGCGCGGACAGATCACCGACCGGAACGGCAATCCGTTTGCGCAGACCCGCCTCAGCTACAATCTTGCCATCAGTTTTCCCGCTCCGCTCGACTGGCAGGACAGCAAGATTCTGGCATTCGCAACGCAGCAGATCACACTCGCCAGCGGGCTTCTTAAGAAACAAATTTTGGTTTCCGACGAGGCGATTCTCAACCATTACAAGAACCGCGGCGTTCTTCCGCTGGACATTGCCGAAGATCTCAGCCCGCAGGAACTTAGCGTGGTCCAGCGTGGCGTGACACCCAATCTCATTCTGCGTCAGACCTATGTCCGCTTTTATCCGAACGGCCCGCTCGCCGGACACATCATCGGCTACACCGGTCGGGAGGCGCCGCTCTCGGTTCGCCCGGTTGAAAACAACGACTTGATATTCTCCGACAGCCAGGGGCGCGAAGGACTTGAGCAGGTCTTTGACAACGAACTTCGCGGACAGGCCGGGCAGTTGCATGTCACCTACGATGCCGCCGGCAATAAGACGTCGGAGCGGATCGCCCGCCCGCCCGTGCCCGGCTACAACATCATCACCACGCTGGATGAAGAGCTTCAACGCGTCTGCGAGAACGTGCTTGCGAAGAGCTGCAAGCGTGGCGCCATCGTCGTGATTGATCCGAACAACGGCGAAATCCTGGCCATGGCCTCCCAGCCTGGCTTTAATCCGAATGAATTTGTGCCGGTGGTCAAGAAGGAGGTCTTCGAGCGATACAACACGGACGAGGCCGATCCGCTAGTGCCGCGCGCCTATCGTTCCGCATATCCAGCCGGCTCGACCTTTAAGGTCTTCGTCGGTTTCGCCGCCCTCGAAACGGGAAAGATCACGCCGGAAAACCATTTCGACTGTCCCACCGACATTACCATCGGCGACCATACATTCAAAAACTGGAAGAAGAAGGGCGCGGGCAGCTTGAATTTTGTCGAGGCTCTGACTCAATCTTGCAACACCTGGTTTTATCAGGTGGCATTGAAGATCGGCGCGGACCCCATCATTGAATACGCCCATCGTCTCGGTCTCGGAAAGCGAACGGGGATACCCATTTATGCGGAGAGCGAAGGCAACATTCCGACCGACGAGTACATGCTGCGCGTTCACAAACGCACCATCAAGAAAGGGGACGTCGCAAATATGGCCATCGGCCAAGGCGACATCTTGATCACGCCGCTGCAGATGGCTCAGGCATTGAGCGTGATTGCCTCCGCGGGAAAGTTTCATCAGACACGGCTTGTCAAACAGGTGCAGAGTTTGGATAACAAAGTCGTTGCGGCCTATCCGGACCGCATTCGCGAAGACATCCCTGTTTCGCCGCAGATTGACAAGGCGCTCCGCCGGGCTTTGCAGAACGTGGTCTATGACGGGCAAGGGACGGCTCATTCCGCGCAGGTTAAGGGCGTCCGAGTCGCGGGAAAAACGGGGACTGCGCAATGGGGGCCTGAAAACAAACAGTGTACCGCGGCGTGGTTTACCGGCTTCGTACCTGCGGAGAATCCCGAATATGCTTTTGCGGCGCTTTATGAGGGGGAGCCGAACGATAATTCCGTTCACGGAGGCTCGCACGCGGCTCCGCTAATCAGCAAGGTATTCCGCGAGGTGTATAAACTAAAGAAGGCGCGCGATGCTGCTCCTGCGGAAGGAGCCGACGAGAAAGACGAGGAAAACGAACGCAAAAAGGATGAGTCCAACTAGCAGCCTGTCGGACCCATGATCAAAGCGCGGTCTTTTTGGGGGAACGGCGTGTCGTGATGAAGTGGCCCCTCCAGACAGGCTGCTCAAACAGCCCGGACGGGCTGTCTAAAGCCGTGATGTCCGCAAAGGGACCGCACAAAGTGCGGTTTCAGCAGTTTGCTTGAGGGGCGCTTCGCCTTCAAACACGGTTTCCAAAATTCTCACGGTTCATTCATCGCAAGTCCTGCAAACTGCTAAGTGAAATAGGTGTCGTCGTGCGAATACGGAGGCGCGCAGCAGCAGAGAAAGCGGAGCCTCGTGGAGGCCGTGATTTGGTGCCAGGCGCCGGGAGGAATCAGGATCGCGTCGCCCGGTGCGACCGAACGTGTTTCTCCGTCGATCTCCATCGTGCCCTCGCCTTCTAGCAGGAAATAAAACTCCTCACTTTTCTTGTGGTAATGCCGATCGGTTGCGCTTCCGCCGGGGACGCTGGCCTCGGCGAGACTTTGGTTGCGAACGGGCGCGTTGGCACAATCAAGGATGCTGCGAATCTGCGAACCATCCTTGGTCGTAAAGGGTTTTTGACTGGATACGTTTAAGACAATCATCGAGAGTTCGCCCCTATGAAATTTTACGAAGGTTGCACGGCACTGATTACCGGAGCTTCTTCGGGATTGGGAGTGGAATTTGCGCGCCAGCTTGCGCCCCACGTACATTCCCTCGTTTTGGTGGCCCGCCGCTTGGAGAGATTGGATGCGCTGAAGGAGGAACTCGAGTCCCTTCATAGCAATCTGACAGTGCACGTTTATGGTGCGGATCTCGGAAGGGAAGACCAACGGGTGGCTCTGGTAAATTGGCTTCCATCACAAAACGTGAAAGTGGATTTCCTCATCAACAACGCCGGGCTGGGTGATCGCGGCCCGTTCGAGTCGAGCGACTGGAATAAAGTCAGTTCGATCATCGACGTGAATATTTCCGCCTTGACGCACCTCACTCACCTGCTCTTGCCGTCCATGACGCTCGGCGGCCGCGCCGCTATCCTCAATGTGAGTTCGATATCCGGCTTTATCCCATTGCCGAACACGGCCGTCTATTCGGCCAGCAAGGCATACGTCACGAGCCTCTCGGAAGCGCTCGCCATTGAACTGCGGCCGCGGGGAATCACGGTCACGGCACTTTGCCCAGGTCCGATCTCGACCGAATTTCATGCGGTCGCAAGCCGTCCGGGGGGCGAGGACAAGGCGTCCCATGTGGAAGCCATGCCCGCTTTTGTCGTAACGCCTGAGGAAGCCGTGAGGACCGCTTTGCTAGCGGTCTCCCGCGGTCGCGCGCGTGTGGTCCCTGGCCTGTTGCTCTGCGTTTCCGTTGCCCTCGCAATGCTGGTTCCGTTTTTCATCATTAGAGAGGTCCTTCGCGCATTGAGAAACAAGCTGTGAACCCTGCGGATAGTGAATCAGCAATTGACAAGATTGCGGGCGGTCAAAATGCTGGACTCGTGAATAAAATCACAAAGTTGTCCGGCCTTCAGCCGGCAAGCGCCGCCGCGTTTGCCCAGACGCTGGAACTGATCAATCCGCATCTTTACTCGGTTGAGGAGAGAATCCGCGCACAAGCCAGGGCATTTGATCCCGCCGTCGAAGGTTACGTTTCCTATGTCTGCGAAAAGGGTGGCAAGCGGTTGCGGCCGGTGCTGGCTCTTTTGGCCGGAGGAGCGTCGGGACGCATTACATCCGGCCATGTTGATCTGGCCGTGATTGTCGAAATGGTGCACGTCGCGACGCTTGTTCATGATGACATCATGGATGGCGCGGAGCTGCGCCGCGATCAACCGACCGCCAATGCGAAGTGGGGGAGTTCAATCAGCGTTTTGTTGGGTGACTGCCTGTTTGCTCACGCGCTGCGCCTGGCAACCGGCTTTAGCAACAACGCCATCTGCCGCCGCATCGCAGATGCTGCGTCCGATGTCTGCTCGGGCGAGATCATCCAGACGCAAAGGCGCTATGATCTGAAACTGAGCACGGCGGATTATTATCGCATCATCGAAATGAAGACTGCGGCGCTCTTTTCCGTGGCTTGCGAGCTTGGCGCCTTTATTAGCGAAGCCAGCCCGACAGTGATTGGGGCGCTGAAGAATTTCGGTCTGAAGGTTGGCACCGCGTATCAAATTTACGACGACTGCCTTGATCTTGCCGGCACCGAGGAGGAAACGGGCAAGACGCTTGGCACCGACATCCGCAAGGGTAAATTCACGCTGCCGGTTCTCCTCACGCTGCAGAATCGCCAAGGTCTTGATCTCACCGGTTTGCGTGACCTCTTGCTGCGGGAGGACCGGGTTGACGAGGAATTTCTGGCGGATCTCTTGAATCGCGCCGGAGCGCTCTCCGCCTCCGCGCAGATTGCGCGAAGAATGCTTAGCGAGGCTCGCCAGTCCCTGGAAGCCGTTCCGGTCAACCGCTATGTCAACGGCCTCCAGGCTATCGTCGACCATCTAATCGGGCTGGTTGACCGATTGGCGTGATCAATCGCACGATTTGATTCCGGATCGCCCGCCCCAGCAATCGTCCGCCGTGCGCATCCGGGAAATTCCTCCCAGCGACCGTCCCCGAGAAAAGCTCGTGGCACGCGGCGCCGCCTCCCTGACGGATGCCGAACTCCTGGCAATTTTTCTCCGCACGGGGATCAAAGGCAAAAGTGCAATCATGCTGGCGGGCGAGCTTCTCAGAGCCACAGGTTCGCTAAGGGCGCTCTCGCGCTGCCAGGCTACGGAACTCTCGAAAATTGCGACGGGCATGGGACCGGCCAAGGCCGCTGAACTTGCCGCCGCTTTTGAGTTAGGCAAGCGCTTAGCCCGCGGCGGAGCGGAACGGCCCGTCCTGGACAGCGCGGAGGCCATCTACGCAACCTTTGGCGCCGAGTTTCAGGCTCGAGACCGTGAATCGTTGAAAGTTGTGTTGCTGGACACCAAGTTGCGCCTGCTCCGCATGGAGGATGTGGCGCTCGGTTCATTGAACGAATGTGTGGCCCACCCGCGCGAGATTTTCCGTCCGGCGATTGTCCATTCTGCTTATGCGGTGATCCTCATTCACAATCATCCCTCTGGTGATCCGGCGCCAAGCCAGGCAGATCACCGGCTCACTCGGCAGCTTGGTGACGCCGCGAAGCTTCTGCAGATTAACCTGCTCGATCACATCATCATCGGTTTGCCCGACGGCGGCAGAACTCCTTACTTCAGCTTTCGCGAAGCTGGCGCCTTATGAAAATTCACCCCACGGCCATTGTCTCCGCGCAGGCTCAACTGGCCGATGATGTCGAGGTGGGCGCGCACGCGATTATCGGAGAAAACGTCAAGCTTGGCGCGGGATGCGTTGTTCAGGCGCACGCGGTCCTCGAAGGCCGAACTACCTTGGGCGCCGGAAATTTCGTTGGTTATGGCGCCATAATCGGCGCGACTCCCCAGGATTTTGCCTTCCGTGAGACGGTGGTCAGCGAAGTGCGCATTGGAGATGGCAACACCTTTCGCGAATACGTGACCATTCATCGGGGGACGAAGGAAGGGTCAGCGACTATTGTCGGAAACGAGTGTTATCTCATGGTCGGGTCGCACCTCGGCCATAACGTCAAGCTGGGTGACAATGTCGTCATCGCCAACAATTGCCTGCTTGCCGGCTACGTGGAAATCGGCGACGGTGCAGTCCTCGGCGGCGGAACCGTCTTTCACCAATTCCTGCGGATTGGGCAGCTCGCGATGGTGCGCGGCGGTACGCGCTTTGGAAAGGACATCCCGCCCTATGTTTCGGCTGACGGCGAAAATCTGCTCTCCGGCGTCAACGCTGTCGGCTTGCGGCGAGCGGGCTTCACACCGGAAGTCCGCATGGAAATCAAGCGCGCCTTCAAACTTGTTTATTGGAGCGGAATCAATGTCTCGCAGGCCCTTGAACGGGCGAAGGACGGCAGTTGGAGCGGCGAGGCTAAGATGTTCTTTGATTTCATTGGTTCCTCCAAGCGCGGAGTATGCGGCGCGAATCGCGTTCCACTGGGGGATGAGACGCAGGGGTAGGGCGCGCCCCGGAAGGTTTTCACAGCCACGGATGTTCACAGATTTCCACGGATTTTTCTGACAAGCCGCAGCTCCTACTCGTCCTCGTGCTTCTCCTTCGACCTCGAATCTTTCGGGAAAATCGAGGACGACGACGAGGACGAACTGGCAAGCCAGACAGGCCGCGACGCTGGCGCATCCGTAAAACCAGCCTTCCGTCATTGCATTCGTCGCGAGATTTATTATGTAATCAGGCTTGCATGGCGGCTGGTGGCGAGCGCTGTGGCGCTTAGGAACCTGTATGGCGCACGACGTCTTCATTTCCCATTCGAACCAAGACAAGACGGTGGCCAGCGCGATGTGCACGCGGCTCGAACAGGCGGGCATACGCTGCTGGATCGCCCCGCGTGATGTGCGTCCAGGCAGGAACTGGGGCAGCGAAATCATTCGCGGGCTTGACAATGCGAAGGTGATGATCGTGGTGCTGAGCGCGAGTGCGAATCGCTCGCGTCCGGTTATAAAAGAGGTCGAGCGCGCATTCGGCAAAGACATCCTCATAATCTCCGTGCGTACGGAAGAGGTGGAGCCCTCGGAAGCACTCGTCGAGAGGATGCTGCCGCAACGGCGAAGAGCAAGAATGGGCAAATCGCGGATGTCTTTCCGTGGGGTTTACAGTGGCCTCCGCCTAATGACGCCGGAAATTATTGCGGTGAGGAATGCAAGGCACCGGCGGGGTTGGCCAAGCTCAAGGCGGCGGGATACGATCCATCGAATTGGGCAGTTATTGAAGGATTTAACGACGGAAATGTGTTCACGGCAGCGGTAGGAAGTTTCCGGCCGAATGGACTCGGCATCTACGATCTGGGCGGGAATGTCTGGGAGTGGTGCCAGGACGAATACGAACCGGGTTCGGCCTCGCGCGTGTTGCGCGGCGGTTCGTGGTACGATGGCCTCCGCGACTACGTGCTGTCGTCCCTCCGCTTCTACTTCGATCCCGCTGATCGCGTCGTGCTCATTGGGTTTCGTGCGGTGGTCGAGGCTGGTTCGGGGCGCTAGGTGTTGATGCATGTTGCCCTTTATCCTTTTACCCTCTTACCCTTTGTTCTTCGGAGAGTCGAAAAGAGGCCACAGATTTTCGCAGATTTTTCTGACAAGTTCGCAGCTCCTAGTCGACGACGAGGACGAATTGGCGGCTCTGAGCTTGTCTTCAATTGTGAAAAGCGTAACAAATGAGGCAAGTTTTTCTGATGGAATCCGCAGATGAAACAGATGGACGCAGATGGAGAAAGCGACAAGCGGACCGCGCAGGAGTTGGAGCGGCCATGTCTGGCGAGGCATCCGACAGCTGTAGAGGCCCTTGTGTCAAAGGCCTGTGATAAACAGGCGGTTGGCGCAACCGCCTCTAGATCGGCACCGGGCCCGCGCCTCCATTACAGGCGTTTGGTCTTCAATCTGCGTCCATCTGCCCGTCATCTGCGGATTGTTGGATTAATCCTCGTCGGTTTGAGGCGCAGCTTCGTTAGTGCCGCGAGCCTTTCCCCTGTGCGTTAGCCCAGCTTCCGTCATTGCATCCGGCCCGGGATTTTTATGTAATCCGCCTCGTATGGCAGCTGGTGGCGAGCGCTAAGGCGCTTAGGAGTATGGCGCACTACGTCTTCATTTCCCATTCGAACCAAGACAAGACGGTGGCCCAAGCGATGTGCTCGCGGCTCGAACAGACAGGCCTCCGCTGCCGGATCGCCCCGCGTGACGTGCGTCCGGGCCGGAACTGGGGCAGCGAAATCATTCGCGGGCTGGACAATGCGAAGGTGTGATTGTTGTTCTGAGCGCGAATGCGAATACCTCGCGCCCGGTTATGAAAGAGGTCAATGCATGTTACCTTTTGTCCCAAGACCCTTTCATAACCTGGCGCGAGCGATTCGCATAGTTGTCATCCGTGGGAATCTGTGAAAATCCGTGGCGAGTCAGACGGGCTTCGAGCCTTCCGGCTTGGGCGGGGTACCGATCCAGGCGGCGATGTGGACGTCTCTGACGCTGACGCCGGCGCGTTGGGCAACTTCGCGGCAGGATTCGTACTCTGGCACGGCCTGCACGAGTTCGTCTCCGAGAAGACCCAGCTTGATGCGCACCGGCCCGTAGGGCGTTTCCCTCACCTGAAACTCCCGCCTCAGCTTCAGCCGCTGCGCACGATGCATGCGCACGCCGAAGGCCGTAGTTTCGGTAAGCAGGATACGCGCTAGCTCGGAAGACTTCTCCTCGGTGCAAAGCACCGTAAGCACAAATCCCGGCCGATTCTTCTTCATCTGGGCAGCGGTGAAGAACACATCCAGCGCGCCCGCAGCAAAGAGGCGTTCCATGGCGGCTCCGGCCAATTCCGGGCTCAGGTCGTCAAGATTCGTCTCAATCTGGGTAATCTCGTCGATCTCAGCTTCTAAGGTATCCTTGCACTCGCCTAGGAGCGCGCGGAGGACGTTCGGGCGCGGTCCGGTGTCGCGTGTTCCGAGTCCGTAGCCGATTTTTGCGATCTTCATTTCAGGAAATGAACCGAAAGAAGAGGAGAGCTCTGCGAGCAGGGCGGCGCCGGTCGGGGTGATAAGTTCGTGTGGGTCATCGATCTGCCGGACCGGAATGCCGGAAAGAATCTCGAGCGTTGCCGGTGCCGGCACCGGGAAGCGGCCGTGGGCGCAATCCAACCATCCGGCGCCATCAACGAGCGAAGAAGCAAGCACGCGCTCAACATCCAGAGCTTCAATTCCGGCGCAGGCTGCCACGATGTCAGCGATGGAATCGAAGGCGCCGACTTCATGAAACGCGACGTTCTCTGCGGGAATGCCGTGAATCTTTCCTTCGGCCACCGCGATGCGTTGGAATACGGAGATGCTTCTGGCCTTAATGAAATCGCTGAGCCGGCTCCCCTCGATCAAGGTCCGAATCTCTCGAAAGCTGCGCCCGTGGATGTGATCGTCGTGAACATGCTCGGCATGGTCATGGGTGTGAGCCTCAAACTTCCAACCGGCGATTCCTTGGCGGACACCGCGGTGAAAATGGGAGTGAATCTCTTCGCCAAGGCCCAGCGCGGCAATGGCAGAATGAAACGCGCTTTCCTCGACGCCGAGGTCCCGAAGAGCCCCGACCGTCATGTCTCCGCTGATGCCTGAAAAGCAGTCCAGGTAGAGAACACGCATTCTCTCAGGAAATTTCTTTCGGCATCTGCTCTATTGAAGCTGCGCCCCAAACGGACGAGGACTGGTCGAACAATCCGCAGATCGAACAGATGGACGCAGATTGAATGCCAGTGGCCTGTAATCGAGTCGTGGGCCCGCTGCCGTTGTAGAGGTGGTCGTGCCAACCGCCTGTCTCTCACAGGCCCTTGGCACAAGGGCCTCTACAACTATCGAACGCCTCGCCAGACATAGCCGCTCCAACTCCTGCGCAGTCCGCTTGTCCTTCTCTCCATCTGCGTCAATCTGCCTCATCTGCGGATTCAGAAAACTTGCCTCATTTATTACGGTTTTCAAAATCGGAGACAATCTAGAGCCCCTGACTTCGGGCGAGCTTTTCGAGTTCGACCTGGAAGTCCATCACATCCTGCTGGCCGGGGCGGTATCCGGGAGTGCTGGGATTGAGGCCCAGGCGACCCGTCTGATCAAGATACCACTCGGCTTTCTGGCCGTCTGAAAAGGTGACGCGTCCACTGACCATCGCGCCTGGCCGCGTGATCTGGTCCATGGTAACCGAAACTTTTCCGCTCAAGGCTGGCTTTTCCGGCTCGGCGGACGGGAGTGGCCGCGGCTCGGGCGGGCGCTCCGGCTCCTTGAGCGCAAGTTTAAGGTCATCGGCGAGGAGGCGGGCCTCCAGATAGGTAATGGAAATCTGGAACTCTTCCTTCAAGCGCTTCTGGATCTCGGAAAGGCTGGCACCCGCTTCGATCCACTTCGAGATTGCGGCTTTTTGGTCGTCGGTGAGGATCATAGGAATCGATCTATTTTCCACAGAGAGCACAAAACACTGGAAGAAGCGAGATCCGTTCTTCCGATGTCCCGGTCTTCCTTCTTCCTTCTTCCTTCTTCCTTCTTACTTCTTACTTCTGCCTTGTAAAGCTATCCTCCTGCGATCGCGGGAACGATGCTAATTTCGTCGCCCTCTTTGACAGCGGTTTTCTTATCGTCGAGGAAACGGATGTCTTCATCGTTGAGGAAGACATTGACGAAGCGGCGGATATTGCCTTGTTCGTCACAGATACGCTCGGCGAGGCCGGGATAGGATTTCTCGAGGCTTTCGAGAATCTCGGAGATCGTTTCGCCGTCGGCGGGAACGACTTCTTCTTCTCTAGTGAGTTTACGGAGGGGTGTAGGGATGCGAACGGATGTGGGCATTGGATTATTGGTTGATGGTGGCTAGGTGGGGCTGGAGGGGTTCGATCTCGCCGGCAACGAGCGATTCGAATTCGCGGAGGCTGGGTTTGATGAGGCGAGGCTCACCGCATCGGTCTTGCACGGCTTCCTGGGTTTTCAAGCCATGGCCGGTAATACAGAGAACGATGCTCTCGTTGCGCGGAATCTTGCCTCTCTCGATGAGTTTCTTCGCGCAGGCGACCGTGACACCACCGGCCGTCTCAGCGAAAATTCCGGCCGTCTCGGCGAGAAGACGTATTCCTGCAATGACCTCTTCGTCGGTGACGTCCTCGGCGTGGCCGCCGGTTTCTTTCATTACGCGGATTGCATAGTAGCCGTCGGCAGGCGTGCCGATGGCGAGGGACTTGACGATGGTTTGCGGCCTCTGCACGGGCTTGACGATTTCCAAGCCCTTCTTCATTGCCTCGCTGATGGGTGAACAGCCGCCTGCCTGGGCGCCATGTATCGAGAACGGCTGGTCCTCCAGAATTCCGGTCTGGATGAATTCCTTGTACGCCTTGTGAATCTTCGTCAGCAACGAGCCGCTGGCCATTGGGACGACGGTGTGGCGCGGGAGTTTCCAACCAAGCTGCTCCGCGATCTCGAAGCCCATGCTCTTTGAGCCTTCGGCGTAATAGGGACGCAGGTTGACGTTTACGAAGCCCCAACCATATTTGCCGGCAATCTCGGAACAAAGCCTGTTGACTTGGTCATAAGGGCCGTGGATGCCGATCACATTCGTGCCATAGACGAGCGAGCCCAGAACTTTGCTCTGTTCGAGATCGGCGGGAATGAGGACATAGCTCTTCAAGCCCGCCGCGGCAGCATTGGCAGCGACCGAATTGGCGAGGTTGCCGGTGGAGGCACAGGCAACAACCTTGAACCCGAGTTCCCGCGCGCGGCTCAAGGCCACCGATACGACACGGTCCTTGAAGGAGAGGGTGGGGTAGTTGACGGTGTCGTTCTTGATGTAAACTTCCGAGACGCCGAGCGCCTTGGCGAGCCGGTCGCTCTTGACAAGCGGAGTGAATCCCACCTCCGCACCCACGGTCGGGGCGCCATCGATCGGAAGCAATTCCCGGTAGCGCCACATGCTCTGTGGACGGGCGGCGAAAATTTCGCGGCTGATGCTCTCGCGGATGGCTTCGTAGTCGTAGGCAGCTTCCAGGGGACCAAAGTCATACTCGCAAATATGAATGGCCTCCTTTTCGTACAGGCGCCCACATTCGCGGCATTTCAGGTTGGAAAAGAAAGGGCGATCTTCGTTCATGGCTAGTCTCCGCACGAGAGTGGGGAAATGAAGAAGGGACAAACCGCCGGAATCGGCTGTCACATCTCATCTGCCCCCGGCGTTTTCACGCCGAAGCTGGATTTGGCACCTGGTCCCCCGTCACCGCATTGCGGGCCGGGGCGGTTGCCGTGGCTTCATAGGGCCAGTCCCTCTGCCACTCTCGATAAGATTGAGGGTGAACATTGCGACGACGCGGCGCGGCGTCAAGAGATTTCCCTCGCCAATTGGCGAAGCGCTATTGCTGCCTCCACTCGAGAGGCGTGCCGGATGGCAGTTGACGCACGGCGCGGGCAATGTCCCAATTTGTCAGTCGCAACCCGCCGATACTCTCCAGCATGTTCATTTGTTCGGGAATGCTTGTTCCGTGCAGACCATATGGCAGCGGGTCCTTGCTGTTTGATTTTGCCAGATTGATCCAGAAGATGCCCGCAGGATTTCTCGGACCCGCGGCAAGGTATTGTTCCGACGATAGCTTGGGCTTGAATGGTGTCGGTGTAGGCTGCGGAGTCGCGCTTCCGTAAAGTGGATCGGCCTTCTTGGTCTGTCCTTTCCACTCTTCCTGGAACGTGGCGAGGCGGGGGCGCGGGATCACGTCAAGAATCGTCCAGGAACCACGGCCGTGCAGACCGGGACGGGCGGGCGACATGGGCATGACCGCCACCAGCTCGCCGCCCCGGTAGATATTCAATTGCGAAAGGCCGACCACGGCGGCCGTCATCGGTTTTTGGGGATCGGCCTGCGGTTGGAGTGGCTCATCAAATGCTTTCTCGATTTCAAAAGGAATCACGTTGGGGACTCGAAATTCCGCCCCGATCCCTGGCATGGCCGGCAGTTTGTCGTTAAGACTGCGCAAATAGGATTCCCCGCAGTGAAAGCGTTCCGCGACGAACTCCCACGGTGTGCGATAGGCAAGCATCGAACTCGCAGTCAGTTGCTCATAGGTCCGAGGCATTTCAGTGATGGCAGGAGAGCCAATAGGGGGCTTTCCCGAATGCGCAGGGGCGGACACGTGAGATCGCTTTGCATCAACCGTCTCTGCCTTTGGCGGCGCTATGAACCGGAAGTCTTCCGCCTTTAGCGTGTAACGGGTGAAGACATTTCCCACGACCGCTTGGGCCTTTGCCCCAAGGGAGGCATCGTCTTTCGCATCTTCGTGCGTGTTTTGATAAAGAAATAATACTTTCTTAAACGTCGGACCCGGTTTGCCGACGATGGGGCCGGCCGAGAACTGCTCTCGGTCCAAGAAAACCTGAAGCCTGACATTTTCCAGCTCGACTGCGGCCTGCGAACTGAGCCTTGGTCCGGGGGATTTCGCCGGCTTGTCCTTGTTCGCTGAGGGGGTGTTCGCGGATTGCGAAGGAGGAGTCATCGCACTGAGTTCAGCGACAGTTGGAATCTTCAAAACCTGGCCGATGCGGATCTTGTCGTCTTTCAAGCCGTTAAACTCCTTAACTTGAGCAACCGTCACGCCAAACCTTTTCCCGATGAGAATCAGCGCATCACCGCGCTTCACCTCGTAAAGGGTGGATCGATTTTCCGGTTGCGGGGGTGCGGAGGCCGGGTCGGGCGACGGCCGTGTCAGACGCGGCAACTCGAGGCCCCAATCTTTCTCGTCGGATGGCGCAACACGCCATTTCCACTTCACAGCATTTTCCAATCCGGGCTCGATGCGGGTCGCGGCGGGCTTTCCGGGAGTCGTCTGCGCGAATAGGCTAATGGCAGAGACGCCAGATAAGGCTAGGACTAGCAGGGATCTTGCGGCGCCGGAAAGCATGGCATGCAGTTCTACTCTCATCCCGGCTCCTTAGGCAAAGCGGCAAATGATTTTCCGGCAAAGGCGCCTTTATGGCACATGTCCGAAGGAACCGGTGCTTGACGCGGCGGAATTACCGCACGAAGGCCGTCGAAGACCAAAAAAAGGCCTCCAGCGCGTTTTTTCCCAGCGCCTGCCAGATCTTGATGACTTCGTAGGTGATCACGGTCGTAAAGCTCACCGCAAACCAAACACAGACGGCCTCGACTGGCATGCCCGACCAGGCGCCGATGGTGAGCCCGAGCATCGTTTGCGGCCGGTAGCCCCACCAGCCATAAGGGATTCCCAGCGTGACTTCCCACAGCAGGCTGATCAGCAGGATGAGAAAGAACGTAAAGCTGAAGGCTCGCCAGTTGATGAATGGCTGGGCCGCGTGGAAGAAACCCGCCGACGGCACGATCGACGCGAGTGTGAGATAGGTGAAATACGAGGGGAATCCATCGGGCGAAGGGGACAACAGCTTTTTATAGACTACTGCGGCGGCGATCAGCGCGGCGCCGAGAATCACCGACGGAAAATGAAACTGCGCTATGCGCGGGATGTTCTGTGCCTCGGTCCGGTAGTCAGGGATGTTGTAAGCGCGAACCCAGTATTCGTCGGCCCAGATATAGCTCAGGGCGGAAGACTTTGCTGAACGACTTGGAGCAAATGCTGTTTCGGCATTTGCTCTACTCCAAACCGCTGATCCAATCCCACAAGGGCCGAAGATCTTTATCGGCGATCGCCAGGGTTCGAACGCGCTTATCAAGATCAATGGCATGCCGCAGACGTGCTTTCGCTTCCTCGATGCGGGCAGTCACGCTTGCGTAGCAGGCGAGGTTGAAGGCGATTAGAGCATTCTTGGGATGTATCGCTTGCGCTCGCAGCAGAATGGCTTCTGCCTTCTCGACACTCTCGACCCGCCTGACTGAATAGGCGAGATTGATCCACCAGCCCGCGTTTTCAGGCTCGACCTTAACGAGATGGCTGGCAACCGCGGCGGCCATGTCCCACTTCTTGGCTGCCGCGTAGAGAGCAACGCGCGCGCCTAGGACTTCGTTGCGGTTCTTGTCCTCGGGTGCAATCTCTTCGAGCGCCGTCTCGGCATCATCCAACATTCCCAGCTCGAGATACCCGATGGAAGCAAGAACATGCTTTTGCCAGTCGCCTCTCAAGGGAGTATTCTTTCTGAAAACAGCTTTCTGGGATTCTGCATTCATGAAGGTCTCGTCGAGTGTATGAACTACGCCGCCCAGATAATCATATACAACCTATCTGCACCTTGTGGCGATTCAATCTGCAACTACGGCAAAAGTCAGCCCCGGCGGGGCCCAAATGAAGATCCGGCTTTATCGCATTAGCACCTACGCCTACTACGACGGCGAACTCCGCACCAACTATCTATCGAACAACGTTTCTGCAGGCTTTCGAGTCACGTTTTAAGCGCGTTCGTCGACAGAGGCGCTCAACAAGGCAGAAGGAAGAAGGATGAAGGAAGAAAGGCTATCATGCCTGGTCTGTTCCTCGGGGTCGCACTCTTTCCTTCTTCATTCTTACTTCTTAATTCTTACTTCTTACTTTTTGGCAAGGCGCGCCACGGTCGGGATGTCGATCCCGTGTTCAATCAACGTTGTGGCGAACAGGTGTCGAAGATCGTGGTTTCAAGTCCGGGATCTGGTCAACTTCCTGCAAGGCAAGCGAGATTGCCTGCCCGATGGTCAGCGTGCCGGTCCTCGCGGCGAGGATTGTCTTTTCGGCAGCACGAAGGGCGCGGTGTTTTTCGATGGCTCTGGCTTCGGCCACACTCTTCAACTTCGTGCGCAGGCTTTCCATATCTGCTTGCCACCGACCGTCACCCGGAAGTAATATCCTCCGTTCCGATGCACGTAGAGATTTGCAACATTCGTTTTGCGCCACGTCTTGCTTTGGCTTGCCGGGGTTTGCATATGTTTTCCGTCGTTCCGCCGGACGATGTAGAAAGCGGATGTGAAAGCGTCAACAGCAATCGGTCATTTTACTCTGGAAATGCATCGCTAGCTCAATGGTAGAGCAGGAGACTCTTAATCTCTTGGTTGTAGGTTCGAGTCCTACGCGATGCACCATTGCGAATCCGCACTTTTACTCTAGAAAACCAGTCAAACCGCATGAATACAGGGGATTCAGCCAACCTGCGAATATGCATATAGATGCATGGAGTGACACCAAAATGACCCTAAAATTGGCAGCATTTGGCAGCGAAATGGCAGCGGATTACGATTTGAGGCGGAAAGGCCGATAAGTTTTGTGGTTTTACTCGCCGTCGTCGTCCTCCAAGCTCGCCAACCAATGCCCCTGGGGGCTCAAATGGAGTCGTCAGTCCGAACTCCTTGCAAAAGTCATATGGACGCGTCTCGAACGATTCTTCTGAAGCAAGGCGGTCAGTAACCCAACGTCGAATTTGTGTGTATTGTTCATCGGCCATATCGAGACTTTGATCCATGTGCAATGATCATGGGAAGCGCAAAGCTGCTTCGGTGACCTCAGCGGTTCGGCTGAGCCCCTTGCCCTCCGCCGTGAGCGCGTTGGCGTAGCAGCGATCAAGGTTTACAACGTGCAGCATATCGTGATATTACACGATAAATGCACCGCGAGACGTTCATCGCGAAACTCACCGAGGTGCGTCAGACCGCTCGCGCAAC
>JAXIPG010000033.1:0-8226 GCA_045403045.1 Terrimicrobiaceae bacterium
CCCGTCGATCTTACCACTCGATTGAATGCCTTTGGGCGTTGCTGGGGTGTCTAAAGTTCCGCAGGCGGAAGGCCTGGCGCTCGCGACGCTGCCCAAGGAAAGGGCAGCGTTCCGTCCCCAGATCCAAATCTCTAGAAGAAAGCCCAACGACGCGTACTGGCCACATCTGATCGAAAACCTCCGTTAAGGGCTTGAGGCGTTTCGCCCGGCGAGGATCTGCGGAGAACTCCGCTGCACACCCTCCGGAAGGAATACGGAAGCCAGATCAATGCCCGCTATGGGCTCACTGCCGCCCAGGAAATGCTGCGTCACGCCGACGTTGCGGTAACAGCCGCGCATTACGTCGAGAACAAACAGCGCTCCGTTCTCGGCTTTGGACACCTCTTAAAGGGCGAACGGACCATTATTCGAATGGAGGACGAAGCGGGTCGCGCAGCGTCGTGACGGCACCGCTCGACTCGGGCTCTGGTTGGTGAACGCTTTAGATAGACCTGAGAAGGTACGCAAGCGCTCGCGTATTCTGCGTATATATCACACGCAATGAAAGATCCACACGCAATAGCCCTTGGTCGCAAAGGTGGCCAGGTGAAGGGACCAACTAAAGCTCGTACCAGCGAGCAAGCGCGAGCAGCCGTGATGGCTCGATGGGCGAAGGCGAAGCCGGCAGCAGTCTCGATTCGCTTGGGAAAAGGGGTCGCGATAGGCACTGACGAGTTCCCGGCCTAGGGAAAGAAACCTCTCGCGAGGGAGGTCTGCCAAGGCAACAACATCATGAACGAACAGGGCGAAAATAAAATCTGTGCGCGAACAACTCGATGAACATACCAAAACGAAATGAGAATAAAAGAATTAGTCGTGATCGCGTTCCTGCTCCTAAGCAGTAGTGCTTGGGCAAGCACCTATCGCGTGCATTACTCGATCCGTGGAAGTGGCAGAGACATCACCGTGCAAGCGGAGTCATCGAGCGAGGCACGGCGCACGGTCATGGAAATGTTCGGGAAGAGCTGCGTGGTAACCGGCGTCCACAAAATCAAATAGCCTGGCGCTTCCTCGCCTTCTGCTTCGCTTTGGCCCTTGGAGCACTGAACGAGGCAGATTCTTCGAAAAACCAAAACCAAACCAAATGAGAAAACTAATCAAAATCATCATGACCATCATTACGGGCAGCATTATGCTCGTCGTAACCCTCGCCGTCATCGCAGCCGCCATCGAGGGTCCTTCAAAAGCTAACACAGCGGCACCTACTGACGCTTTAGTAGTCGCGCCAAAAACTCGGCCGCCACTCCCGCCGGAGAAACGTATTGAACCGAAAGTGGAACCGGCGGAGAAACCTTCTGAACCGAAAGCGGAACCCCTTGTGATTAGCGCTGATGCGCTCTTCCAAGCCTACGAAGACAATATCATTGCTGCTGAAGAAACATACGGCAAAAAAGAAGTTATCGTGATCGGCAGAATCGACGACATCGGCACGGATATTGTGGGAACGCCTTATGTCACGCTCGACGCCGGTGACTCTTATATCCAGTGCATGTTTAGCAAAGCTGACAAGCCAACGCTGGCCAAATGTTCGAAGGGCACAAAAGTCGCCATTACAGGTAATGTATCCGGAGGCAAGATATTGGGCATTTTCATGCGCAATTGCGCGTTTGTTAACCCAACAAAGCAAGCGACGCCTCTACGCGTCGCCGAATCAAAGCAACCACGCAAGTGAAACTCTATCACGGAACGAGCGAGCCGCTGGCTCGTCTCATATTGAAGGAAGGGATCAAGCCGCGAGGGAAGCGGCGGGGCAACTGGAAAGATCAACCCTCGGGCGCAGACCGCGTGTATCTAACGACAGCCTACGCTCTTTACTTCGCTCTCGTTACATGCAAGGTCACGCCCAACAAGGCAGACCGATGGGCAATCATCGAGGTCGAGAGCGATCTCTTGGACGAGTCGAAGCTCGGCAAGTCTCGAAAGGCGATCGGATCCTGCGCTAGGACAGCGTAGGCTGCGCGCCACACTGCGTAGGACCGGTTTTGCAAGAGAGACCGCGATCTCCCCGCAATGGTAGTGACAAAATGACAACAATCGAAAATTTCACGCACGGCTTCTGGCACCCATTCGGCGTCCATGGCGGCGAGTTGCGAGAAGCGATCATCCGTCGCAAGCGCGATGAGATTGCGGCCAACGGCTGGACGCTGTGGTCGTTCCAGCGCAGGAAGTCTCTGGACGCGTGGCGCAGTTTGTTGCCCGCTTCGTCGCCAGTCTTTGTTCTCTGTTCAGATAGCCCTAACGCTCGCGACCCAAAGACGGAGCCGCGACCGGCGCGCTTCTTCCGTTCCGGATTGCATGAAGCCCTCCAGCCTATTCCGAGCGCTGTGTGGGTACCGCACCCAGCAAACAACAAAGCAGGGCTCGGCAGCGCTTTCGTCGTCGAGGAAGTCATCACTTTTAGCCGCGAGGAAGCCGAGCAGTTGAAGTTCGAAGTTCACTGGTTTGCTTCTCGGGCGTCGCAATGGCGCACGGACAAACTTCCGACAAGAGGGGAATACTTGATCCGGGCGCGGGGCGCTGTTCCTACGCGCCGAGTCTTCGCCATGCTGCGCTTGCGAGCGCCCTTTGTAGTCGAGATCTCGGCGTAAGGCTGTGTCAAAAGAGACTTTTCAATCCGCTTGTGTGCTGTCATCCGGCGGCTTCAGGATCTTGAAATCCGACTTCCACCAGCTGACGTCTTTCTCGTCATCAAAGCCGCGAACGATATCGCCCTTGCAGTCTCGTGCCCGCCTGATTAGCTCGCGAGTTGCTTCAATGTCGCAGGGCGGTGGCAGCTTGAGTGCCCTGTAGTAGCGCTTTATTTCGGCAACTTCACGGTCGTTGAGCGCGTCCAGGTCCAAGCGCAGAAGCCAGGCGTCTTCCGCAGAAAGGGGCGGGTCGTCCTCAGCGCCGTCCACGCTGCTTGTTGCCCTTCGTCTTGGATTTCGGAGGCTGACTCTCCACGTCTGCTGCTGGCACCGCGTGTCGATCGTCATCGTCTTGTTCGCTCTCACGCTCTTCGAGAAAGCCGGGTTCGCCAGCACGACCGATATCGCGCAGCTCGGCCAAGAGCGAAAATTCAAGCTCCCGCAGAGTCTCTGTCACCGCTGGCAAGTCTTTGCCCATAAGTCTGCGGGGCCAAGCGTGGTGAATGTTGAGAATCTTTTGCCGGAGCGCCACGAGAATGTAACTCAAGTCGGACAGCGGCAAGGATTCGAGTCAAAAACACCGTTCGCGCGCAGGCACCTCAGGAATTCCCTTTCTCCTCCCGCCTCAACTCTTGAATTCGTCTCCTAAAGCGTTCCAAGGTATAATCCTGGGCATAATATGGGATTAGGAACCAAAAACCGGCAGAAACAAACGGCGGACATTTGCAAACAGCATCTCCGGGAAAAATACCGGGACAAGCTGGGGTTGGTGGAGGAATTCATTGTGGAGTTTGAGGGCGCCCGCAAAGACTGCGATATCACTCGTTGGGGCCAGTTCACAGATATAAAAGACATTAAAGAGGAGATGCTTACGCGTCTCGAGGCACATTTCAAGAAGTGGCTTAATCCGGGAGTTCAATGAGACGAGAGCTCAGCCTTTACGGATTACACAGGTGCGAAATCCCGCTCATGAAGAGATCTACGAGGTTTTTGTCCAGAATCCTTGCCGCTGTCCCAACCGGGCGTTCAACCTTCGGTTACGCGCGGCGTGCAGAGCGCTCGGGGTAGGGGAGATCACCGCGCACGGTTTGCGCCACAGCGCGGCAACGATCCTTCTTAACCATGTTGGAAAGGATTTGCGGGAAATCCAGGAACTCCTCCGCCACAAGAACATCCGCACCACGGTCCGCTACGCCCATGTCGGCTACGAACAGACCCGGCAGACGGCGGAGGCGCTGAGTTGGGCTTTGGGATGAGGCAGTTTCCTCGCGGTCGTTGGATTAGAAAAAAATCGGACGGACCCGAACTGGCGCTACCTTGGGGCCTACAAAGGGACGCTGCGATTAGACCGTGTTACTCCGCAGCGTCCCTTGTGTTACCCCGATCGGAGCTCCAAGTCAGAATCCGGCTCTCGTCGCGATTAAACGCGGCGCCATTAGACGCTTGAGGCCAGCGATCCGATTCATCCCCGTTAGCGTCTCACTCGTCACTATCGGGGTCTCACTCGTCACTAAGACGCTTGAGGGCAGCGATCCGATTATCCCCGCTAGCGTCTCACTCGTCACTATCGGGGTCTCACTCATCACTATCAAATGGACATCGCTAGCCCTTTCGGGCCATACACTAGGCGAAGCGGCAGCGCTGATTCACAATCCAATATCAGTAACCCTAGCACATAAAAATTAGTATGAGACAAATTCAGAAGATCACCGTCAACAACAAGGGCGGGTACGTGTTCAATTTCTCAGTCCAATGGCTTGGTAGCGACGGCAAGTGGACTACCAGCGACTGGAACAGCGGCAATTATTCCGTGGGATTCTCCCGTACAACTCCCGAGCTTCAAACGATCGGTGTTCCGGCCGATGCGCTGGCTGTGACTCCCTACGGGCATGCGGTTCTCGGGACTTCCGGTCAGGGAACGCCGTTTGTTGCTTTCGCTGCGAACGGTCAGATGGCGACATATGACGCGGTCGGGACTACCTTTATTGGCTTTGCAATCAATTTGATTGAGTAGCCAGCAAACCCGCCCCGGTGATGAACGGCGTCGGCCTTCCCGCGATCCATCGTTGGCAGGAGGCCGGCGCCTGGCATCATCTTGGCAGACCGTCTCGTTTCCATTTCACAACCTACTTAGGTCGCTGGAGAGATTCCCATGAGACAAGTCGAGCGAATTGGTTGCCTTAACAATGGCATTTTTGTCATGAACTTTTCGATTCAATGGTTTGATTCGAAGGGAAGTTGGCATACTTCCGCTTGGAATAGCGGTAACTTTGAGTGGGGCCTGTACAAGGTGAGTCCTCCACTTTCATCGATCGGAGTCCCGGCGGATGCGATTGGGGTGGCGCCTTACGTTTCCGCGGTTTGGGGAACAAGTAACCGGGGGGCACCCTTGGTGCAGTCGGCGAATAACGGCAGGCTGGCCGCTTACGAAGTCACAGGAACGACCTTGGACTTCACTATCCAGCCTCTGCCGTGGAGGAACTGGGCCCAGAACATCGTTCATACGATGACGATCGATGGTGAATACTACTTCTCTCCGACGAGCCTCGCTGAACTTCAAGACGTCGTACGCCAAGCCGTGAAGGCTGGCGCGACGGTGCGCGTTTCCGGCCAGCGGCATGCACAGCCGCCGTTAGTCGCCGCCGACAATCGCACCACCCTGAGTCCTACCCGCTGGCTCATCGACCTCTCCTGCTATAAGGACTTAGGTCCCGGCGGCAATCAGTCCATCGTGTTGCATCCATCGGAGGGTACGGTCACGGTGAATACTGGCGTCCGCGAGGACGAGTTGGATGCGTTCCTGACCGCGAATAACATGATGCTAAAGACTGTTACTGCCGGCGGCTTCTTCAGCCTTGGCGGGATGACGGCGGTCGACGTGCACGGCGCGACAATCAACGCGCCGATCTTCGCGGAAACGGTCTCGTCGTTCAGCATCATCGGTCCGGATGGCCAGGTGAAAACCATCAACACACAGACGCCGCCAGTGGATGGTTGGTCGCCCTTACGGTTCGCGCGCGTCTCTCTCGGTGCGCTGGGAGTTGTCACCTCGGTCACCGTGGATGTGATGCCGCGCCCGTGGGCCACGACGTTGAGATCGGGCAAGAACAGCCAAATTACGTGTAAGGACGAGAAGGCTTTCATCGCTCAGTTCAAGACGCTGCTCGGGAGCCATGACCGCGTTGAGTCCTTCCTCAACCCATACTCCAACAAGTTTCTCGTCTTGTGGTGGGACGTGGTCTCGTCCCCGTCGACGAAGACTCCAAACTTGAGGACAACCGTCCCGAATGCGTGCGCCCTGGCGGGAAACGCGATCTTCGGCGCTCCCTATTTGATACCCTTAGAGCCCATCATCGAGCCTCCCCTCATCGCGGCTCAGTACGCCGGAATCAAATCTGCAGCGAGCACGATCATTGATACGGGATACCTCACGGTCGAAGAGCTATTCGATCAGGCCACGACTCTCTACTCTGACTTGTGGCTGACCAAGGCGTCCCGCGTGATCTTCATGTCCTATTTTGTCGAACTTCCGGCTCTCGACGACGTGGGGCTCAGCAAGGCCTGGAAGGGCCTTGAAGCGGTAATGGCTCGTCTCCAGAGTTCTACCGACTTCCTAGTGGTTGCCCCGATGGAGTTCCGGTTCGTTCGCGGCGGCGACACCGCACTGGCTGGAACTTACACGGAAACCCCCAACGCGACATTCGTCAATCTGGACCTTATCGGGTACGTGCCGGCCGTCGCGGCGTCTGAGTACCCCGCCAGATTGCTTCATTTCTTCGCAGACATCGAGCGAGCCTGGGTTGCCTTGGGAGGAATGCCACACACCGGCAAGGTGTTCGGCTTCTACGACCCGAGTCAACCTGCTGGATCTTTTTCGCCGCCATTCAACCCGGGTTTTCTGGCAGATCTCGCGAAGCGCCGCGGCGCTCGAGTCAAGGCCTTCGACGCCTACCGCCGAACGTGCGATCCGAACGGCGTTTTCCACAACAATTTCGTAGCAGCGTTGCTGGGAGGCACGAGCCAATAGGAAAGACAGTCCTGCGGAAAAGGCTGAACCCGACCGACGAGAACGATTCGGATGAAATCCTCACACAGAGATGCTTTATCAACTGAGGTGATCGAAAGGGAGCTGCCCTCTGCTCTCAGTACCTGCGGTTTACGCAGAGTGGGCAGCCAGGGCTCTGGGGTTCGGAAGACGTCCACTGGCGTCTTTTCCGAATCGGGTAATGCAGCCTGATTGATATGGTGTCAGCGCCGATAGCGTCTTGCGCCAAAGTTCGCCCCCGTCTGACTATTGCTGGCGGAAAATATTCACCGCGCAAGCCTTGTAGGATAGGCGGTAGAGTCGAGATCTGGCGCGGTGGAATTAGGTTCAGCCGTAACTGTGTTTCCGACCCTTTCGGTTTGTCGGTGTCTGAATATCTGACCGTTTCTTCCGTTTCCAGATGCCGAGGAGGCCCGGGGATTTTCACCCCGAGCCCCTCGCAGAACCGGACGTAAGCCTCTCGGCGTATCCGGCTCGTGCCACCCTTTCGGTCGAAACCTGTCGGTTCCTCCTGTTGCCAGTTGACGAAACCGATCTCGACACGGGTGGCCCACCCCCTTCGCTCCACAGGCGTTACCCTGCTTCCGCCACTACGGGGTGGTCCGCCCCTGAGCGTCGGCGACGTGCAGCGCGCTCAGGGCGATCTGGCTTGATTCGCTCGTGGCGAAAGAACCATCGAGTTCGCTCCTCCTCGCCTTGAGCAACTCCGCTGCTCAGACAAAATTGAGCTGGGCGTTCGAACGTTGAACAATGGCAGGCCAGGGAAAAAAGCAGAGCGCCTATACCCGGCTTGTAACCCTCGTGCAGGAGAAAAATCTGGAGCCCCCAGAGGCACTTCGAGTTGGCCGAGATCACCGGTTTTCAACTCTACCTCACGACCAACTTCGACCCGCTCCTTGTGCAGGCGCTCGACCGGATGTAGCGACGAGATCCGGAAAGTACGTAACAGATTGGTGAATTTCTGGATACATCCAACGCGACGCAGCATTCGCGCGGCATGGCAAATTAGGCCTGCATAACACGAATGAGCTAGTTGGAAGGCGGCCAGAGACCATCTTTGCCACGTCGCTTGGCGCTGCGCTCGCATGCACGGACATGGCGTGCTCCAAGACTGGCCTAGTGAGAAATGCGTTCATAGATTTTTCCCCCCGAATAACGAAGTAGAGCTTCGGGTGATTGCTGTTTTTTAGTTGGGTTTGGTCGTTGTTTAGTTTTGATTTTCAGCCCTGGTACGGGCGGAAAGAGTTCCAATACGGCTTTCGGTCAGCAGGGGACAAATCGCTCTTTTGGGGCGGGTGCACGGAAATTCTCGTTTCGCGACCCCTGTCGAGGCGACGGTTTGATGTTCTGGTTCAGATGGAACAAATTGTCCGGATCGTACTGTTTTTTGATCTGCGCCAGGCGATCATAATTGGCGCCGTAAGCAGCGGCCACCCGATCGCTTTCTTCTTCCGTCATGAAGTTTACGTAGGCACCATCGGAGGCGTATGGGGCAGAGGCTTGTATGGGGCAGAG
>JAXIPG010000011.1:0-44737 GCA_045403045.1 Terrimicrobiaceae bacterium
AGCGCTGCCCGGCTGGCATCTCGGGGCAATGCCCGCAATGCCAACGGCAGCGACGGCGCCTCCTTCGAGGTCGACCTGCTGCAAGCGATGCTGGCCTTCCGCAACGGGGACTTTTCCACCCGTCTGCCGATAGGATGGACAGGGGTAGAGGGGAAGATTGCCGATGCCTTCAATGAAGTCGTGGCGATGAGTGAGCGCCGCGCACGACAAGCCTCGCATGTTGCCCGGGTGGTCGGAAAGGAGGGCCGTCTGCGACAGCGCATGGCAACGAGCGGTTTCGTCGGAGGCTGGGCCGACGAAGTCGAAGCTCTCAACACACTCATGGACGACCTTGCGCGGCCCACCACAGAGGTCACCCGCACAATCGGCGCGGTGGCGAAGGGCGATCTGGGGCAAATGATGGCCCTTGAAGTGGACGGTCGCCGTTTGCGAGGCGAGTTTTTGCATTCGGCCAAATTGGTAAATCGAATGATTGACCAGCTCGCTGTCTTCACCTCCGAAGTAACGCGCGTCGCTCGCGAGGTCGGCACCGAGGGGAAGCTCGGCGGCCAGGCGCAGGTTCGTGGTGTGGCCGGGACCTGGAAGGATCTCACGGACAACGTGAACTCAATGGCGTCGAACCTCACCGCGCAGGTGCGCAACATCGCCGACGTGGCGACAGCCATCGCGCGCGGTGACCTCTCGAGAAAGATCACAGTGGATGTGAAAGGCGAGATTCTTCAGCTCAAGAAAACCATGAACACGATGGTGGACCAGTTGAACGCCTTTGCCTCGGAGGTGAGCCGCGTGGCACGCGAAGTCGGCACCGAGGGCAAGCTTGGCGGACAGGCCCAAGTTCCGGACGTGGCCGGGACGTGGAAGGATCTTACAGACAATGTCAACTCGATGGCGAACAACCTGACCGGTCAAGTGCGAAACATCGCCGAAGTTACCACCGCCGTGGCTCGCGGCGACCTCTCGCGCAAGATCACGGTGGACGTGAAGGGCGAGATCCTCGAGTTAAAAGACACGATCAACACGATGGTGGATCAGCTCAACGCCTTCGCCTCAGAGGTGAGTCGCGTGGCGCGCGAGGTTGGCACCGAAGGCAAGCTCGGCGGCCAGGCGCAGGTCTCCGGTGTGGCGGGAACGTGGAAAGATCTCACGGATAACGTAAACTCGATGGCGTCCAATCTGACTGGCCAGGTCCGCAATATAGCGGAAGTGACCATCGCCGTAGCCAATGGCGATCTCTCGCGCAAGATCGCCGTGGACGTCCGCGGCGAGATTTTACAACTTAAGGAAACCATTAACACGATGGTCGAGCAGTTGCGATCCTTCGCCTCGGAGGTGACCCGCGTGGCACGCGAGGTTGGCACCGAAGGACGCCTTGGCGTGCAGGCCGTCGTGCCGGGTGTGGCCGGCACGTGGAAGGACCTTACCGATTCGGTCAATGCGATGGGCACTAACCTGACTGCCCAGGTCCGCAACATCGCCGAGGTGACGACCGCCGTTGCGCGCGGCGATTTGTCCAGGAAAATCACTGTCGATGTGAAGGGCGAGATCCTCGAACTCAAGAACACTATCAACACGATGGTGGACCAGCTCAACGCCTTTGCAGCGGAAGTCACCCGGGTGGCGCGCGAGGTCGGCACTGAGGGCAAACTCGGAGGGCAAGCGCAGGTGCCGGGCGTGGCGGGCACCTGGAAGGATCTCACGGATTCAGTGAACGTCATGGCAGCCAACCTGACTGACCAGGTGCGCGGTATTGTAAAAGTGGTGACAGCGGTCGCCACCGGAAACTTGCGCCAGAAGCTAACCGTTCAGGCCAAGGGCGAGGTCGCCGCTCTCGCCGAGACAATCAATAGCATGACCGATACCCTCGCCACGTTCGCCGATCAGGTGACCACCGTGGCGCGTGAAGTCGGTGTTGAAGGCCGTCTGGGCGGACAGGCCAACGTTCCAGGCACCGCCGGCACATGGGAGGATCTCACGGCGAACGTCAATCTCCTCGCCGCCAACCTCACCACGCAGGTGCGCGCCATCGCTGAGGTCGCAACCGCCGTCACCAAGGGCGATCTCACGCGCTCGATCCAGGTGGATGCGCGCGGGGAAGTCGCGGAGTTGAAGGACAACATCAACACCATGATCGACAACCTCCGCGTCACCACGGAGCGCAACCAAGACCAGGACTGGCTCAAGACCAATCTCGCGAAGTTCACTCGCATGTTGCAGGGACAGCGCGATCTTTTCACTGTGGGAGGAATGCTGCTTTCGGAGCTGGCGCCCTTGGTCAACGCCCAGCGCGGAACCATTTACCAGATGACGGCGCCCGATGGCGAAAGCCCCTCCCTGCGGCGTCTTGCCAGTTATGCAAGCAGCTCCGACCTTCCCGATTCGATAGCGGTGGGAGAAGGGCTTGTCGGACAATGCGCAAAGGAAAATCAGCGCATACTGCTTTCCGACGTGCCCGCCGGCTATATGCCGATCCATTCTTCTTTGGGCTGGGCGCAGCCAGCCAGCGTGGTCGTGCTGCCGGTGCTCTTCGAAGGACAGACGAAGGCGGTAATTGAGCTGGCCTCGCTCCATCGGTTCACGGATGCCCATCTAAGCTTCCTCGAACAGCTGACACAATCCATCGGTGTGGTACTGAACACGATCGAAGCGACCATGCGCACCGAGGGCTTGCTCCAGCAAAGCCAGCAACTCACGGTGGAGCTGCAGGCGGGACAAAAGGAACTCCAGCAGACCAACGAAGAACTCGAACAAAAGGCCCGGCAGCTCGCTGACCAGAACGCGGAAGTCGAGCGCAAAAACATGGAAATCGAACAGGCCCGGAGCGCCCTCGAGGAAAAGGCCGCGGAACTCGTCCTCACCTCGAAATATAAATCTGAGTTCCTCGCGAACATGTCGCATGAGCTGCGCACACCGCTCAACTCGATCCTCATCCTCGGTCAGGAACTCGCCGAGAACACCGCGGGCAACCTGCAGCCTAAGCAGATCGAGTTTGCCCGCAACATCCACTCTGCCGGATACGATCTGCTCAACCTCATCAATGATATCCTCGACCTCTCGAAAATCGAGTCCGGGACGGTCACCGTCGAGGCCGAAGAGATCAGTTTTGCATCGCTCAAGGAATCGGTCGAACGCAGCTTCCGTCATATCGCGGAGAGCAACAATCTGCCATTCACAGTTGAGTTTGATGCGGGCTTGCCGGGCTCGTTCACAAGCGACTTGAAACGCCTGCAGCAGATAATCAAGAATCTCCTCTCAAATGCCTTCAAGTTCACCGCACGCGGAGAGGTCAACATGAAGGTCCGCCTGGTTAAGGATGGCTGGAGCCCCGACAATCCAAGCCTTAGTCGCGCGGAAGAGGTGTTCACGCTGGCTATCAACGACACGGGCATCGGCATCCCGCCTGAAAAGCAGCGTCTCATCTTCGAGGCCTTCCAGCAAGCGGACGCCGGGACCTCGCGAAAATACGGAGGCACAGGCCTTGGACTGGCCATATCGCGGGAACTCGCCTCGCTGCTCGGAGGCGAGATCAGGCTGACTAGCAAACTCGGAGAGGGTAGCACCTTTACGCTCTATCTCCCGCTGCAATACACCGGCCCAGCCGCTCCAACGACCGCTCCGGTGGGTAACCTCTTGAGGCAAACGCGCGGCGCCGCTTCACTGGCGTTGCCAGTCCTGCCCGTCTCGCGTGAGGAACGGATTCCCGACGACCGCAAACACATTTCCCCGGATGATCTCGCCGTGCTCATTGTCGAAGACGACCCGCACTATGCGCGGGTGCTCTTGGGTTTGGCGCGCGACAAGGGATTCAAAGGCCTTGTGGCGACACGCGGCCACGAAGCCATCATCCTGGCCCGCCAGTATCGACCGACGGTGATCACGCTGGATATTTTTCTGTCCGACATGCTCGGTTGGACCGTGCTTAACAACCTCAAGCTCTCGCCTGAGACGCGCCAAATTCCGGTCCAGATCATCACAATTGAGGAGGAACGGCAGCACGGCCTCTCCCACGGGGCCTTTTCCTACCTGGTAAAGCCCGCGATGACCGAGGATTTAGAGAGCGCCTTCGATCGCATCAAGACCTTCGTGGCCCCAAGAACGAAGCGACTGCTGGTGGTCGAGCACAATGACGTGGAACAGCAAAGCATCATCGAGTTGCTTGGCCACCACGATATCGAGATTACGACCGCCTCAACGGACGTTGAAGCTTTCAGTGCGCTCCTGGATCGCCCGTTCGACTGCTGTGTACTCGACCTTCGGCTGCCCGATATGGCCGGCTTCGAACTCCTCGACAAGCTCCAGGAAGAGCGCAGTCTCCGTGATGTTCCCATCGTCGTTTTTACCGGTAAGCAATTATCCGATGATGAGCAGAAGCGGCTGCATGCCGCTGCCAAAAGCATCGTTCTGAAGGAGGTCCAGTCTCCCGAACGTTTGCTGGACGAAACTGCCCTTTTCCTTCATCGCGTGATTGCCGATCTACCGGAAGGCAAGCAGCAGATGCTCCGTCGGCTTCACGAGTCCAACGAAGCCTTGCGAGGTCGCAAAGTGCTCATCGTGGATGACGACGCCCGGAATATTTTCGCGCTTTCGATCGTTCTGGAAGATCAGGATATGGAAGTGTTGAGCGCCACGAACGGCCGGCAGGCCATCGGGATGATCCGGGAAACCAGCGACCTGTCGATCGTGCTCGTGGATATTATGATGCCAGAAATGGATGGCTACCAGACGATGCGCGAGATTCGGAAAGTCCCCGAGTTTCGCGGTCTGCCGATTCTCGCGCTCACGGCGAAGGCAATGAAAGGCGATCGCGAGAAATGCTTGGCGGCCGGCGCGAGTGACTATATCGCCAAACCAGTGAACACCGATCAATTGCTCTCTCTCCTGCGAGTCTGGCTCCACCGGTAGGGCAAGCGACGCCCATTTTCATGGTAGCTACCGAACGCATTCTTCCGGGCGAGTCCGAAACAGAGCAAATTGAGATGCCGGCGCCCGCAACACCGGCCACCGTGCTCTTGGTGGATGACGACCCGCGTAATCTCTTCGCACTTGAAAGCGTGTTAGAGGGAGGAAACTATACGATCGAAAAGGCTCAAACCGGAAACGAGGCGCTGCTTGCGCTAATGAGACAGGAGTTCGCTGCCATTGTGCTCGATGTTCAGATGCCGGAAGTCAATGGCATTGAACTCGCCCGCCTTATCAAGCAGCGCAAACGCACACAGCATATCCCTATCATCTTTCTCACGGCACACTACCTTGAAGATGAGGATGCCGTGCTCGCTTATGATGTCGGAGCCGTGGATTACTTGACGAAACCGATCAATCCCGCGGTGCTGCGCTCGAAAGTCAATGTGTTTGTCGATCTTTTCCGCAAAACGCGGGCTCTTGCCGCCCTAAATGTGAAGCTCGAGGCCCAGAATGCTGTCCTCGAGCGCGAGGCGGAGGAACGGATGCGACGGATCAAGGCGGAAGCGGCGCGCGCAGAGGCTGAGGCAGCCAATGCGGCCAAGGACCGCTTCCTTGCCATGCTTTCCCACGAACTCCGCACCCCGCTGACTCCTATCGTTTACGCAGTAGCGCTGCTGGAAAAGGATGAAGATTGTCCGCCGCACATTCGAGAAGCGGTCGCGACCATCCGTCGCAACGTTGGAGTCGAGGCGCGGCTAATTGATGATCTTCTCGATTTGGCCCGTGTCCGCAGCGGAAAGCTCACGCTGCGAAAGGAGCCTGTCGATGCACACGAGATTCTGCGCGACGCAATAGCCATTTGCCATGCGGACACCGGGCGGCCCAAGGCCAAACTACTCGAGCAGATCGAAGCGGAGAACACCCGACTTGAAGCGGACCCCGCGCGCCTCCGTCAGATTTTCTGGAACCTGGTGAGCAATGCCGTGAAATTCACCCCCGAGGCAGGGAAGATCTGCATCCGGACGGCGAACTCCGAAGGCTGGCTGCACGTGGAAGTGAACGACACGGGCGCCGGGATTGAGCCTCACAAGCTCAGCCGCATTTTTGATGCTTTCGAGCAGGGCACACGGAATTCCTCCTCCGGGTTGGGCCTCGGCCTTGCCATCTGCAAGGCGCTTGTCGAGCTCCATGGAGGGACGATCGAAGCTCACAGTTCGGGGCTGGGCGCCGGCGCTTCGTTTATCGTTAAGCTCCCCTGTTCTGCCACTACCAAGGGCGAGAAATCATCAAATGCTGCTGGGACAACGCGTCTCGGCGCGATCCGCATTCTTGTGGTTGATGACCATTGGGATACCGCCGAGAGCCTGCGCCTGCTGCTGGCCGGGCAAGGTCATGAAGTGCGTACTGCCCCCAGCATCGCGCAGGCCCTCAAAGTCGCTGAGAGCTTCGAGTTCGACATCCTCATCTCGGATATCGGTCTCCCCGACGGTCGCGGCACGGAGCTTCTGGTCCGCCTGAAGACCGCGACGGAGCGCCCGGTTCTCGGCATCGCGATGAGCGGGTTCGGCATGCAAGACGACTGCAAACACAGTCGGCAAGCGGGCTTCGTCGAGCATCTCACCAAGCCGGTGGACTTCGCCGTTCTTAGTCAGGCGATCACGCGTCTCGCAGGCAAGGATATTACCCCATTCTGATCATGCGAGGTCGTCTCATCTTCGGAATATTGGGCAAGAATTTCCGGAGCAGACCAGTTCGGCTGTCTACGTTTACGGTATAGGCGATTGGCTATGTCTAGAGCATCACTTTCCCCAACTACTCGTTCGAGTCGCCCGATATCGTTTTGCGTCTCCCAAGCAATCTCTTTCAGAAGTGCTTGGGAGGCGGCCCGGGCGCAATTGCCATTTGTGCGAAGACCGGCCGGGCTTCGGTGCTCGCCACGGTTCGTACCAATTATGGCACCGGCGACGAGCGTCAGGAGCAGGCGAACGGCAACTTCCGTCCAGGTGATATCCGGCTGCATGCTTGGTTCTGTCTGTCGATCAAACTCGGATCGAGGTTCGTCCTACCCTCTTTTTTTCCGTTAGACTGATGAGGGATTTTGCCAGAGGTTTATGAGAGTATTTAATTTTCATTTCTTGGAGGCTCGGTTTGATTTTTGTTTCCCATGGAACATCTTGAACGGGTCGCCGCTAACTGTTCTAACGAATATCGATTCTCGCTGTAATGATGGTCGCTACGATGGGCCCCTGTCTGGCCAACCCAGCCGACAGATCTCCGCTCCTCGAGGAAAGCCACAGAAAATAGTGCGGCGTACTGCATTTAATTCCAACACAGCCAAAGAGCGCATTCGAAGCGATACACGGTTATGAAATTATCGGAATCTTTGACGGCATTTTGTTTTCCGGTTTGCGCCACAAACGCTTCGCCTCCCACAGCCCGTCACGCAGCCAGCGGGAGTTCTTCAAGAGCAATCGGCAGCCGCCTAGTTGTGTTGACGAGAAGGTCGAGGACGGCGCGCAGCTCTTGGTTTCGAATCTGCCAAATCAACGAAAATTGCCACGCCGAAAAGAACCATTCCAACCCAACATCGCCGCATGAATCCGCCACAGTACGATATAAAGGAAGAACACAATCCTGAAACAAAGCAGATGGATTTTGTGCTGACCTATAATAATGGTACATCGCCAAGCCAGACCATTCGCATTCCGATGCACGAAGCGATTGGAATAATCATGGAGTGGTTGTCCGGCTATTCTCAGGCTTACCCCATGTTGCTAAAAATGAATCCTGCGTACGAAAAGTTCTCAGTCAGCATGCAGCGCCTTCAAGAAAAATAATGGGGAAATACCCGCGAAAGCCCGCAGGATGCGACCCTTGGTCGCTGCTATGATTTCGGGAGCGGGGCGGAGAAGGACGACATCGACCTCCTTGCCCCCGATCCACATGTCCGCCCGGGCGAGCATCTCCATCGCATTCAAGAATGTTGAGATGAATTCGCGAAAGGCGTTCTTGTCGTTCCGCGCCGCTTCCGGCACGGCCTCCACCACGAGCTCAGGAGGCTGCTTGTCTGGCGGCAGGTCAAAAAAATAACCTTTGATCTTCCGCGCTGGATCATTTTGATCTTCCTTGAGAGAGAGGTCGGTAATTAGCCGCCCTCTCTCTCAACAGTTCGCAGCGCTTTCTCAAGAGAGGGAAGGTCCCGAAAGGGGACCACCTCTTCGTCAATAGCAGCGTGTCCAGGCATGGTGTATTTTTTCTCGATGATGTTAAGGATGACCGGTGCGACGTTTCTCCAGTTCCCTAATCCCCAAGTCGTTGAAGTTCGGGCGCGTCCGCTCTCTTCATTTGCTCGAGGGTGGGAAGTATACCGGCTTGAAACAGTTCGACGGCATCCGTTGCGCCATTGATAGCTTCATACAGGAGCGCACCCTCGACCGTCAGAACATTGCTGGGCACGACAGGAGACCGGCCGGCGCGAGCTCTAAAGTAAGCGCTCTCGGCCGCAGAGATTTTCGCAACCGCCTGCTGGTAGGCTACGGCTCGGCCGCCTGCGTCGAAGTTCTCTGCCACTTGCGGCATAGCGACGCTACCAGCTGCCAGGGAGACAACGGTGGTCGCGCCAAACGTGAAAGCCGCCGCGATCCCGGCGACGCCCGCAAGAAGGATCTGTGCCGTGGAGGAGCTCTGACGAGCAATGCGGGCGATGTGAAAGCGCTTGCGCAGGGTGTCCCGCACACGGTCCGCGTAGGAAACAACGGCGTCGTCGGTCATGTCGCCGAGATCCTCACCCTGCTTAGAGATACCGCTATACTCCACGGCCGTTGGACGATAGCGATGGTAGCTTGCGCAACCAGACCCGACGAATGTGGCTGCAAGCACTAGGAGGATCGTGAGAACTGTGATCCGACGTCTACTAGCTTGCCGGGTTTTCTCTTGATAGCCGGAGGCGCCGACGAGGGGGGGTATCATAGGAAACCGTTCTCCCAAAAAGTGTGACAGTGGAACTGCTAACTGGATTTACGCGGCCGGCTGCGTCGCGACTTGCGTGTCCGCAAGGGCTTCTTCGTAGTCGAAAGGGGGAACTCGCGTGATGTTAGATCACCCCTCGACTCAGCGCTAAGGAGCGCCTGTGGATGGCCGGATGACAGGGGTCGCATAAACCCGGAGGCTAAGGACATGCTCCGCTCGAAACTACCGGCGCGGTTCCCTTTATTCCCTTCGGCAGTCAGAAGGGTGGTGCCACGGACTTCGCGGACGATCCCGATATGGTCTTCCGCTACATCGGAATCAAACTGAAAAAAGACCACGTCCCCGCGCCGAGGCTGCTTTTCGCCTTTTGCGAAATAAGTTCCGGTTTCTTTGGCCCAAAACTCCATCGCATTCACGAGTGCTACAGTGGCGAAGAATCCCTCGGGCTGATCCGGAACGGAAACTCCAACCGAGCGCAGGACGTAAGTCACCCAGCAAGAACACCAATTGAAAAAAGTGATCGCGTCTCCGACGTGTTTCAATCTCCGCATCGCCGGACGCAGCGGGGCGAGGTAGAGGAGTTCTGCTTCGCTGCTTGGCCCATCCCAGGCAAGATTCTTCGATGCTTCTTGCTCGGCAAAGCTGGCGATTTGCTCCGCGAGCGTCCCGCCACACGGCATCGGTATGATTTCGAAGTCTGGCGTCACACCTGTCTTCAGCGCCTGAAGGGTGTCGTCGTTGACGATTCCAGTGCTATCCAGTCCTACCGTTTTTTGAAAGCGGCGCACGGCAGCCTCCGTGAGAGGTCCAAAATCGCCGTCAACGACATCTTTCAAAAAACCGCCGCGGCGCAGAAGCTTTTGGATCTCGGCAACCGCCGCGTTGCGCATCGGCCGGAACAGAAAGGTGTGAGGCCGGGGGGGCGGTAACCCATCGTCTGGCAGCAGTGCCCCTGGCTTCTGCGCAGGCGAGATCTTTTTTCGATCGATCAAGCGCTTCAACAACACCGCCGCACCGCACTGCTTCGAGACCGCCGTCGGGGAGAAGACGCCGTCGGCGATGAATTTCCCTTGCTTGTAGTGATTCGAAAACGACCAGAGGTACGGTGAATTAATCCCTTTCTTGCGATATCCAAGTCCGTTGAATCGCTCAAGGAAGTCGAGAATTCCCCCGACCGTCCAGTCCCGATTGCGAAACGCGCCATCGTGCTCCAAGGCGTCAACAGCCGATTCGTGCCAGGTGTAACGGCGACCATCTGCCGGCGAATTCGCTGGCCGGCCTCGCGGCTCATTAAGCGTGCGCCGCGTAAGCGGGTCTCCGTTGTGGAGATGGGTGTCGAAGTCGAGGTCGGACTCGAGGCTGTGAATGATGGCGATTACATACCATGGCACTCCGGGCGAACCGGTTTGTTTGGCAACGCGTTCGTAATCTGCCCGGCGCGACTCGATGCGATCCACGATTTTGTCCGCATCCGCCGATCCTTCGGCTCGGATCTCACACGACGAAAAAAGCCGGTCAAGAGCGGTGGCGCCGACCGCGGGACCTCCGGGCGATTCGGGTGCGAGCGTGCCACGATGAGCCAAAACGAACCGCGGCTTTCGTTCGATTCTGAGCACTGCGGACGCAATAACGTTCGCGCCGCGCTTCTTGAGCGACGCCTTCAGCGCATCCCGCCTGGCGGTGTCATCCACGCTCGCCGCGTCGTCGATGAGATTGATCTTAGCGGGAATCGAATCCACACTGTTGTAGGCGCTGACATTCAACGGCTGTCCCGTGTCGTCGGAAAACCCGAGCAGGATCAGCTCGAACTCGAGCCGTTCGGTATCGTGAATTACTTTCTCGAGGTCTTTGAGAGAAATGGAATCGGGATGATGCGAGAATTTGTCGGCCATGTTAGTAACGGTTTGGAGTTAGAGGTTCGAGCCAGACGTCAGTCACGTTGCAGCGAAATATTGGAGCGTTCACGAGCCGCGGATGAGTCGTCTTAGTTCGATGAGTGCGGGACCATTTGCCTCGGAAATCGACTTCTTAATTTCCACCTGAGCCGCTTTCTCATTTGTCTGCCGCGTTTTGCCGATCCCATCGAGCACTAGGTTCGCCCGGTTCAAATCGAAGGGCTTTATTTCTTGGATCAGTTGCTCGCGGAGCGCCTGTTCGTCCGCGGGAGTCAGAGTTAACTCAGGAGTCGGAATGGGCGATGGAGTGATGAAATCAGTGTCCGGACCCGGCGGCGGATTGCGTACCTGTGACTCGATCTCCGCAAGCAGCTTGCTATCCGCGTTACTAATGAGGACCTTTAGACTAAGTCGCGCCTCTTTGTCCGCAGCCGGGGCGCCCCTGTTGAGAGCTAAGAGGATGGCTGCGGCCTGCCCATCGCGGAGCTTCTTTGTCAGCTGCACGAGTTCCTCGCGCTTTCTCTGCAGGTTGGGCCCTGTAAGGTCTCCCTTCCTCATTGCATTCTCGATCCTATCGAGCAAAGGATCGGTGGCTGCCCCTATCTGGAATCCGAGTTGATCGCGCGCGTCCTGATCGTTCGGCGGAACCGGAAAATTCAGCTCTTGCAGGACCATGCCTGCCCCCCCGCTCTCGAGCTTGGAGACCCTGCTTAGCAGCTTCTTACGGCGCGACTCGAGCTTGTCGACTGGAGGCTTCGGCGGACGAGATTCGCTGCCAATGTCGCTCGCGCCAGTTTCACCGTCGCCCACACGTCCTCCCCCAGTCCTCAGCGCAGCCCTGCGCTGAAGCTCGAGCGCCTCGGCTCTCCTCAATTGATCGAGAGTGGGGAGCATGCCGGCTTGAAACAGTTCGACGGCATCCGTTGCGCCATTGATAGCTTCATACAGGAGCGCGCCCTCGACCGTCAGAACATTATCGGGCACGACAGGAGACCGGCCGGCGCGAGCTCTAAAGTAAGCGTTCTCGGCGGCCGAGATTTTCGCAACCGCCTGCTGGTAGGCTACAGCTCGGCCGCCTGCGTCGAAGATCTCCCCCACTTGCGGCATGGCGACGCTACCAGCTGCCAGGCCGACAATGGCGGTCGCACCAAACGTGAAAGCCGCCGCGATCCCGGCGACGCCCGCAAGAAGGATCTGTGCCGTAGAGGAGCTCTGACGAGCAATGCGGGCGATGTGAAAGCGCTTGCGCAGGGTGTCCCGCACGCGGTCCGCGTAGGAAACAACGGCGGCGTCGGTCATGTCGCCGAGACCCTCACCCTCCTTGGAGATACCGCTATACTCCACGGCCGTTGGACGATAGCGATGGTAACTTGCGCAACCAGACCCGACGAATGTGGCTACAAGCGCTAGGAGGATGGTGAGAATGGTGATCCGGCGGCTACCAGCTTGCCGGGTCTTCTCTTCATAGCCGAGGGGGGGTATCATAGGAAACCGTTCTTCAAAAAACTGTGACAGCGAAACCGCTAACTGAATTCTGCTCGACCAGCTGCGTCGCGCCCTTGCGCATCCGCAAGGGCTTCTTCGTCGTCGAAAGGGGAAAACTCGCGGAAGTCAAAGCTCCCATCGACCCGGCGCTAAGGAACGCCTGTGGATGGCCGGATGATAGGGGTGGTGCTTCACCATCATTCTCTATCGGTTTCATTTTTGGTTAATCCAGAACGCTTACTATGCCTGCTTCAGAGTTAGATTGCTTTGTACGAATGAAAAAGATCGCCGACAAGGGAAAATTGACGGTGGCTTCCGCGCCTTCAAGCCGAGATGCAGAAGGATGGAGGCTCAACGCAGCGGCCGGTAGATCGGAAATCGCCGGCGCGAGGAAATGCAGGCTGCGAAACGCGGGTGCGTTTTCCTCGAGCGCGGCGGGGATGAAATGCGCGTGAAAGATCGAGCCGGCGCTGTGGCCAACTGCGTGCAATTAAATGCGATCTTTGAACTCCGGTTTCTCACAGAACTCCTTCAGCTTTCGCGCGGCATAGCGCGCTCCGCGCCTCCTCGGACGTTCGGCGCTCACTTTCATGCCGGCCCAGATCTTCACTCCGCCGATGCCGCGCGCGAGTGTCTCGAGCGCAAAATCCGTCGGCGCGGCAAAATCGATGGTGCATGTGCAGTGACTCGATCTCGCGAGTGAATGGGAATTTTTCGAGCAGCTCAACGAACTGCTCCACCGTGAGTCGATGAAATGGTTTAGGCATATGTGATCCGCGTTAGATATCAGTGAGGAGGCAGCGTGCCGCTACGGCTCATACGTGACACGCTACCTTAGGTTATGTCGGTCCTCCGCGCCTTGCCAGGACCCTGAAGGGGATGACGGGGTCCCCTTCTCCCCATCAACGCTGCCACCATTTCGGAAATTTATTTCGGCATTTGCTCTACGACGGAGCGGCACGGCACGTCGCATACCGTTACCATAGGCCACCGCGGTACGGATGCGCAGTAATCCGGCAATGGCCCGAGGCACGAGGCGTAAGAAACCCGGGCGGAAATATGGTTCTCGTAGATTCGGGCGAAAGGTTGAGTTTGACTGGCTGTCGGGCGATTACTTCGGCCGGGTAGCTTCGACATGCGCCTTCGGTGCTGCGCGGCCCGAAAGCATTTCCCTTCACTGCGACCATGAGCAGTCGAGTGGCATTCTCTATTTCTTTCATGAGCGCTTTGTCGCTCGCTCATCCAATCATTCACCTGCCCCATGGCATGATTCGGATCGCCTCGCAACGAACCTATTTCCCGCTCTATTTGCGAATGCATTGGTTAGTCATCGTCGATTTCGATGCGATCTATAATCCGGTCCTCCCCTTCCGTGCTAAACTGCACGTTCACGGGGATACCAACCTTGATGCGGGTACGAACCTCATCGTCTGTCAAGGTTTTGCCACTCCGCGTGACATAAGTTATCGTTTCGCCGCAACGGTAGCTGACGGGGCCGCTCGTCTCTTTGACGACGAAAGCAGACCCGGGCGAATATTCCGTGATAGTCCCTGAACTTGTTGTGGTAGTCGTGGTGGTCGTGGTGGTTTCGGTTTGGGCGAAGACCACGGATGTGACGATCGCACATGCGATGCCAAGTAGTGTGCTTTTGAGTTTCATAGTTGGTTAGTTTGGCGGTTCATAATTTCTTAGAACATGCGTGGATCGTTTCGAATGCGATCCGCGCGTGTCGAGAAGCCACCCCGACTACTCTATAGGGGGCATCCCGGCAGGCACCTAGGGAGGGCGGAAGCTCGATTCGGGTTTCGTCAACAATGGAAATTGCAGCAAGCAGAAGGATCAAAGGGGTATGCAAAACGTCTCCGCCTGATTCGCGCCACCGAACGCCACATTTGGCGCAAATCGCGACGAATGCGGAAGCCTGGTACGATCTTCGCACAACAAGCGAACGACAAGGCGGCCAGCGACACGCTAGAGCAAATCCGCGAATATCACGGCGCGGCGTGTGGGCGGGGCTACTCGGGGCTGGAGCGCGGGATTGTGACTTCCTTGAGGGCCTCTGGCGTAAATTGACGATCGGTATAGGTCACATCGTGCTTGATGCGTGAGCCGTCCAGCTCGGTGACGGAGTCTTTTCGTGATCCACGCACCGTTAGATTGGCGGGGATTTGGCGACCGATGTCGTCGGTCACCACGTTGGCTGTGTCGATGCGCCGTGCCGGTCGACCAGCAGCCATATATTTCTCGATGCGGAGCGGAACGAGCCGGCGGGTGTCCACCCAAGTCCGCACGCTGGCGAACGACGACCGATCACCCTTGCCGGGCTTCGATTCGAGGATTTGGCAGCTCACCCCGTCCACATCCTCGGCGCCGGCGATGGCTTGGTGTTCCCATGCGAAGAAGTTATCAACTAGATCCTCGTAAGAGAGATCACTGCCGAACAATGGCTCCTTCATTTGCGGGGCGTCGAGGGGACGCAGGGTGTCGGGCGGGACGAAGATCGAGCCGCTTGCGGACCGGTCTCTTGCTTTCCGAAGAAGTACGGCTTCTCCTTTGCGTTCCTTGGGCCAAAGAATCTGGTAAACGACATCAGTGGCCATTTTCGATCGGCGCGCCTTGATCTGGATTTGAAGCGCGCTCTTGTTGGTGCCAGGCGGCTGCTTGACTTCCATGCGCAGACGCACATAGGAGGCGCCGTCCTGTTGCCAGGCACTCAGACGGGCGGCCAAGTCTGTCGCGGAGATAGCCGGTGGAGCGGGGTCGGCGGACCTGGCGGAGGAAACAAGGAGTGCGAGGCAGAAGCTGGCGGCGGCAATGCGAAAGATCATTGGGCAAAACGGGTTCATGAGACAATTCGTAGGCGAAGTGTTATCGGCCGTGGATTTCAGCTATGCAAGGCCAGCCCCGGCGTCAGCCGAGAACTGCGCCACGCAGGATAGAGGCCGCTAACCACGCCAACGAAAACGGCTATAGCCACTGATATGGTCAGAAGTCCGACGCTCAAGTCCGGCTCAAGGAGTCCGCGGATGGCCGGTGTGGTTTGCAACACCTTCACCGCGGCCGCTCCTATCACAACGCCCACCAAGCCACCGAGGAATCCGAGCAGGGCGGATTCCCACAAGACCATGCGAACGATTCGAGCACGCTTCCAGCCGATGGCGAGCAAAACGCAGATTTCGTGCGTGCGCTCAAATACGGTCATGAGCATAGTGTTCATCACCCCAAGCACACCGACAAGCACGGCGAGCAGGGAGGTGCCCCAGCTCATGGCTCGGACCATCCGATATCCCTGGCTGCTGCTCAAGTGCTCGCTCACCGCAACGGCACGGACTTCCGGGACAACGCTGTGGATCTGCTCACAAAGCTGCTCGACCTCTTCCTCGCTGGTCGAGGGACTGACGCGGATATCTATAACGTTAATTTTGCCCTGATTGCCCGTGATTTCCTGGAATAGCGACAGGGAGAGAATGATCGACCCGTCCTCCACCAGCGCTCCGCCACTTACAATTCCGACCACGGATACGTCGGTGGCCTCAATCTGGATTGGATCACCGACTTTTTTCTTAAGCACCTCCGCCGCCGTCTGGCCCAAAACAATGGCGGGTTCAGCGGCGTCGCGAGGCATTCGTCCCGAGACCAGTTTGAGGTTCTTCCACGCGAACCCGTCCCACTCGCGGGCGGATAACATCATCATTTGCGAGTTCTCAATGCTCATCAACTCCACGAAAAGGTCGCAGGTGGCGGACACCTGCGGAAGCTGGGCAATGCGGTCGCGCACCGAGACGCTGAACGGCTTCGGCGTCAGGGAGGTGCTCATATTACTGACGACCACATCAGTGCCGCGCGCCGTCAATCCAATCTCCCAGCTTTTCTCAAAACCCCGCGAGATACCGACAAGCGCGACGACGGCGGCGATGCCGATGGAGATGCCAACGAGCGTTAGCCCGGTTCGAACTCGGCGCCGCATCAGGCCGCGCACCACAACGGTGAAAAAGGTCATGTCAGGTTCCGGCGGAAGATATGGTTGATCTGTGATCTGACACAATCTGCCCATCCTTCATCAGCAACGCCCTCGATGCACGTCGGGCGATGGCCATGTCGTGCGTCACCAGCACCAGTGTCATTTGCTGCTCCTGGTGAAGCCGCACGATGAGATCCAGTATGAGTTGCGCATTTACGCTGTCGAGGTTGCCCGTGGGTTCGTCCGCAACGAGCACGGAAGGGCCATTGGCAAGGCTTCGAGCTATGGCGACACGCTGCCTTTCTCCGCCGGAGAGCTTGGCGGGGAAATGGTTAAGGCGATGCTCCAGCCCGACAGCCCTGAGCAAGGCGATGGCGCGATTTTTTCTCTCCGATCGGGGCCGGTTCGTTTCAAACATCGGAATCTGCACATTTTCGACCGCCGTGAATGTGGGGAGCAGATGAAACGCCTGGAAGATGAAGCCGATCTCGCGGGCGCGATAGGCTGCCGGGTCAGGGAGGTCAGCTATCGAGGTTCCACGATAGCGCAAAGTACCTGCGGTGGGCCGATCGAGTGCGCCAAGCATCTGAAGCAAGGTGGTCTTCCCACAACCACTCGGACCGGTAACGGCGACGAATTCGCCTTGCGCGATTCGAAAATCCACGCCTCGCAATGCCTGCACCTGGCCGTCGTCGAAATCTTTCTTCAGCCCTATCGCCTCGAACACACACGTCGCTGCAGTGCGGGTCCCGGGATTTGGCGATGCTTGGTTCATGGCCGAAGATGCGGGATGGACGCTGGCACCAGTACTTGGGGTCCACGTGCACTCACCCTGCCTTGGCCAGCTCCTGCCCGGCTCCGGGGCTCGCGACGCGCCACTGGGCTCCCACGCGAGGGTCAGCCAGGCTGCGGACGAGGTCCCGAAAGGCGTGCCAATAGCTGGGGAAGGGTGGGCGGTCACTAGGAGTTGTGGGCGCGAGCACCGCAGCGAACTGGGGCAGTTTCGCGTGCGGGAGTCCGGCATGCCGGTGATGCACGCCATGATAAGGCTCATGGAGCAGTGTGAAACACACAAGCCGGCCAAGCCACCCATCTGATACGATGCTCCGGGTGGAACTGTTCACCGTGGAGCCGGTGAGCCCGACGTGTTCAATATATTTGCGTAGGCTCTGCATGTTCGCGGCCAGCCACGCAGGCGCCAGATAAAGCCATAGCAAATACTTCCACACATCCCACCATGCGACTGCCGTCAGAATGACAATCCATAGGCCGGCGGCCAGCGAGAACTCAGCCCAAATGCGCCGGCGCAAGTTCTTGTTCCGAATCGTCGAGCCAGCCCGGAGAAACGCGCGGATGAATAGAAACGGCGAGTATAGCAGGCCGACACTGAGTTCGAGAACGGCGGCTAGAATTCTGGCCCGCCGCGGGATTCCGGGAAGGACGAATGGCCAGAGTTCTTCGTCCCGCTCAGTGGCCAGGTGCGCATGATGCGATTGATGTGCTACGCGGTAGAGGCTGAAGCTCATCAAGCCGAAGGCTCCTATGATAGTGCCGTCTATTTCATTCAAAAGGCGACTCTTTCGAAGCAGACCATGAGAGGCTTCGTGCAAGCCGATCAACATCCCGTGCATGAGATGGCTGGAAATGAGGACCAGCGGCACCGCAAGCCAATAAAAACTGTGAAAGACGGCGAAGCCTAGAGCAGCTTGCGTGACAAAGAAAATGGCCGTAAGCACCGGGAAGGCCGCCCTGCTCACCCAATGAGGCTCATGCGGTTCAATCGTCGTTTCTGTGATTGGAGTAGCGTTCATCTGGGTCAGATCGTGAGGGCGGCGGTCCGGCTATCCGGCGAGCGAAAAACGCGCGCCAGCACAGCCTCGAACAGGCAGCCCAGTCTTTGAATTTCTTCTTTGGGAAACAATTTCGATCGAAATAGCCACACCACCTCCAACGCTTCGCCATTCTCTGTGATTTCGCAACCGAGATGGAAACGGGCCGTGCCAGTGGAACGCATCTTGAGCTGGACCGACAGCCCCGGCACCGCAGCATACGGGAGGGGATGATTTTGTAATGCAAAACGCACATCAAAGATCGAGGTATGCCCTGGCGATGGCGGATCCCCGAGTGCCCGCACGAGTTCGGCAAAGGGGATCGCATTGGCGAAGCAATCAACCGATGCCCGATGCATGGCGCGAAGGCCATCCGAGAAAGGCTGGTCGTGCTCGACGTATCCCCTAAGTGGGACGATGCCTGAGCAATAGCCCATCGTCCCGCGCACCGCCTGCTTACTTCGATTCGCCACCGGAGTGCCGACGACGATGTCCGTCGCGCCCGTCCAGCGTGACAGGGCGACGCGGAATGCGGTCAGCAACGTGCTGAAAAGTGTGGCGCCGTTGCGTCGGGCCAATTCCCGCGCCGCACGCCCGAGATTGGCCGGAACGAGCGAAACCGATCGTTGCAGCGGACCCGACATGACATGCGGATCGACAGAAGTAGTCCAGAGTCGTTGTGCTCCCGCCAGGTGGGATTGCCAGAACGGAACGCGCTGATCAATTTCAGCCGGCTGCCAAAAGGCACGCTCGGCAGCGCCCCATGCGCTGTAGGAGAGCTGCACGGGAGGAAGTCCGGCGGACACTCCCATCCGTCCCAGTGCATAAGCCGCACACAGGTCCTGCACGAAAGCGCCCAGAGTCCACCCGTCGGCAATCGCATGATGAATGGCGAGGATCAGCCGATGGTCGTCGGCACCCCGCCGGAGCACGGTCACGCGATAGAGAGGACCCTGCACGAGATCGAATGGCTCGGTGAAGATTTCCTGCATCAGTTCTTCGACCGCTTCTGGCCGCTGGTCTGATGATGAAAGTTTGCTGAACCGCATCCTGGGCCTGCTGCTCGCTCGGATCATCTGCACGGGCTGATCCTTGCCGGGCAGGAGGGAAAGGCGCATTACTTCTTGCCGGTCCACCACTCGTCGCATCGCCGCCTCGCAGTCCTCTGGTGCGAGTGCGCCCCGGACCTCGATGAATGTGCAGATGTGGTTCGACGCATCGTCCGCCGGTATCGGCGACGCCTCCCACAATTCCCGCTGGGGAAATGTCAGGGGCTGGAGATTGATTTCTCCACTCTCGAGCCAGCGCTTCAGACGCGTTCGTCTGTCCTCGGACATGGCGATGCTTCAAGTTCGAACATCCGACGGCGCTTCGGTGATCTCAGGACCGCCATGATCAGCGGCTTGACCGTCGAGCAACCGATCAATGTCTTCATTGGAAAGCGCCTCGACGTCCACCTCTTCCGCGGTTGCCGGTTCGGCGGGCACTGCGGATGGCGCTTGCGACCCGCCAACCGTTGTGCCGCCCATGTGCCCAGCGATCAATGTCGCGATCTGGCCGATGGTGCGCGCGCGCATCAAGCTCGTCGGTGGGAGACCCACGCCGATGGCGCTTTCGATCGAGTTTTCGATCTCGGCACCCATCAAGGAATCTAGCCCGAGATCCGTGAGCGGTTGGTCATCGCGTAAGCTCTCCGGTTTGACACGCAACACGGACCCGACCACGTCCCGGACGGCTTGTGCAATGATACCTTCCCGCTCTTCCGGAGGGGCCGATTCGATCTTAAGGCGCCAGTCGCTGCTCGCGCCGGTGGCCTCCTGGCTCTCGACGCCCGAAGAGAAAAGGTCTTGCAGCAACGGATTTTCCTGCAAACCGCGGAAGAACTGCCGCCATTTGGTCCAATCCACCCGAACTGCCAACACCTGGGCGATGCCTGTGGTGAGGAAAGATTCCAGCAATGCCACGACTTCCCGTGGTGAGATTGGCGTCGTGCCTTGCCGTGCGAGGAATTCGGCGACCCGCTCATTACGTGCCACATAGCCCTCGCCGCCGAGAACGCCCCAGTTCACCGTAAGCGCCGGCATGCCGAGCGCACGCCGATGGTGGGCCAGCGAGTCGAGAAAAGCATTGGCGGCGGCATAGTTGCCCTGTGCCGGATTGCCAAAGATGCTCGAGACGGATGAGAACATCACGAAGCAGTCCAGTTCCATTCCACGGGTCTCTTTGTGCAGCAGCCACGCGCCATGGGACTTCGGCGCCATCACGTTTCGCAGGCGCTCCCGTGTGAGTGTCGCGAGCGGCGCGTCGTCGATCACCATCGCCAGATGGAACACTCCCCTTAGCGGGTGATCGCCTTCACGGATTTCCGCGACGAGCCGCACCACGTCCTCAGCCGAGCCGACATCCGCCCGCACGACCCGCACCTCCGTGCAGCGCTCGCGAAGATTTTGCACAAAGGCTTCCGCGTCCGGCGTCACGGCACCGCTTCGACTAGTCAGCACAAGGCGCCGGGCGCCGCACTCGACCAGCCATAGCGCCAGCACCTTGCCGAATCCACCAAACGCTCCGGTAATCAAGTAGCAGGCGTCCTGCTTGACTGCGAAGGCTGGCGCAGGGGGTTCGCCGCGCCGGAGAACAAACCTTTCGGGAAACGCCACGACGACTTTGCCGACGTGCTTGCCCTGCGCCATCAGCCGGAATGCCGCGTCAATGCGGCACGCGGGAAACGATCGGAACGGCAGCGGCGAGAGAGCACCCTGCTCGACCATTTCCGCGATCTCTCTCAGCAGTTGGCGCGCAAGCTCCTCGTCACCGCTGAAGACAGCGTCCATGGCCACCACGTGGAAGGAGGCATTGCGCCGCAGCGGCCAGAGTGGGATGCGGGTGTTTTGATAGATGTCGCGCTTGCCGATCTCGATGAAGCGACCGAATTCCGCCAGGCAGGAAAGTCCCATCGGAATCGCTTCGGCGGCGAGCGAATTCAGGACTACGTCCACTCCGCGCCTGTCTGTCAGCTCCATGATAGCATCCGCAAAATCTGCGCGGCGCGAGTCAATCACGTGTTTGACTCCCAGCGTTTCCAACAACGCGCGCTTGATCGGGCTGCCCGCGGTGGCAATGACCTCCGCGCCCAAGTGATGCGCAATTTGGATAGCCGCCATTCCCACGCCACCCGCGCCCGCATGGATAAGAATTCGCTCGCCGGCCCGCATTCGTGCCACGTTTTTGAGCGCGTGCCAGGCGGTCATGAACACCACGGGAAGAGTGGCTGCCTCGTCGAACGACAGATCGAGCGGGATGCGCCGCACATCGCCGGCCCGCGCGAGGGTGTGGGTGGCGAGCCCGTACGCCGCGATGCCAAACACCCGGTCTCCCGGCGCCACGTGGATGACTCCGGCGCCGACGGCCTTTGCGATGCCAGCCACTTCGTCACCGAAGACGCGGGCATCCGGCGCTTCCCCGGGATACAGGGCAAGCGCCTTGAGAACGTCACGAAAATTCATTCCCGCCGCTTTCACCTCGATCAGCACCTCGCTGGGTCCGCAGAGTGGCACGGCAAAAGGCACGAAACGCAGCGTGTCAAGATGCCCTCGTTCCCGGGACTCGAGCCGCAAGGGCACATCGGAATCGAGCCATTGCTCGCGTTGCGGCCGGCCGCGGCCAAGGCGCTGTGCGTACCGTGCTTCACCGCGGAAGGCGATCTCGCGCTCCGAATCGTTTCGCAGCAATTCGCTCCAGAGCAAGACATCGTCCGATGCGGAAGCCGAATGCGAGAGGTCAATCCCACGGCAGACGAAGTTGGGGTGCTCGCTGAGCATCACGCGCAGCAACCCGATGGCAGGAGCCTGCGCCACCGCTGTCGCGTCCATCGCTCGGCCCACCGGTTGTGCTCCTCGCGTGACCAGATCAATACGAAGCTTTGCCGCTGGTCTGGTGATTTCGATTGCCTGAGTGAGGTGGAGCAACGCGTCGGTGCCCATCAGTATAGGGTCACCTTCCGCTGGCTCGTCCAAAATCCACAGGTAGATCAAACGCTCCGGCGGCGCGTCATCGGCACAGGCTTCAAGAAGCTGCTTCCAATCCTCGGGCGCCTCTGCACGGAGCGTGAAAGCGTCTATCCCATCAAGTGTGTAACGGGAGCCGCAGTGCGCGACGCGACATCGCGCCCCCGATGCGCGCAGTCGCGAAGCCAACCGGTCGCCAAGCCCGGAGGCGTCCGCGAAAATGAGCCACGACCTTTCTTCGGGGCACTCCACGAGCGCCTCCATCGCCGCCGAGTTACCTGAAGCGGATTCATGCCAGGCTTTGCGTGCGAAGAGGCCGATCTGTCCCTCACCGCCCGTCGGACCAATCAACCCAGGCAGGGAAGCCGTCTCGCTAAAACCCGTCTCCAGCAGCACCGCCTCCCACTGCGAACGTTCAAGCAAGGGATGGAGCGGGCGCAGGTCTCGATCCGTGAAACGCCACCAACCGCTGGTGAGACCGAAGACCGATTCCGTCCACAAATGCGGTGTGGCGACGTCAATGAATACCAGACTGCCGCCTGGCGCCAGCAGTTCGTGAATGTGCTGCAACGCGACACGCACTTCGCTAACGGCATGGAGCACATTGGTGCCGAGGATGAGATCGAACGCGCCGGCCTCGAAACCCTGTTCGGTGCCCGGCTTCTCGAGATCGAAGATTTTGAACTCCACCTCGGGAAAGGCCGCCAGCTTCTGCATTGCCCCAGAGAAGAATGCCGCAGACACGTCGCTGAACGTGTAGGAGTGCAGGCCGCGCTCGAGTAACGGCAGCACGTGCGACGTCAATCCGCCCGTGCCGGCCCCAACCTCCAGGATGCGCAGCCCACGGCCCTCGGGTAGCTGGCGGGCGGCTTCCTGCACCGCACTGGCGATTGCCGCCAGCCAGTGGCTGCTCAAAAGCCCGTCGCCGTAGAATTGATCCAGCAAATCCGCTCCCGCTCCCGCGAACAGGATCTGAACCGCCTCCTTTTCGCCGCGCAGGATGGCTCCGAGCTCCGAACAGTTCGCGCCACAGAGCAGGCCCTCGGGGAGGTGACCGGAATGGTTGGAGATGAATGATCGCAATGTTTCCCGGGCCGAATCCGCCGCGCTCTCAAACGCCGGAGTTGGCCGATAGCCGGTGGCGTTCTTTTCAAGCAGGCCGCGTTGGGCGAGGCTGGTGAGCAGCCGCTCGAACACGGGTTGCATAGGTTCTGCCACGCGCAGGGAGCCGGCCGTGATGATTCCGCTCGATCCATCTCCAGAGTCCATTTCCCGCAGCCCGCGGGCGAGTTGCGCGGCCGCGAGGTCATCGCACGCGGCCAGGGAGGCTTGAAGCTTGGCGCGACCTCGCGTCGCGATCACCTGCTCGAGCGCCTCCCGGGCTACGTCTTGCAGCCGAGACAGTGGGACCGGCTCCTGAGACGACGGCCGCGAGATGGCGGGCGTTCGCTCCCATGCGACATGGTAGAGGATGTCGCGACCTCCCAGTGCTCCTGATCGACGTGCGCCTGCGACGCTGATGGCTCGGAAACCATCCACAAGAACACAAGGTTTGCCTGCCTCGTCATAGAGCCAAAGTCTCCCTTCGATGAATTCGTCACTAAACTGTTGCACACCTGTGCGAACTAGACTGGCGGCTCCTGGCGAGCGCAGAAACAGGATTCTGGCAAAGCGCACGGGCAACTTCAGCCGCGACTTGCGACCTTCGACGGTCGCCGCCCCCGCGGAAAAGATTTGCAATGCGCCATCAAAAAGAACGGGGTGCAATTGATACTCGCCCGCACGATGCGCAATCCCGTCGGACAACGAAACCCTGCCAGCCGACCTGCCCGCACCGGCCGACAGCTCGCGAATGGGCCGGAACTCCTCACCGTAGCGAAGTCCCAAATCACTCATGTGGCCGTAAAATTCGTCCAGTCCGACCGGTTCCAAGCCGTCCTCCTGCGGGCCATCCCACGCCGACGCGGTGAACGCCGAATCGGTGCGTTCGCCACGCAGCGAACCGACAACATGCACCGACCACGCAACGCCCTGCTCGAGCCGGCTCTGGATCGCGAAGGTGCGCGCGCCGGGCTCGTAGGTCAATTCCAGCAGCAATCCGGACGGCGGATCGGGCAGAATGAGCGGTTTGCGAATCTCGAAGTCCTCTATGACGAAGGGTCGTCCCTCGAACAACTGCACTCCCGCCTCAAGGGCCATCTCGGCAAATGCGGTCGCGGGAAAAATGGTAAGGTTCTCGACTCGGTGATCCTTCAGGAAAGCCATTTGCCGGCCGTCGAGTCGCGCGATCCACGTGGGGGTTGCGCGAGGCAACCGCGTATCGAGCAACCCGCGGCCACCCGGTCCCAATCGACCCTCACGCCAATCGCTGGACTCATTCCACCACCGGCTCTTGTCCCAAGCATAGGCCGGCAGGGAAAGCAGGCGCCGCGATGGTGTCATCGCCGCAAAATCAAGAGCCACGCACGAGCGGTGCAAATCCATTGCTGTCTCCAGCACGGATTCGTGCTCACGTTCGCGCCGCGCGGAGGCCATGACGGGGTTCTTGTTGCCGCGCGCCGAAAGGCATTCCTGAATCGAGAACACAAGAGCGGGATGCGCGCTAATTTCCAGCCACGCATCCACGCCGAAATCGGCCAGCGCACTGATCGCAGATCCGAACTGCACGGGCTCCCTTACTCCGCGTCCCCAATGCGCAGCGTCACACTCTCCGCCGGAATGCCGTCGCCCTGTCACTGTACTAAAAAATGGAACGTTCTCTTCCTTGGGCGCGAGATCGGCGAGCGCCGCTTCCAATGCCTTGGAAGCAGGCTGCATCAAGGGATGGTGAAAAGGGTGATCCACACGCACGAGCCGCGCGAAAACGCCCTGCTGCTCCAACTCGGCGGCAATTGCCTCCAGCGACATGCGAGGCCCGGAAAGCGTGAGTGAGCGGGGGCCGTTAAACGCCGCTATGGTTACGGTGCGGCCGCGGGGGGCTATGATCGCGCGCGCCTCGTCTTCCCCAAGGCCCACTGCGAGCATCGTCCCTTCTCCCCGTGCACAATCGTCCATAAACCGCGCCCGCAACACGATCACCCGCGCTGCTTGCTCCAAACTGAACACTCCCGCGACGCAGGCAGCAGCAATTTCGCCGACACTATGTCCGACGACGGCAGCCGGTCGCACGCCCCACGATTTCCATAGTTCAGTAAGCGCCACCTGCATCGCAAAAATGGCCGGCTGCGCGATTTCCGTCCGATGCATTTGCGAGGCAGCTTCCTCGCGGCCAACCTCCTCCAGCAAGGAATACCCCCACGGGCGCATGCTTGCGTCGCACGCCTCGATCATCCTCCGGAAAATCGGTTCGTGCTCCATCAGCTCGCGTCCCATGCCCCACCATTGAGGGCCTTGGCCGCTCATGATGAAGGCGACGCGCGGTGGTTGCTCGCACCGTGGCGTGAAAGCGGTCCTGACCTTCGGGGCAGCTTGACTCAACGCGCAGGCCCTCAGTTCCTGGATCATCTCCGCATGCGAGCGCGCGACCACGGTAAGACGGTGTTGGTGGTGATTGCGTCTGGCCCCGAGCGTGTAAGTCAGATCGGGCAGCACCGGCGAGGCACCATTGGACTTCTCCTTTGCCTCCAACCACTCACTCAACCGTGAAGCCGAGGCACGCAACGCTCCCTCCGAGCGCGCCGATAGCATGAGTGGCCACGCGCGGTCGGCGTTAGAAGCCAAAGTCACCGGGTGCGGGCGCGGCGGCGGCTCCATGAGAATCACATGCGAATTGGAACCGCCGAACCCGAATGAATTAACGCCCGCCATCCGCGCGCCGCTTGTTTTCGGAAACGCCTCCAGCGCAGTTGGCACGCGAAGCTTCAAGGCTGTGAAGTCAATGTGCGGATTGGGCGTTTCAAAATGCAGGCTGGCGGGAATCTGTCCGTGCTTGAGCACCAGCGCCGCCTTGAGCAAGCCGGCTATACCTGCAGCAGTTTCCAAGTGGCCGAGGTTCGTTTTCACCGACCCAATGGCCAACGGTGCCTCAACCGGGCGGTCCGTGCAGAGAGCCTCGGCGAGTGCATGAGCCTCAATCGGATCGCCCACCGCCGTGCCGGTGCCATGAGCCTCGACAAAACCGACCTGGGAAGGAGCGATTCCAGCGTGCTTGCATGCTTCGCGCACAAGGCGCGCCTGAGCCTCCGCACTGGGAAGCGAGATGCCATTGGTGTGCCCATCCTGGTTCGTGGCTGTTCCAACGATTACTGCATGGATTGAATCACCGTCCTCGATGGCTTTGGAGAGCCGTTTCAGGATCACCATCCCCGCCCCTTCACCCCGGACGAAGCCGTTGGCCGAGGCATCGAACGCTTTGCAATGACCGTCCGGCGAAAGCATCGAAGCCTGCGAAAACCCGATGAAACCGCCCTGCGTAATCATTACCGTCACACCCCCTGCCAGGGCTGCTTCACCGTGGCCCGCCCAAATATGCTCGCATGCCACATGCACCGCGGTCAGTGCGGAGGAACACGCCGTATCCAGTGCGACGCTCGGTCCGCGCAGATTGAAGCAGTAGGAAATACGGTTGGCCGCAATGCTATGCGCTGTGCCGGTAGGCGAGTGCTGACTAATGCCGGAGGAGTCCCAAGGAGCGCCCTGGATGACTTGGTAGTCATTATGAGAAATTCCAACGAACAGCGCGAGGTCTGTCCCCCGCTCAAAATCCAACACCATGCCCGCATCCTCCATCGCCTCCCAGGCCGTCTCCAAAAGGAGCCGGTGCTGTGGATCCACGTAGGGCGCTTCACGCGGCGAGATCCCGAAGAACTGCGGGTCGAACTGATCGATCCCATCCACAAATCCACCGCGCCGGGCGATGGATTTGCCAGCTAGGCCCGGTTCGGGATCGTAAAACCGCTCTACATTCCAGCGATCCGACGGCACCTCGCATACCGCCTCACGGCCCTCAACGAGGAGTTTCCAAAGTGATTCAGCGTCGTTTACGCCGCCGGGGAACCGGCAACCGATTCCGATGATGGCGATACCTTCTTTGTGCATACGATTATCTGGCCGAACTGAGACTGGAATCGATCCTGCCCTGGGCGCCAGCCCTTTTTTTTTCAGGCCAGGCCCCCTATCGAGAAAGGTGAGAAGTTTTGACAAAACTGGGGCTTGGCAAGCAAGCCCTAAACGATAGAGGAAAAACAATATGTGTGGCGTTGCAGGTATCCTGGATCTGGCAGGGCAGCGGACGGTGCCTGAGGGCATCGTCAAATTGATGGCCCAAGCGTTGGTGCATCGCGGCCCGGATGAGGAGGGTTACTTTCGGCGTCGTGGGGTGGAGCTGGCTTCCCGGCGGCTCAGTATCGTCGGCTTGGCGGATGGCCAGCAGCCGGTCGCCAATGAGGACCAGAGCATATCTGTCGTTTTCAACGGCGAATTGTTCGACTACATCGAGCAGAGGGCCGAGCTGGAAGCGCGCGGACATCGATTTGTCACCCACTGCGACACCGAAATCATTCCGCACCTTTGGGAAGAGAGCCAGGAAGGCATGTTCGTCCGCCTGCGGGGCCAGTTCGCCGTGGCCTTGTGGGACGAGCGCAAGCAGGAATTGATTCTTGGACGAGACCGCTTTGGCATATGCCCGCTCTATTGGACACGCCAAGGCGACTGGCTTCTGTTCGCTTCCGAAATCAAGGCGCTGCTCGCCTCGGGCATGGTGCCGGCCCGGCCCGACCTGCGCGGGATTGATCGTATCTTTACGTTCTGCGCTCTGCCGGCGTCGGTGACGTGTTTTGAAGGCGTGCAGCTCCTGCCTCCTGGCCGTTACCTGCAAATCACCCCGGGAAACGGTAGGGCGGTGCCCGTCATCAAGGAACGCGCTTACTGGGAGATGGATTTCCCAGACCGTGGCGACGAGGATCCGGGAGGAGACACTCGCCGTCTGGTCGACGACTTCGAGCGGGTCATGCTGAAGGCTGTCGAGAAGAGACTGCGGGCGGACGTGCCGGTGGGCGCCTATTTGTCGGGTGGCGTTGACTCGAGCTTCATCGTCGCCCTGGCTTGCCATCTCAAGGGCCCGGCGATCAACACTTACACCATTCGCGTCGACGCTCCCGAACTCGACGAGCTCAGCGCTGCCAGTCTCGCTGCGTGGCATATCGGCACCAAGCCGCCTGTTGTGCAGGAGTTCCGCGCCAACGACGCCCTGGAGACGTATCCCCGGCTGATCCAAGCGGCCGAAGCGCCTGTGATCGATACGTCATGCGCGGCTTTATTACTGTTGGCCCAGCGCGTACATGCCTGCGGCCAAAAGGTTGTTCTGACTGGGGAAGGGGCTGACGAGTGGCTGATTGGATATCCTTGGTACAAGGCAGCCAAGGCGCTCGAGTTCCTGGACCTCCTGCCCGGACTGCGGCTGAGCGACTTGGCGCGCCGCGCTTATCTCCGGCTGTACCGGGTGCCGCAATACCCGCCCGAGATGCGACGTCGTACGGAGGAATCCATCGGCGGGCCTAACGCCTGGATTGATTCTTACGGGGTGCTCGGGCTGTCAAAACTCCGTTTCTACGCAGCGCCGATGCGAGAAGTGCTCGAGCAGACCAATCCGTGGTCGGAGCTGCAACTCAACGTCGAACGTGCCAGGCGATGGCACCCACTGAACCGGGGCGTCTGGATTGCAGCACGCGTCAATTTGGCCGGACACCTGCTTCAGGCCAAGGGCGATCGCGTGGCCATGCACTCCTCGGTGGAGGTACGATATCCGTTCCTGGATGAGGACGTCTTCGATTTCTTGGCCAGGCTGCACCCGCGCTGGAAACTGCGCGGATTCCGCGACAAGCATTTGTTGCGTCTGCTTGCCGAACGATGGCTGCCGCCGGCCATTTTCCGGCGCGGAAAGGTGATCTTTCGCGCTCCGCTGGACAGTTTTCACATTGACCCGGAACCGGCCTTCGTCCGGCAGCTTCTCAGTGAACAATCGCTTCGGCGTACCGGCTATTTCGATGTCGCGGCGGTGCACCACTGGCGGCGCGCCTTTCGCCAGATGCGGTCCCACTCCCTGCCGCGTCTCTCCGTGGAAATGGGCTTGGCGGCTGTGGTTGCGACGCAACTGTGGCATCACCTTTATATTGACGGCACGCTGGCGGATTTGCCCACGTGGACGGGTATCGCGGTGACGGCGAAGACAGCGCAGCAGGGGCAGCCACATCTAGAGCAATGAGGCGGGCGCAGCTCCTGCTCGTCCTTCGACCTCGACGCTGTCGGGAAATCGAGAACGAGCACGTGGACGAAGGACGAGGACAAGTTTTCGCCATCTCTAACGCATAGGGCGGATGATTTAGCGAAGATTCGCGAGTGTCTCGCGACCGCGACGCTTGGTCTCCGGGTCGTCTTTCTCCACGTTCGGCATTGCCAGTCCCTTTTCGATAAACCGCCGCGCATCGGCGGTTCGTCCCATCTGCGCGTAAGCTCGTCCCAGCTCGACGTAGTGCATGAGGCGGTTAGGATTGATTTCGATAGCTTTCTCAAAGCACTTCACCGCTTCTTCAGTTGTTGTTTGTGGCAGTTTACCGTAAATGAGTGACGCGAGCCCGCGTTTGAGCGTGTTGACATCGGAAAGGACCCTGTGCCAGCGACCAAGCACGTGCCAGGCGAGATCGTTGCGCGCATCGAGTTTTATTGCCTTGTCAGCGGTGCGCTTGATGTGGCGGGAAGCTTCTGTTTGGTCCTTAGTGCCCATCAGCGGCAGCATCTTTCCGTAACTGATCGCAATGGAAAGCTGCGCCTCGGAGTCGTTCGGGGCAAGTGCCGCCGCTCGTTGTGCATAATCCAACGCGATACCGCCGAGCCTGAGTTTCTCATCGCGCGTCGTGGCGTCAGTCATTAGATGGCGATATTGCCGCGCGATGCGCACGAGCACACGCACGTTCGTCGGCTGTAGCTTTTCCGCTGGCAGATAAAACTGAAGCGCCTCAGCGGCCTGAAACCTTATATCGAAGGCATCGCCCTTCGTTATGAGGTCGTTTGGGGACTCAGCGCGGACCGTTGCGCAAATCACCAAGAACGCCGCGGTTGCGGAGAATGCAGTGAAAGGAAGACTCATGGCTCCAGAAACCGTTCGTGCGAAACATGCGACCGGTCGTTCCAAGGTTGCGTACCGCAAAGTAAAAAATTCGCCGGCGCAACCACTTTTCGTGTGCTCCGTCACGGGACATCTCGGTGTACCGGCCTTCGACTCGTCCTTACTTGGATTCAATTAGCCGGCCCGCGTTCAGAAGTTCCGCCTCACTCAAACGAGGTCCGATTAGCTGCAGACTAGTTACGCGAACGTCCTTCCCTTCCAGTGGAATCGGTATCGCCAGCCCAGGATTTCCAGCAAAGTTCACGGCCTCCGTGTTCTGAAGATCGAGCACTAGCGCTTCAAACGCGGCGGATCGGCCGAAGAATGGAACCCTGGGCGGCAGCCTTTGAAGCGTTGGAACAGCAATGAAATCAACCTTTTTGAAAACCTGGCGGAGCGTATGTTGCCACTCGGATCGGGCCAGTTTAGCGGCCCTATAGTTGTTCTTGTATTCCAGTTCGCCCACCAGAATACCTGCCTTGGTCGTGCCTGTGACTCCCCTCTTGTCCAAATATTTTCGGTCGTTCAACCACGCATCGGCAACCGCCAACGTTCTGCCGTGCCTATCCGCTTCGTCCCACTTCGCCTTGAAGGCTCGATTGAGCTTGACAATCCGGAAATGTTTCGCGGCCAGGGCGTCATCCAGTGCTTTGTCGATGGCTGGGTCCGTGCCGTCAACGTACAGCCGTCCGATTCTTATGTCTCTAGCCGACGGTTTGGCTCCTACAGCGCTCTTGTACCTTGCCGCAAACCCTTCCTGTAACAAATCCATTCCTTGCACAAGGTGGGGAATGTCTTTGGCCATGGGGCCCACGGTATCCAGATTATCGGGCGAGAGAGGGAACACGCCTTTGAGGGAGACGAGGCGGAAGGTCGTTTTCAAGCCCAGGATGCCGCAACAAGCTGCGGGAACGCGGACGGAGCCGGCCGTATCCGTTCCAAACGCAACGTCCGCCATTCCGCTTGCGACAGCGACTGCCGAGCCACTCGACGAACCGCCAGGAATCAGTCTGCGTTTTCCATTAAAGCGATTCTTTGGAGTTCCGAAGTACTGGTTCAACCCGGACCCGCCAAACGCAAATTCTGTGAGGTTGGTTTTTCCCACAATGTGTACATTTCGCCTCCGTGCTCCCTCCAGACACTCCGCATCGCGCGAAGCCCGAGCACCAGTTTTAGCGACATATTCGGATCCGGCGGTGGTAACCACGCCTTTGATGTCGATGAGATCTTTGACGGCTAGGCGCAACTGTTGACTGTTTTCAGGGGGCGGCCAGTAAAGGATGAACGCGCGATCTTTAGTGCCCACACGCCTCGGCGAAGTCGAGCAGCCATTTAAAAAACTCATCAACAAGAGTCCCGAGATAACCGATCGGGCGATGACGTAGGAGTGATTTTTCATTGTGATTATGGGATTTACAGGTTCAAGCGGCACAGCACTGGAGTTCGCGAAAACGGGCGGCGGTTAAGGCGTGCACGGCCGCATTTGCAGGCTTCGTAAATGCGCTCTTGCTCGCGATCCTCGATCATTTTCAGACCGTGCCGAACTGGAAAAAGGTAATCGATTGGAAGTCGTTGATCGTCCATAACTTGACCTTACAGCGCATGGCTTGGGGCCATCAAGCATGACGAAGATCTCGAAACCTAGGTTGAATTCAGGGAAATACCCGATACTCAAGCTAAATCCGGCATGGCATACGTACCATTGAACACGGGGGGATGGCGGCCCGTCCAAAAGAATCTCATAGATCGGGCGGGCCGCCATTGTTTCCCCATGACCGATTGGCATGGCAAAGAAAGTTGTATAAAATCACTCCCTGCGTTTAAGCCAGGTTACAAAGCTATGAAGAGATTTGGGCTCCTTTCAATGCTCTTTTTGTGCTCGATTCCAGGGCTTCACGCAGATGATCAAATCGCCGCAGTTCAAGAAAAGCTCAAATCCCGCGGGCTTTACTACGGCGAAGTCAATGGAGAAAACAGCAATGAAACAGCTGCGGCTATTACACGCTTTCAAGTCAGAAGCGGCTTCCAGGTGACGGGTGAACTCAATGAGGAAACGCTGCAATCGCTGGGACTCGAACCGTCGCAACCTGTTGGGCGAGCAGCGGATGACTCCGCGCCAAAAATCGAAGCGTGGCGAGCCCTACGTGAGCAAGATCGAGAGTTCCTAAAGCAAACAACTTCTTCCCAACCAACCGAGCAGACACCAGATCAGATCTCCGACGTGAGCCTAACGGATCAAATCCGGGACTTTGTTGCTGGCTTTGTTGTGGCAGGAATCAGCTCGGATGTCGAAGCGGAGCTTCAATTCTATGCAGACATGGCGGACTATTACGACAGTGGGTTCGTCAGCAAGGATTTCATCAGAAACGACATTTTGCGCTACAATCAGAAATGGCCGGTGAGACGATACTGGCTAGAGGGCGAAGTTCATATCCTCAATGGAATGGAAGCGGATTGGATCGAGGTCCGGTTTCAAATCAGATACGTTGTAACAAACCAGCAAAAGGAGAGCAGCGGAACGGCGGTGAAAACTCTCAAGCTCCAGAAAACACCAGATGGTCTAGCAATTACTTCGGTGCGGGAGAAAACGCTCAAGTGAGGCAAAATTCATCCTCTTGAGACGATGCCGGCGAAGTAAGCTCGGGAGAGCGTTGCTGATCGGTCGAACTTCCGCCGCCATAGGGCAGGCCATCGACTGGCTCCAACTGATCTCTGCTTGGCGTCTATCTCGAAGACGGGCGGCATCGAGCACAGAACATACGTCGCCGGCGCCAGCATAAGTCTGACTGAGGAGCGGGAAAAGCCTGATCCAATCGTCAGGTCATTTTCTGACAGCACCAAGTTAGGTAAACTTCGAATCCCCAGAAGAGATGGGAGATTCGATACACTAGGTGCCCCTACCTAACTGTTGATCACCTGCTGGACGACGACCTGCGTCCGGAAGTCCGGAATTCGGCGATGACGCTCGGCAGCTGTTTCAGGACCCACTTCGAACCTCATCTGTCGTCTCATGGTCCGCGAAGGCTGTGATCCATGACAATGCTATTAACATCCCAGGGAATGGCCACATGGCCTCCAGCGAAGACGTGGGATTCCTCGCGCCTGGGTGGAACCTCCTGCCCGTTGGAGACACAAGTGAGCGCGGATGAAGAAGTCCACGAATCGCGAGTTCAGATATCGGGCAATGCGAGCATCAGGAATCTAACTATCCGTAGGTCACTAATCAAGGCCCTGGTCATGCTCGTCGCTTTTACTCTGCCGCTCGTCTCCAGCCCAGTCCGTGTGCAAGACGAGGTAGGAGTTTCCTTCCAAACCTTCTCCGATCAATTAGCAGCTCAGAGATCGTCGATTCACACCGGAAACTACGCGCCCAATATCAGCAATTCGGAACGGTTGAACGGGCCGCTGGAACATCGGGTCGAAACCGCCGATAGTTCATCCCGGGCGTCCGGCGATGCGTTTGCCTGGCCCAGCTTGGAATATCGAGGTTGGGCCGATGTCGAAGAGACTACCAACTCGCTCTGGGCGTCCGGCTACGTTTCGGCTCCGGTCTGGGCGGAGGGGGGCCCCCTCGCGACGTTCTCCTCCACGACCGAGTTCAAGTTGTCGAATACGTACGACTCGTTGGACTCAGATTATGACCATCCCGAAGAGAGGATAGAGAAAATGGCTCCCACGGTCAAAATTGAAACCCACCTAGCCCGCCTGACTGTTTACTGGCCCGAAGAAGGTGATCATGATACCAAGCGCCGCTTGAGTTCCAGCGGCGTTCAACTGCGCGACGGCCATTGCGCGGTTGACCCCAAGTTCATACCCTATGGCAGTGTGGTGAAAATACCCGGTATGGGGGAATACGTCGCTGTCGATACCGGTCCAGCTGTAGTTTCCCGGCGTGCCGCCCGCCAAGCCGGTCGTACTTCTCAGGAACGGAATGCGCTGGTGGTCGACGTTTACTGCTCCAGCCGTTCGAAAGCGCGGGTCTTTGAGGCAAATGCCCCGGAGTTTGCCGTAATCACCTGGTATCGGTAGGGTCACGAGATCGCTCCATTGCTTAAATCTCCTTTCGATGCCACGTATTTAGCGCAGCTTTCCTCCGTCCAAGTTTGCGATGAGGCAGTTGAGTTCTTTATTGGCGTTCTTGAGCATATCCAGGAGGTATTCGGCCTCTCTTGCCTCTGCAGCGTGACGCCTAGCAAGATGTGCACATAGAGCTCCAGCTGCCAAAAGAGTGCCAGCCAACTGCTGACCCAATTGGTCCTGAAGCGTCTCGGCCAACTGGGTGCGAATTTCCCGCATTTGCTTCGTAATCACAAACAGTGGTTCGGCTGCCGAACGCTGGCCGCATGGGTCTTTTCAGCGCCCTGATATCCTTTCCCGCCACGGCCTGAGGAATTTCTCAGGAAAAGATTGAGCATGGCGACAAAGCCATTCCTGCTCCGTCCAAGAAGAAGCGACCGTCCAACGTCGTGGATCTTGTCTCCGTCCTTCAGAAGAGCATTCAGCAGACCCAGGGAAAGGCCAAAGAAAAAAAGCCCGCGATGAAAGCCCGTCCAAAATCGAAGAAGGCGCCCAGGCAGAAGAAGGCAGCATGAAAGGCTTTCTGCTGGGATGAACCGCCCCGGAGAAATGACCCAGGAGTTCAGCAACGGAGAGCATCGTCGGAGTCGTGAAATCGGTCACGAGGCGGAGGAGGATCCGGTAGCTACCAAACTCGGGCTCAACAAGCTCGATGTGTCCGCAAAGGTGCGACCGGAGAAGCCAAAACCGGGCAGGTGAATGAATCTCTGGGTTGAAAGAAAATGGCGCACGATCGGTTCCGAGTCTCCTGAGTGCAGGTCCCAGGCTGTATTGAATACTCGCGTCTCGTCGACGGTCATTCGCGTGTTCTGGCGAAGATGTTCAGCCCACGTGGATACCAGGTATTCGAGATGGAACAAACCGGGCTGATTCAAGCTTTCGTCGAGCCCGCACTGGAACGCGCCGTTCCGCCGGTAAGTAGCCTGAACTTCTTGCATCAAGATTCGAAACTGCTCTCGATCCTCGCTAGCGATGGCGTATTCGATCGTTATTCTGATCGGCCCGTCGTCGTCTTCAGGGACGACGGGGAAATCGAGCAGATGATTGAGCGGCACTGCTTCAACGCTGGCTTCAGTGGCGAAGTTGATCGAAAATCGATGCCCGATGGCCAACCCGGCCACGGCAACAACAGCCGCAGCAGCAAAGGTCAGATCGAGACCGGCATTTGCTACTCCCGTTCCCCAGAGAACTGCACCAACCGCCATGCTGCCTTGCCCTAACATTATCAGGAACGAATTCATCCGTCCGCGAACCCATCCGGGCATCACGCGCTGTCCCGCCACCCAAAGCTCGGATCCCGTCAGCGCCCAAGCAACGCCGGCAAATGTTGCGCATGCCATCAAAGTGGATAATTGACGCATCAAAGCCATCGACAGCAGCACGACGACCATTATCGCCATAGAGACCGAAATGATTGCATTCGGCGATATGCGCTGCCTGAGGTACGGCAGGGCGAACACCGCTCCTGCCAGTGATCCGACACCCACGCTCGTAAAGACAAGGCCGAGTTGGGCAGCGGAACATTCCAATTCTCTGAGCGCGATCACGGGCAAGAGCGCTGGGACGATCGAGATAACAAGTGCAAAGAGCACGTTCCGGAACAGGATGATCCTCATGCGCGGCGAGTTACGAGCGTACCGCAGCGAACTGATGAACGATTCCGTGAAGTTCTCGCTGAGCCCGGTCGACTGTATTTGGCGCGGTCTCCACGATAATATGACAAAAGCGACGACTAGAAATGTCAGCGCATTAACTGAAATGAGCAGCGGTGCGCCAAGCAGCGGCAGCACGAAACCGCCGAGAGAGGGACCAACGATTGTGGAGACGTTCAATTGCACTCCTCCCAGCGTGATCGCGGAGGAGAGTTCATCTTTACTAACGAGGTCCGGGACAATGGCTCCCCAAACCGGGGCGCCAAACGCGAGCCCAATCCCGAGCACAAAGATGCAAGCAAGCACAGAATTGGGGTTGATCACTCGTGTCCATGCCCCAAGAGCAAGGAGCGCTGCGCAGGCTCCCTGCCACATCACAGCACTCACGATCACAAAGCGCCGGTTCACGATGTCAGCGACGGCGCCGGCTGGCAGCGTGAATAGAAAGAATGGTGCGGAGGCAGCGGTTGCCATGAGGGAGAGCGAAAACGACGAAGCGCCGAGATCATGCATCAACCACGTCGCAGCGATGTCTTGGGCCGATACGACCGTGCCCGACAACACGCTCGCCAGCCACAAGCGGCAAAACACCGGGTTTCGAAGCGCAAACCAGGTCGAGGTTGATTTCATCTCATCGCGAGCGGCATGAAAGCAGGCAAGTCGCTCTTCTTGACCGCATCAATAATTGCGATCTTCATGGAAAGGTGATGGTCGAAGGGGGCCAGGGAGGTCCACTGGATAGTGACGAGTGAGATCCTGGCGGCGATAATCGGGCGTATCGAGAGATGGATGGGACGGCGACAACATAATAGGCGGCTAACCATTGTAGAGCACCGTGTTCCGAAAGCCCCGCTGTCGGTCGCAACCAACCCAGAAGACCCTACGCCAGCGTGGATGGCAAGACACCGCTGGACCAGCCTCAAAATCAACACGGCTAAGCTTAGTCCGGCGACAGCATCTTTAGCCACAACTCCGTATCCACCACAACGCTGCAGCAGTCCGCTTGCGCGATTACGCGCAGCTTGAATCGTGCTACTATAGCCTCGTCGATGAACCAGGAGCGCAGCATGTCCGAGCCCGAGGTTATCGCTCGTACGCACGAGCCGATCACCGTCATGACCCTGGTAACGCATCTTGCAGCCTGTGGACTAGGCGCGGGCCAGACCGTCCTCGTGCATACGCGGCTAAGCGCCTTAGGCTGGGTCGTTGGAGGCGCGCAAGCAGTGATTCAGGCTCTCCTCCAGGTGCTCGGCCCGACCGGTACCGTGATGATGCCGACCCAGACGTGGAAGAATCTCGATCCGTTCAGTGGCGTGCACGGGCACGTGCCCGAAGCGTGGTGGCCCATGATTCGAGCGCACTGGCCTGCGTATGATCCGGCAACCACACCATCCATCGGGATGGGCGTGGTAGCTGAATTGTTCCGAACCTGGCCGGGTGCCCGGCGGAGCCACCATCCCGTGCGCTCCTTTGCGGCATTGGGTCCACAGGCTGAGCGGCTGATCGCCACCCACGCGTTAGAAGATCCCTTTGGTGAGACCTCACCGGTCGGGCAACTCTACGCGCTTGATGGCTTTATCTTGCTGCTCGGGACGGACCATGCCAGCAATACCTCCTTACATTTAGCGGAACACCGGGCCGACTATCCGCGCAAGCGGCGGCTGCAAGAAAGCAGCGCTATCCTCGTAGAAGGGATACGCCAGTGGGTGACCTATTCATCACCACTGCTGGAGTCCAACGATTTCGCGACGCTTGGGGCCGCCTATGAAGCCACACATCAACTGACACCCGCCTTTGTCGGCCAAGCACCTGCGCGATTCCTTCGGCAGCGGCAGCTCGTCGATTGGGCCGTGACCTGGATCGAGCAACATCGCGTATAACGTTGACGCGCCCGCCGCCCAACACGGGCGTGTAGCCGACGCCGCTGTGCGGCCCCAAGATCATTCGCATTTTGATGGGAGGAATCGGCTCGACAGCTCCCCGATCTAGGGGGCGGCGCGGCTAATGCCCAGGCCGTTGGATGGGGCGACCCTCAAACGCGTGCTCAAATGACAGCGAATTTACTCCAGGCTGAAGATCGTTTCGGATTGGCTCGCGTTTCCGCGACTAATTGCTTCCGTTCCAGCCAATTTCCAGAAACAATCCTGCGGCACGCTTATGAACCCCGCATTCCCAGAAATCAGCAAGATCCCCTACGAAGGTCCATCCTCCAGGAACCCGCTCGCTTTTAAGCACTACGATGCTACCAAACTCATCGAGGGCAGGACCCTGGCCGATCATCTCCGCTTTTCCGTGGTCTACTGGCACACTTTCCGAAATGTATTGAGCGACCCGTTTGGCGTTGGAACGGCCATTCGCCCTTGGGACGACGGCTCGAACTCCGTCGAGAATGCATGCAATCGGGCGCGCGTCGCCTTCGAATTTATCGAGAAACTGGGAGCACCTTTCTACGCTTTTCACGACCGGGACGTTGCGCCGGAAGGCGCCAGCCTCGCAGAGTCGAACCGTAACCTCGACACCGTCGTACAGCTGCTCAAAGAAGAACAGCAGCGCACAGGGATTAAGCTGCTCTGGGGCACGGCCTGCCTCTTTATCAACCCGCGTTTCTGCCATGGGGCGGCTACCAGTCCAAATGCCGACGTCTTTGCCTATGCAGCCGCGCAAGTGAAGAAGGCGATCGAGGTGACGCACGAACTGGGCGGCGAAGGCTACACCTTTTGGGGAGGGCGAGAGGGATACTCGAGCCTCTGGAATACCGACATGAAAAGGGAAGTTGAGCACCTTGCGAAGTTCCTGCACATGGCCGTCGATTACAAAAAGCAGATCGGCTTCAAGGGACCCTTCTACATCGAGCCGAAACCCAAGGAACCCACCAAACATCAGTACGATTCCGACGCGGCGGCCTGTCTGAACTTCCTGCGGGAATACGGCCTTCTCGAACACTTTAAACTTAATCTGGAAACAAACCACGCCACATTGGCCGGCCATACGATGCAACATGAATGCGAAGTTGCCGCCGCCGCCGGCGCGCTCGGCTCGGTCGACGCCAATACGGGCGATGAGTTGATCGGGTGGGACACCGACCAATTTCCGTCCAGTCTTTATCTAACCACCCAGGTCATGCTGACCGTCCTGGAAATGGGGGGACTCACCACGGGCGGGCTCAACTTCGACGCGAAGGTGCGGCGCGAAAGCTTCGAGCCGATCGATCTCTTCTATGCCCACATCGGCGGAATGGATGCCTTCGCGCGCGGCTTGAAAATAGCCGCAGCGATCCGCGCCGATGGCCGCCTGGCCGAACTACTGAAGAATCGTTACGCGTCCTGGGACAGTGGCATCGGCGCGTCCATCGAAGCCGGCAAGGAGGATTTCGCGTCCCTGGAAAAATACACGATGAGCCGGCCAGACCCTGTCCAACACGGAAGCGGACGCCAGGAACTTTTCGAGAATATCGTTAACGAGCTGATCTGACTGCCATCGACCCCGGGTTGGGGTGACAATTCCTATGGCGGAACTGATCCGGATCTTGACGGCGGTGCCGATTTGCGACGGGCACGACAGCGCGATCCTCACGATCAATATGGAGTTTATTCGCCATGGGATCGAGGTCATCTATCTCGGCTATCACCGGTCGGCCTGGGACATCGCACGCGCCGCTATCCAAGAGGAAGTGCGCGCCATTGGGATCTCAAGCTACAATGGCGGCCACGTGGAATTTTTCTCTGAGGTCCTCGCGTTTCTCCGCAAGGAAAATGCGAAGCACATTGGAGTATTTGGTGGAGGAGGAGGCACCATTACGAAAGCGGACGCCGCCATCATGCGGCGGCGGGGAGTGGAACATATCTTTTTCGCGGGAACGCCCTTCGACGAGATGATTCGGTTTGTCAAAGAGCGCTATGGGCGCAGGAGCGCCGCAACTCGATCGCGCGAGGAAGTCGTGCGCCGCTTCGCTCGCAACGCCGTCGCAACTCGGACGCGCAGTCCAGCGCTCGTGATCGGCGTCACCGGACCGGGCGGAGTGGGCAAGACCACGCTCATCGATGAATTGGTTCTGCGATTTCTTGGCTCTGATCTTCGAAGGAGGATCGCGATTCTCTCGCACGATCCAAGCGTCGTGGGAAAGGGCGCGCTGCTTGGGGATCGCGCGGCGATGATCTATTCGCAAGATGACCGCGTCTTCATGCACAGCCTTGCCACCCGTGGGGCAGCAGGCGGACTCTCGCAAGCCACCGAGCCGTGGCTGCGCAGACTCAAGCGCGCAGGATTTGACGTTGTGTTCATCGAGACGGTCGGCATCGGCCAGGAAGCGATGCCATTCTCCCGGAACTTGGTGAATTGTCGCGTGTTGGTGATGAGTCCCGAATACGGGAGCCGCCTTCAGCTGCATAAAGTCGTCATGCTCGATGCTGCGGAGATCGTTGTCGTCAACAAGTCGGACGCCGCCGGTGCGCGCACCGCTCGCTCTGAGGTCGGGCAGCGCCTCGATCTCAACGCCCGGGGGCAGAAACTGATCGCGACAGTGGCCAACCGGCACCGTGATCCCGGCGTTGATGAGCTCTTCAGCTTGCTAGAACAATTGCTAACATCGCTTTGATTTGTCAACCTGTGCAGCTCGCCTCGACGAATTGAGTGAGGCAGGGAGGCACTTTTCGGCCATATTAGGACGTGAGCGCGCTTTCAGATATCGCCGATGCGATCGAGCGTCACGAGAGATTCGTGGACCAGCAAGCGGAGCGCGCAAGAAAGAGTCCTGCGTTTCGAGACGAACTGCTCCGGCGCTGGAACAAAGTCCTAAAGAGGGTGCAAACTGCTACCACCCCGACCGGTCTTCGTCTCCCGAGGGTGGCGCTTCCCCTGACGGACGAACCAGGCGAAATTGCGCGGTTCCTCTTCGGTGAAGGGCTGCCTGGCGAGTTTCCATTCGTCAACGGCGCTTATCGCGAGCTCTATCTGAGCGGCGAGAGCGCCAGGAACATGAAGAAGCTGCGCAATGCAAAGCCACAGGCAGCGACCGGCGAGGAGCCAACGCGGCTTTTCGCAGGGCTTGGACTCGCCGAAGACACGAACGAACGCTTCCACTATCTCACACGCCAGCAGAGATCCGTGCGGCTGAGCACCGCATTCGACGGGCCCACCCTCTACGGTCTCGACAGCGATGCGGACGGCGTCTTCGGTAAAATCGGAGAAGGCGGCGTAGCAGTTGACACCATAGACGACATGGAACGGCTCTACGACGGCTTCCGGTTGGATGATCCGCATTTCTCTGTCTCGATGACGATCAACGCTCCTTCGCCGATTATCCTGGCCATGTACGTGGCCTCCGCGAAACGCCGGTTGGGTCCGCGCGTTCTCGCTAAGCTTCGCGGAACAACGCAGGCGGATATCTTCAAGGAGGTGCAGGCGCAGAACGAGATCATCTTCCCGCTGCAAGCCTCTCTTCGCTTTCTGGGAGATACGATCTCCTTCGCGACCGAACACATGCCGCGATGGTACCCGATCTCGATCAGCGGCTATCACATCGCCGAGGCGGGCGCCACTCCCGTGCAGCAGGCGGCCTTTACTTTGTCGAATGGGTTCGCTTGTGTGGAATTGTTGCGTCGCCGCGGCCTCGAGGTGAATCGATTCGGTCCGCGCCTCTCGTTCTTTCTCGACTGCGGGCTGGACATCGAATATGCGGCGCTTGCTCGCGTCTGCCGGAAACTCTGGGCCATCGGGATGCGGGATGTTTTCGGAGCAGATGAGCGAGCCCAGCTCTTTAGGCTGCATACCCAAACCAGCGGCCGCTCGCTAATCGCTCAGGAATTCAAGAACAACATCACCCGAACGGCGATCGAGCTGATGCTTGCGTACATCAATGCCACAAACTCCTGCCACAGTAACAGCGCCGACGAGCCGTTCACGACGCCCGGCGAAGAATACGTCCGGCTTGCAGCGCACGCGCAAGCGATTTTGCTCGAGGAAACCGGACTGTTCAAGACGATGATGAACACGTTTAGCGGCGGTCCCGGAGTGAAGATCGTCGAGCGGGAAGTCCAGAACGGCATCCTGGCGGAGTTTCGTGAGATCGACCGTCTCGGCGGTGTGATCGAGGCAATCGAGCATCGCTACCAGCGAAGCCAGATTCAGGCGGCGGCGCACCGTTACGAACGCCAGGTGAATGACGGCGTAAGACCGATCATCGGTCTGAACCGCTATTGGAACGAGGCGCCCGATCTCCCCAAGGTGAAAGTGGTGCGCACGCCGCGCTCGAAAAAGCAGTTGCAGGTCGAACGACTACGGGAATTCAGACGCCGTCACGCAAGGCATTCTATGGGCGCGCTCGACAGATTGACCGCGAGCGTCGAGTCCGATGGCAATGTTTTCGCGGAGCTGATTCGGACGGTCGAACACTGCTCGCTCGGTCAAATCACGAGCCGCCTGCAAGAACTCGTCGGACGCTATCGCCCAACAGTGTAAGACGAGGAGGAAAAAGCGCTGGTGCAGAGCACGTTTGACGTCGATGGTTTCAAGGATGCGCTCCATCACCTCCCGGCCGTAAAAGATCCGGGTTGTTCGCGAATTTTTCAAACGAACAGGAGTATTCTCGAACGCTCAACGAGATCTCCTTCCGGAGGATCCTCGTTCAGTCCTTGTCCTCCGGGCGATCGTCCAATACGGGCTGGACTCCGCCTTGAAGCGTGTTAATGCGATTGGCAACCTCCGCAACTTCTTTTGCGGTGACGTGGATAGTGAAGTCGATTTTGGCGCTGTAACTCCCGCCTGGCGCGAGTTTGGGTACCCGCCCGAATTTGCGTTCAATCCGCCGATTATTCGGAAACCCCGTGCCCGGCTCAAGCCCGGTGACATAACCTTCGCGCTCGGCGTTAGTGTTCTTCCAAAGGGCCACATAAGGAAGTTCGCTCACGGGGAAGGCCATTGAGACCGCTTTGTCGCGCGCTCTGTTTTGAAGCATGATCAGGGCTCGTCCTTCGGCATCCGCGAAGGGGCGAATACAATACACCTGCTCGATGAATCCCAGCTGCGGCCCCTTATACTCTGCGTAACGCGCAACATCCTTTGCGGCGTGCTCGTTGAACGGTGTAACCCTCTCGACAGCCCCGGCAAAAGAAGCCCCTTCCTCGAGCAGCGGCGGCCCGTAGTTGGCATGATAAAGAACTTGAAACTCCTGCTCGTCAGAACCGCGATTTGTGATCGCGTCTGCGATCTGGAAGCTATTGGAGCCCGGATCGGTAGAGATTTCGGTCTGCATCTCGAGTTTCGGGCCATAAAACATGCGCTCATCGACTCGCCCGCGCACACGAATGCGATACGGCGGCTGCGGATCGATAACAACCTCAACTTCGCTCGCGGGAATGTTGGCGATCTTTCCGTGGAGGGTAAGTTCCATTGTCGCCTCGTCACCCACATTGTTGATGAACTTGTCGAGGCCCGGATGGCCATTACTTTCCAGCCCACAACGAACCATCCACTCATTGAAACCCTCGAGCCAACCGAGGCCACCGCGGCTCTCCAAGTTGATGAGCCGCGGATGGACCACTTCTTTGACTGGCGAACTCCAGCCCAGATAGACGTCGTCCAATGCAACGGACAACACGCCCATGCCGCGAGTCGGACAAACCGTGAACTTCAGCCTCCCATTATCGACAACAATTACGTCCACGCCCTCCTGCTTGCCGCCGTGCAAGGTCACTTTCTTCACTGACCAATCCGGAGCGCCCGGGGTTGTGTCTTCAGCGACGACCTCCCAGGTCTCAACCAACAGATTGTCCTTCACACTCGTGAGGGTCTTTTTGTAAGGCTGCCCGGCTGTCCCGCTGCCAGCGTCAAATGGGGACGTTTTGTCTTTCATACTTACATCTTCATGACGCTTGGCGTCGTTTGGATAGGGATCAAGCCCGCTATTGCGGATAAACGGTGCCGTCCGGAGCGACTGAGTATTGCGGTGTCGCCCCATCGCTTGAGGCGACGAATTCACCTAAGCGGCAGGCACGCGTCAAGATTTCAGCAGGAGTCCGGCTGACTGGGCCTACGAGTCCGTGAATGAGCGCCGCGAGGAACGAGTCGCCCGCTCCGACTGTGTCCCTTACGACCACCGTCCGCCCGTCAACCCAAGACCATTCCTCACCGTCAAGGAGGCCTGCGCCGCGCGCACCGGCTGTGACGCAAAGACACCTGCAGCCTGCTTGGGCGGCGTACTCGCGAGCAGCCTTATCAAGAGAGAGCGTCGGATATAGCCCGTGCGTGACGACTTCCAACTCCTCATCGTTGAGTTTGATCAAATCGGCTTGACCAGCCAAATGCCCGATCAATTCGGCGTCATCAAAAGGCGGGCGCAGATTGACATCGTAGATCCGCAGTCCTCCGCTCATTTTCTGGAGCACAGCGGCCAACTGCTTCCGATTGTGTTCCGAGCGCTGAGCCAAAGTACCAAACAACAGCGAGGCGCCACGGCTTGCCATTTCGAGAACCTCCTCGTCTGGCTCAATCCAATCCCAGGCAACATCTTCTACGATTTCGTATTTTGCACTGCGGTCAGGCTGGATGTGCGCGCGCACAACGCCCGTCTGCTTGTCTGGCAGGACCTTCACAAAGCGGGAATCCAAATCCCATTGCTCGAGCCGGCGAATCAGTTCCTGCCCGAGAAAATCCGCGCCAACCGCGGTAACGGGATATGCGGTCAAGCCGAGCTTCTGGAGATGATAGGCAACGTTGATCGGAGCACCTCCGGGAAAAAGCCCGCGAGGCAGGCAGTCCCATAGGATTTCACCAAAACAGAGGACAGGAGGAACGGCTGCTTCAGCCATAGAATCGTGAGCATAAACGTATCCACAAGCTCCTGTAAACAACCGATTTGATGTCTTGATC
>JAXIPG010000246.1:0-4645 GCA_045403045.1 Terrimicrobiaceae bacterium
CGGTGGAGCGCCGGGGGGTGGGGTCTGTTATGCGCCGGCCGGGGGGGGGTGGTGGTTGCTTCCGCCTTGGGTTTGTGGTTTTTCGGGGCGCGCCCGCGTCCCGGGGGCGCTCCCCTCTATTCTTTGTGATGGCGGGATTCATCCGTGATGCGCTTCCCCCTTGGTTTCTTGATGTTCGCCCGAACCGTGCCCATGGCCACCTTCCGAAGCTTCTCCGTGACCATGGGGTTCTCCGTTGGCCTTGCCGACCTTGTTTGCACCGGGCATTTTCAGGTTGGGATTCTTGATGCGGGCGAGATAACTTACCCGGGGCGCCGCGTTTAAGTACTTCAACGTGACGTAAGCCCGATCGCTTTCACGGAGCCGCGACACACGGCTCTGCGAATCGTTGATATTACCAAAGACGAGCGAATCGCTCGGGCAAGCCTGCTGGCAAGCAGTCTTGAACTGATGGATCGGAACCTCATTCTTGTTGCGCGGTCCGGCCTCCACGAGTCGCGCGATTTTGGCCTCTTCGATCCGCTGAATGCAAAACGTGCACTTTTCCATCACGCCGCGCATACGGACGGTAACGTTCGGGTTTTTCGACATTTTGAGGCTGTCGGCCATGCCCTTCTTCGCAAGCGGACCGGCGTAGAGGCGATCGAGCGGACGCTGGTTAAAGTCGAAGTAGTTGAAGCGGCGCACCTTCCAAGGGCAGTTGTTGGAGCAGAATCTGGTTCCGATGCAGCGATTGTAAGCCATGAGGTTGAGGCCATCCTCGCTGTGCACCGTAGCATTGACCGGGCAAACCGTTTCGCACGGAGCATTCTCGCAGTGTTGGCACATGACGGCCTGTGCGAGCATTTCAGGATCCTCAGGTTCGCCAGCGAAATAGCGATCGATGCGAATCCAAGCCATATCGCGGTTCCTGCGCACCTGTTGCTTGCCAACGATCGGAACGTTGTTCTCAGCCTGGCAGGCAACGACGCAGGCATTGCAGCCGAAGCAGGTATTCAAGTCTACGGTCATGCCCCACTGTTCCGGCGATGTGAGCGGAGGGTGGGCGTAGAGGGAGATGTTTGGAGGAATGTGACCGTCCATTCCCATGGTCTGCGCAAAATTTGGATCCTGCTCGTAGCGTTCGAGCGTTCCCTCGCGGAACAGATCACGGCCCTCCATGCTCCGATGCTCTTGAGTCTGGGCGAGTGGATAGGTCTTGCCGGTCCCTTTCACTTCCACACCGGTGAGGAAACGCAAAGCGTTCGTCGAGCGAAGCGGATAGGCATTGAAACCGACGCCTTCGAAAAGAGCGGAGACGCCCGCTCGTCCGTAACCCAGCGCAAGGGAAATGGAATCGTCCGCGTGACCCGGGGCCACGAAGGCCGCGGCAACGATGGAAGTCCCAGCCGACTTGATCTCGATGATGTCCGCAACGATGTCAAAATCGATGTCGTTGCCCAACTTCTCTGCGACCTTGTAGAGCGGGCCAAAATTGTTGGCCTTGATGCCGAGTTTCTTTGCCGTGGCTGGGCTGACGAGAGCGACATTGTCCCAGGTGACCTTCGTTTCGAAGTCCGGAGTCTCCTGAAGCCATGAGTTGTTCGCATAGCGGCCGTCGTCCACGCTGCTGCTCTGGAGGAAAACCAGCTCCAACCCTTCCGCAGCCGGTTTTGCGTCCTTCATTTCCGCGACTGCCTGGGCGGCGTTGAAGGAAAGCGGCACTTCCGGCCATTCGCTGCCGGGAGCAAAGCCCACGCGCAGCACGGAGTTCCATTTTTCCGCGTTTGCTTCAAATCGCTGGGCAAAAGTTTCCCGGATCAGTTCGGGTCCCTGCGGCTTTTGACGTCCCGCAAGCTGAGCAAGGATTTCGAGTTCGCTTATCCCATTCCAGAGCGGAAGGATCATCGGCTGGACGGCGGAGTACGTACCGTCGTAGGCATAAACATCGCTCCACGCTTCAAGGTAGTGAGCGGCCGGGACGTGCCAGCGGCAAAGTTTCGCGGTTTCATCCTCGAACAGCCCGAGATGTACGGACTGGGCGACTTTCTTGAGCATGCCGGAAAAGTCCAGATCGGCCGGGGCGTTGTATGCAGGGTTGCCGCCCAGAATAAAGAGCGTCTTCACTGCGCCGGTCTTGATTGCGGCGGCCAAATCGCTGATCGAAGTGGAGGATTTCTCGCCGGTATTGACCCCGAGGATCGTGGCGCCGTTGTTACCGAGCGCTTGGTCGATGGCGAAGACAAGAATTTGGACCCAGGCGGGCTGCTGTTCGCCGACGCTCACAATGCCGCGCCCTGGGTTCGCGGAAAGATCATTGGCGCATTCCGTGAGCCAGGCGTCGTCGAAAGGAACTGCGGTCTTTGGACACGCGTCTACAAGGGAAGCCAGGGAGGCATCCCCGGTGGCATCAGCGACTTTGCCTCCAAGCTGGCGGGCAAATTCGCCGATCAGGGACGCTTTGCAGCGATAACGGTGATCCGCGAGTCCGCCGGCGCCTGTATAATGATTCTCGACAACGTAGAGCCGATTCATTGGCGCTCCCTTCTGATCGGGATTGCGGCGCGGGAAGAAGCCCTGCGCAATGCCGACACCCTTGTCGCTTCCGCTCAGAAACTCGCTGTCGAGCGCAACGATCACATCGGCCCGTTCAAATTTCGGTATCAGGCGTATTCCTGGTCCGAAGGACGCCGCGATAGCCTTGTCCGTTTCTTGTGTGCCGAGCGGTTCATATTCACACCAGATCACCCCCGGATACTTGGCCTCGAGTTCGGCGCGGAGGCGGTCACGGGTTGGCGAATTCTTGCGCTCGACAAGAAATGCCAGGTTCTCTGCTCCGGAATCAGCCAGGTTTTTCAGGAATTTCTCGAAGGCGTCTACTCCAACTTCCGCGCCGTTTTCCTTGATCGCCTTCGAACGGTTTGGATCATAAAGATCCAGTACGCTTGCCTGCGCGAAGGCGTCCGTTCCGCCATTGCTCCAAGGATGAAGAGGGTTGCCCTCGATCTTGGTCGGCCGGCCGTCCACGGTGCTGACGACCAGCGGCATCGCACCCTGCCGGAGAGGCATCGCCGTCGCGTAATAGAGAAACTTTCCGGGAACCGTCCATTCGACTCCCTTGTTGAAGGGTACGAGATACGCTTCCGGACGGCGGCAGCCCGTGAGGCCAACGCCCGCGAGCGTCATCGAGGCGCCCAGCAATTTCATGAAATCGCGCTTCGTTAGTCCACCATCTTCGTACACGTCCGCGCCTCGCGGAAACTCGCGCTGGAGCAGACTCTCGAAGCCCGGCGAGTTCTCCAATTCGGCAAGGCTACGCCACATTGTGGGCTTCTCCGGCCTGGGCGGGTGGTGGACGACGCGTTTCATCGATGGCAACCTCCGCAAGTCACGGGCGGATGAACGTCCCACTCCTCCTTAAATTTCATTCCGAGTTGACGCTGCTCATTCGCGGAGGACGCTTTCCAGTTCATGTTGAAGATCTGATCAGGAGGGCGAAGATGATCTTCCGGCGCGCGGTGGCAGTCGAGACACCATTTCATGCTCTGGGGCTGGTGCTGATAGACGACTTTCATCTCATTAATCGCGCCATGGCACGAAAAGCAACTCACCCCTCGGTTCACGTGCACGGCGTGGTTGAAATAGGCGTAGTCCGGGACGCTGTGGATCTTCACCCAGTTGACTGCCGGCCCGTCACCCTTGCCGCCGTTCCACGCTGCGCGCACAGCCTCGAGTTTCGGGCTCTGCGCCTTTACCTGCTGGTGACAGCCCATACAGCTTTGCACAGTCGGCACATTTGAATGCGAGGCCACTTCGACGAAACTGTGGCAATACCGGCAATCCATACCGAGCTGTTGCACATGGATGTCATGTTGAAAGGGAACCGGCTGCGTTGGCTGATAACCGACCCGCGTATATTTCGGAGTAAAATAGTAGGTGATCCCGCCGGTTATTGCTACACCCAATACAGCAGCGCAAACCGTCAGCTTCCATGGAAGCTGATTCGTCCACTTGGGGAAGAAGTTTGCCATCGTTGAGTCGGCGATTAGCGGTTATTTGCGACCGGATACCGGCGAATTGCGCAAACTAGTTTCCACGCAGGGAATGGCAATTGTTTTCTGAAGACAAAGAAAGCCAAAAACGGATGCGAAGATACCGATTTCGCCCGATAGGGAGTCCCGCTATGAGTCGGGTCGTGAATCGTGCCGCCTTTTTTAGCTTGTTTCTGATGATTGGTGGGGTCCTCGCGCAGGAAACCGCCCAAGTTCCGCTGCCTGCCATCACGCTCAGCGTGGGCGGGAGGGCTGTGACCGCGGAAGTTGCCGATGAGCCGCAGGAGCGCATAACGGGTTTGATGTTTCGCAGGAATCTCGCCCCGGACAGCGGGATGCTTTTTGTCATGCCAGAGCCCGAGCGAGCCGCTTTTTGGATGAGGAACACGACACTCCCGCTCTCGGTCGCGTACATCAATCCGTCGGGTATGATCCTTGAAATTCACGATCTCCAGCCTCTCGATGAAAAGCCCGTTCCAAGCGCCTTTTCCAACATCGCCTATGCGCTCGAGATGGAGCAGGGATGGTTTGCAAGAAACCGCATCCTCGCCGGCGACCGGATAAAGGGCCTTCCAGCCTTGACTGGTCAATAGCCTGGCCCTTGGTCGGCTCTG
>JAXIPG010000124.1:0-26742 GCA_045403045.1 Terrimicrobiaceae bacterium
CTTTGAACGAGGAGGTAGGGAGCCGAGGGTTGCTCCGAAACCTTGCTGCGAATGTATTCATCGGCTTCGGCGTCCTTCGGCTGGGCGCCAGTCTGCTTTAAGCGGTCAAAGAGAGTGGAAATGAGAATGCGTTCGTCCGAAGTCATAGGAAGAAATGAAGCCCATTTGCGTTTATTCGCAAGCGTCGGTTGGCGACGAAGGGAGGGGCCCCTGAGCAACACACTCCCCCTCGCTGGCGTCCGCGATATACCTGGGTGCTTCCAACGAATTTGCGAGGACCGCGAGCTGTGCGATGGTTGTTTGTATGCACGCAATCCCATTGCAAGAGACCGGGGTTTCTCCAGGCACCTCAACTGATTCAACCGTCGAGAACTGTTGCGAACGGTGTGGAGGAGTTAATTCGGTCAAGGTCGGCGGACGCTGGCTTTGCGAAAGCTGCTACGTTGAAGCGGGTTCGTGCTGTCTTGAATTTGGCGCAGATGATCTTTGGGACTTGAACGAGGCGAAGCCCGTATAAAGACCTTCCTTGCGCTCACAATTATTGGAGGATCTCATCCCGAGCGAGATGATCACAGCGTATGCTATTCTGAAGAAAGCGGACAATCTCGCGAGGGTCGATGATACGTTGAAGGGCGAAGGAGCAGATTAGATGAGCAGTGAATCTATAATCCATATCCAGATTGAGGCACCTACATTGGCGGATCTAAGAGCCTTCACCGATGAAATCCAGCCAGATCTAGGATGTCGAGCCATTCCCCGACAGAGAGATGGAAAGTTTGTCATAGATGCTTACCTTCCCGAAACGCAACTACAGGCAGCTCGAGATGGCCGCACAGCCAGGCGCGTTTCGCTTCGCATTATTGAGAATGCAACAGAAATTGGCCGCGAACGGCAAAAGGAGGTGGGGGAAGGAAATCGTTTCGCAGCTAGAGGCCAAATTCCTCGAGGTTTAGGACGTAAGGAATAAAACTATGGCTTATCTCAATGTTATCGAGATCGAATCAGCGTTGCGGAATCTGGCGGCAGCCTATCCAGCAATGACAGAGTTGATTGTATCTCCGAATGTTAGCCATGAAGGACGCCAGGTTCATATCCTTCGCGTGGGGACAAAAAGCAATGCGGAAGTCGACGGCGTTCTGATCCTAGGCGGCGTCCATGCCAGGGAGTGGGTTCCACCAGATGCGCTCGTCTCGCTGGCAGCTGACCTCCTTGAAGCATACAAGTTCAGCACAGGCCTAGGATATGGTAATAAGAGGTTTTCCGCGAACGACATTCGCCAAATCATGGAAACGTTGAATCTATTCGTCTGCGCGTGTGTAAACCCAGACGGACGCCATTACAGCCAGACCAACGATCCTCTATGGCGCAAGAACCGTCGACCACATCCGAGCAGTGGAAACTGTGTGGGTGTGGATATCAATCGCAATTTCGACTTCCTTTGGGACCATTTGACGAAATTTGCCTCCGACTCAGGGGTCAGCGCCTCAGAGGATCCCTGTGATAGAAATGTATATCGTGGCCCATTACCAACATCGGAGCCAGAGACTAAAAATGTCGTTTGGCTGCTTGATACGTACCCGCGAATTCGGTGGCATGTGGACGTGCACAGTGCTGTCCCGGTGATTCTACACAGTTGGGGTAGTGACCAGAATCAGACGATAGAGCCAATCCAGACCTTTCTAAATAGCACCTTTGACGGAATTCGGGGGCGTGCAAATGATGCAGCGTACGGTGAGTACATTACACAAGATGATCTTCACATCGTCGAAACGCTTGGCAACCGAATGAATGATGCCGTGAAGGCGGTTCGCGGTGTTGACTATGGTGCAGAGCAAGCATTTGGCCTCTATCCGACTTCAGGTGCAAGCGACGACTATGCATTTAGTCGCCATTTTGCCGATCCGGCTAAGACCAAAGTCTATGGCTTTACTATTGAATGCGGTCATAGCTTTCAGCCAACTTGGTCGGAGGCAGAAGAAGTCATCCGTGAAGTGTCAGCTGGTTTAATTACCCTTTGTCTCGAGGCCTCTGCCAGTGCCGGCAGTTCCATACCTGCATCTGTTCCGGGGGAATGACATAGTTCTGTAGAAGCGGAACCAGACTTCAGGCGAAGCGGTGATTCTTAAGATAGGTCGACCATCCAGTCCTCTGATCAAAGTAGAGCTTCTGATATGTTTCCTTCACACCCTGGAAGGAATAGCCGGAAGTGGGATACCAAAAGGCGAGTCCATGGGAATTCTGAACCTGTTGACCGAGCGCAATTGAATGAATGCGACTGTTGTCGAAGGCCGCGATAATTTGATCGCAACGAGCTCCTACATCGCCAGCAGTTGCTCTGGCTTTCAATTTTTGGGCAAAATCCCGAATGTCGAAGGTGTCGCGCTGCGCGAAGGACTGCGTATCAAGCACAGCGAGCTTTAGCCAATTCATGCCCTGACTCGCGTGTGGGTCAAGTATGTCAACGAGTCCCTTCATGGCGTCCGTTAGTTGATTATCCGTCCGAAATGCAGCGAGCGTGCACGGAAATTGATCCGGTCTATTTTTGTAGCCCGCTCCGAAGGCTTCGACCGCTTGTCGACCCCATGCGGCTGCATCGACTGGTGGCGAGTCGCTCATGAGACCGAACCACTCCTGGTACTCCCATCCGTCTCCCGGTTCGAGATCTTCCGAGCCGACGACCACTTCGGTGAATTCCTTAAACTGCTCCAAGACCTCGATCATTCCATTCAGGCAAGTATCGGAAAAGATGAGATCAACTCTTTTACCCTCCTGTTGCGCCCTTGAGAAAGCAGCCTTGAGGACGCCGTGAGCCTCATAGTTCGTCAGAACTCCACCGTTTGTGTCATCGTGCAGCATTGCGCGCAACCGAGGGTGGGCAGCAAGCCTTGACGGGGAAACGAATAGGCGGCGGGCTGGCACGGAACGACTGCGACGATGACGAGGGACCGCCCGCAATCGACGTTCCAGGTAGGTCTCATGCGGATCATTCTCGTCGAAGACCCCGCTGCCATGGTCCCAAAACCCAATCGCCTTATGGGGCACATTCTCAGTGGTCACTAGACTCCGGGCCAGGAAATTTGCCAGGGTTTCAGGATCGCCAGTATCGATTTCTCCCCACGACTCGACCACGTGGAGCCCGGCGCCCGGAGTGAGAGACATGACGTTCGCTTTGCCATCTTCAAAGTCCGCGAGAGCAATGACTCCAAAGGGGCCCCGGCTACCTGCGGCCATTTCTTGAAGGTCTTCGATAACATACGAACTGAGGTTGTTATCGCCACCAAAGACCTCAATGACTGTGTGTGTAACATTCGAAAGATCAATTTGAAAGGGATCGGGCTTTGCCATAAACGTTTCCTCCTACTTTAAGTCTTTTCTTTGAACCAAATCGATGGTGCATCCGCTAATTTGTCATTCTTGTTCTTTGTACACTCCGCACGACCAAACAGCCAACCGATCCTGCCAGATCGGCCAACTCGATCGCGAATTATTTCGTATCAGACGCGGGGTTGCCAGTCAACCTACGGATGACGAATGGGCCATGGATGATGCCCATCGGGTCCTGCAAGGCGAAAGGAAGCGGGCCGAAGCTCCGCGAGAACACGGCAAGAAAGCATTTCGCCCTGATCCACAATGCCGTCAAATAGCGCAAAGCACGCAGTTGCCAAGGACGACGCAAACTTCGTACTCGTCCTCGTGCTCGAAGCTCCCAAGAACTCGAGCACGAGGACGAGGGACGAGGACGAGGTTTTGGTTCGGCGCGCCGCAGCGAACGAGAGAGACTATTCGACAGAAGCAAGTTGTTGAGGACGAGAGGGAGGCGCATCCTCTGGCATTCGCGAAGATGCGGATTTCCTGCCAAGACGCTGCTGCAGACGCTCGAGGTAAAGGTAAATGATCGGCGTGATGTAGAGGGTGACGATTTGGGAGATGACCAGGCCGCCAACCACGGCAAGGCCGAGGGGACGCCGCACGTCACCCCCTGCGCCGAGGCCCAGGGCGATCGGCAAAGTTCCCATCATGGCGGCCAGCGTGGTCATCATGATGGGGCGGAACCGGACGATGCAGGCGTCGAAGATCGCGGTTGCAGGCGGTTTTCGGTCGTTTCGCTGTGCGTCGAGGGCAAAGTCGATCATCATGATAGCGTTCTTTTTAACGATGCCGATCAGCATGAGCAGACCGACGAAGCCATAGACGTTGAGCTCCTGTCCGAACAGAGCCAGTGTCAGCAACGCGCCAAACCCGGCGGAAGGCAAACCGGAGAGAATTGTGAGCGGATGGCTGAAGCTTTCGTAGAGAATGCCCAGGATGATGTAGATGACGAGCACAGCCATGAGCAGAAGCATGCCGAGATTTCCCAGCGATGACTGAAACGCTTGGGCAGTGCCCTGGAACTGCGTGCTGACCTGTTCGCCAAGTTCCGCCTTTGCCACGCGTTCGATGACGGGAACGACGTCGCTTAACGACGTGCCCTTGGCGAGGTCGAAGGAAAGCGTCGCGGCGGGAAGCTGGCCCAGGTGCTGGACGGTGAGAGGGCCAACCTGCGATTTGAATTGCGCAACGGCGCTTAGCGGGACAAGCCGCCCGCCGGACGATCTCACGTAGAGGCGGGAAAGGTCGGCAGACTCGCGCTTGAAATCCTCCTCCGCTTCCAGAATAACACGGTATTGATCGGTCGGCGTGTAGATGGTGGAGATCTGCCTCGCACCGTAGGCATTGCCCAGGGCGCGTTCGATCTGGCCGGCACTGATGCCAAGGCTGGAGGCCTTGTCGCGGTTGATGTCGACGAGCACCTGCGGACTCGTGATCTGGAGGTCCGTGGTGACGTCCACAATGCCCGGGATTTCCCTCATGCGGTTTTCCATTTTCCCGGCGGCCTCGTAGAGCACGTCGAGATCGGGTCCAAAAAGAGTGAATTGAAAGAGGCTCTTGGTGAAGGTGCCGCCGATGCGGATGGCCGGAGGATTTTGCGGGAAGACCTTGAGTCCGGGAATCCCGGCGAGATCCTTGCGAAGCTGGCGGATGATGTCATCGATGGGTGGACGTTCGCTGCGCGGTTTGAGGGTCAGGAAAAGCCGCCCGGCATTTCCTGAGCTCGCGCTGCTGCCGCCTCCGATACGGGACATGAAAGCCTCGACGGCCGGGTTTCTGGAGACGATGTCCGCAGCCCTCTGCTGGAGTTCGATCATTTTGTCAAACGCAACGCCCTGCTCGGCCTCCGTCGAGATCATAATGCGACCGGTGTCCTCGTTGGGCAGGAAGCCCTTGGGAGCCTTGACGAACATCCAGACCGTCACCAGTGCCATCGCGAGGGCAGCGAGGGACACCGCCACATGATGGCGCAGCGCCAAGCGTAGCGTCTTTTGGTAACCGGCGAGCACATTGCTGAAGACGGACTCCGACCACCGGAAGAGAGCGTTCTGGCTCAAGCTGTGCGCCTCCTTAAGAAAGCGGCTGCAAAGCATCGGAGTGAGCGAAAGCGAAATGAATCCTGAGATCAGAATGGCCGCCGCGATGGTTACGGCGAATTCATTGAGCAACCGGCCCAGAATGCCGCCCATGAAAAGCACGGGAATGAACACCGCCGCCAGCGAGAGCGTCATCGAGAGAATGGTAAACCCTATCTCGTGTCCGCCTTTCATGGCCGCCTCAAGAGGTGATTCGCCCTTCTCGATGTGACGGACAATGTTCTCGAGGACGACGATGGCGTCATCGACCACGAAGCCGACGGCGAGAATGAGCGCCATGAGGGAGAAATTGTTTACGCTGAAGCCAAGCAGATACATCACGCCGAACGTGCCGATAATGGAGAGGGGGATGGCGGCGCTGGGGATAAGGGTGGCGCGGACATTGCGCAGGAATATGAAAATCACCAGCACAACCAGCGTGATCGCCAGCACAAGGGTAAATTGCACATCGTGCAACGACTCGCGGATGGATTTCGAGCGGTCATAGAGAACGTCGAGGTTGACGCCTCCGGGTAGCTGCGCCTTGAAGGTCGGCAGGAGTTCGCGAATGCGATCGATGACTTGAACCGTGTTGGCCCCTGGCTGCCGCTGGATTGCCAGAACGATGCCTCGCGTCTGGTTGTACCAGCCCACGTTCTTGTCGTCCTCAATGCTGTTGAGGACAGTAGCGATCTGCCTGAGCCGGACCGGGAAGCCGTCGCGGTAGGAGACAATGAGTTCATGAAAGTCCTCCGCGCGCTTGAGTCTGCCAGTCGTCTTGATCGTGCGGGACTTTGCGCCGGCATCAAGTTCGCCGGTTGCCTCGTTGGAGTTGGCCTCGCGAATGGCATTCTCCACGTCATCGAAACCAATGCCACGGGCTGCGAGTTCGCGTGGATCGACCTTTACGCGCACTGCAAATTTCTGCGAGCCGAAGACGTCCACCTGGGCGACGCCGCTCACAGTCGAGAGACGCTGGCCGATCAGCGTCTCGGCGTATTCGTCCACTTTGCTTAGCGGGAGGGATTCGGAATAGGCCGCAAGCATGAGGATCGGCTGCTCGGCGGGATTGACCTTGCGGAAAGATGGCGGCGAGGGCATCTCAGTCGGGAGATCCCGCTGCGCTTGCGAGATGGCCGCCTGCACATCCTGCGCGGCGGCGTCGATGTCCCGAGAGAGATCGAACTGGATTGTGATGCTGGTCGCGCCGAGCGAACTGGTCGAGGTCATCGACTCAATGCCCGCGATCGTGGAAAACTCCTTTTCCAGAGGCATGGCAACCGACGACGCCATCGTTTCCGGATCCGCTCCGGGCAGGCTCGCGGACACATTGATGGTCGGAAAATCGACATTCGGCAAATCACTGACCGGCAGCCGGAAATACGCGAGCAGGCCTGCTCCGAGGATCGAGACCATGACGAGGGTCGTCATGATCGGGCGTCTCACGAAGGGATCAGTCAGGCTCATCGCTCGGGAGGCACAGCATTTTCAGCGACCTTGGGTTTGGCGGGCTCGCGGACGGTAACTTTTCCGCCCGGGGAGACTCGGAGTTGGCCGCTGGTGATGACGAGTTCGCCGGCATTCAGCCCCTGCTTTACAATGGTTTGATCTCCCACCGTGCGGCTGACCTGCACCCTGCGGAGGGTGGCTGTATTGCTGGAAACAACAAACACCTGCGGACCCTGCTGGCCTTCCATGATCGCCGTCGTTGGGACGACAAGGGAATCCGGTTCCTCCGCGAGCTTGACCGTCACATCCACGAACTGCCCTGGCCAAAGGCTGTTGTCTGCATTTGGAAAGGTCGCCTTGAAGGCAATCATGCCCGAGACCCGGTCCACGGTGTTGTCTATAAATGTCAGTTCGCCCGTGCCGAGTAGGCGTCCAGAGTCCGGATCGCGCACGGTCACGACGGGTTTGCTCTTTGCCATCCGTTGACGCACGTCCGCAAGCGCACCTTCGTGCAGCGAAAACGCAACGTAGATCGGCTGCACTTGGTTGATGACCGTCAGTACATCGGTGTTGGCGTTCACGATATTGCCGGCTTTGAGAAGCGCTGACCCTGCGCGGCCGGAAATCGGGGCCCGCACCTTCGCCCAATCCAGAGAAAGCTGCGCCTCGTCCAGATCCGCCTGGCGGGCGTCGAGTACGGATTTCTGAGATTCGGCTGTAGAAAGAAACTGCGAGAATTGCTCCTTTGAAGCTACGCCGCGCTTGATCAACGTGGTGTATCGGTCGGCCTGCTCGCTGGCATTGGCCGATGTGGACCGGGCCATCGCGAGATTTGCTTGCGCACGCTTCAATGCAGCCTCGAAAGGACGCGCATCAATGTCGAACAACGAATCGCCCGCCTGCACCTCCGCGCCATCCGCAAAGTGAACTCGCAGAATCTCCCCCTGGACCTTGGATTTGAGCTGCACGCTGGCAAGCGGCTCGACCGTGCCGATGCCCTGCATCTCTATCGGTATCGTCCGCACCTCGGCCGCCGCCACCTCGACAGGCACGGGAGGCACGTCCGGCGTCTTTTGCGAGGCCGCCCTCTGGCAGGCGGACATGGCGATAACCGCGGCGAGAATCGCCGGGATCGAGGAAATCTTCATTGGGGATAGTCGGTACTTGAAGATCGAAGCGTTGCCGCGCCGTTCAAGAAACAATCGGCGGCAAAATCCGCCGAGTCCGTAAGACGTCCATCACCGCGCTCACGAATCCATTGCCGGATCATTTGAAGGGTCATGCCGAGAAAGGCGACCGCATAAAGACGCGGATTGCCCGCCTTGAGTTCTCCGTTGGTTTGGCCACGGACGACGCAATCTTCAATCAGGGTAAGGTTTCGGCGTTTCAGATCCTCCATTTCCTTCCAATGGTGTTCGTTTAAGGGGGACGCCGCCATTTGATGCTGATGCAGAAAGATTTCGAAGAACGGGCGGTTGGAATCATGATAGGCAAAGAGCGCAAGAACTGCAGCGCGAAGACAGGCCTTCGCAGAAGCGTCCGAAGTCAGGGCCGTCTCCAGCCGGCCAACCACCTCATTCATCTTCTCCAGAATTACAGTTCCGTAAAGGTCCGCCTTGTCGCTGAAATACAAGTATATCGTGCCCGTTGCAAACTCCGCGCGCACCGCGATCTCCGTAATCGATGCGTCGTGATACCCGCGGGCGCTGAAAACCGCCTCCGCCGCTTCGAGAATCCGCCTCCGCCGCGCGCCGCGTTCCCTCCCTCGATGAGAAAAGCGTTGCGAGGTCACCCTTGCTGAACCATCGTTCATATGGTGAATACCTATTCATTTTCTGCAGGAAGTCAATTCGGTGGCTGAAGAGTTGGGTGTGGAGGCGGGCTAATTGTGCGACGCAGAAGAAATCTGAGAACAAAAGCGCTTTGGCGCGATTCAATCAGTTATGATTTCCCAGAATGAGTTCCGGTCATCGCAGGCTCTTCCCCGGGATGTTGCGGAGAGTGTCCCACCGTCCCGAATGAGCTCCTTCTGGCGAATTACGCGGTGGGTGATCCTGCTGGGTTTGCTTGGTGGAGGTTTTGCTCTTTGGAAGATTCGCACGACGGAAGCCGGCGTGCGGGAAAATCCACAGGCTCGTGGGATGGCACGCGGACCCGTGCCTGTGGTGGCTGGCCAGGCTGAGCGCCGGGATTTTCCTCTCTACCTGAACGCGCTTGGCACGGTGCAGGCGTACAATAGCGTGACGGTTCGCGCGCGCGTCGATGGCGAACTGCAGCAGATTTATTTTCAGGAGGGGCAGAATGTACAGAAGGGAGATTTGCTGGCGCAGATCGACCCTCGCACCTACCAGGCTCAAGTCGATCAGGCCAAGGCAAAGAAGGCGCAAGATCAGGCACAACTGGCGAATGCGAGGATTGTCCTCACAAGGAACGCGCTCTTACTTAAGAACAGTGTCATCGATCAGCAGACATACGACACCCAGAAGTACGCCGTGGATCAATTGGAGGCACTGGTTGCGGCGGATCAGGCCGCCCTCGAGAGCGCGCAGACCCAGCTCGATTATGCCCGCATCACGGCGCCGATCTCCGGACGTGTTGGCATTCGTTTGGTGGATGCTGGAAACATCGTGCGAAGCACCGAGACCGCAGGGATGCTCACGATTAATCAAGTCCAGCCGGTCTCCGTGGTTTTCACGCTGCCGCAGCAGGAGTTGAGGGGAGTTCGTGATGCCATACAGCAGAAAAAGACGCTCAAGGTGATCGCCCTGGATCGCGATAACCTCTCCGTCCTCAGCGAAGGAACTCTGGAGGTTCTCGACAACCAGATCGACTCCACAACCGCAACGGTGAAGTTGAAGGCGGTTTTCGCCAATACCAACTACGACTTGTGGCCCGGTCAATTTGTTAACGTGCGTCTGCTTTTGGGTGTGAAGAACGGTGCAGTAACTGCGCCTGCAAAAGCGATCCAGCGTGGCCCAAACGGCTCGTACGTTTATGTGATTGGCGCGGAGGAAAAGGCTGCAATGCGTCCGGTGAAGGTGGGGGCAACGGAGGATGACTGGACGTTGGTGGAGTCCGGCCTGGAGGCAGGCGACCGGGTTGTCGTGGATGGTCAATACCGCCTTCAGCCAGGCGCCAAAGTCCAAGTGACGAAGGGCCTCGCCGAGAGCGGTGACTCTGGAAAGCCTGGCAACCAGTGAATATTTCAGAGCCTTTCATAAGGCGGCCAGTTGCGACGTCGCTTCTCATGCTCGGTGTCGTGTTGGTTGGCCTTCTCGGCTACCGATTCCTTCCCGTGTCGGCTCTGCCCACGGTTGATTTTCCGACGATCCAGGTGGTTTCCCAATATCCCGGCGCTGACCCGGAGGTCATGGCCTCGCTGGTGACGGCTCCGCTTGAAAAGCAGTTTGGCCAAATCAGCGGCCTGTCGTCGATGAGTTCGGTGAGTTCGTTCGGCACGTCGGTCATCACCCTGCAGTTTGTACTTGGGCGGAAGATCGACGAGGCGGGTCAAGACGTGCAGGCGGCCATCAACGCTGCGGGCGGGCTGCTGCCTCAGGACATGCCGAATCCACCGACTTTCAACAAGGTCAATCCCGCCGATACGCCAATCCTCACGCTCGCGATCAGTTCGGACAATTTGCCGCTTGAGAAAGTGAACGACTATGCGGACTCGATTCTGGCGCAAAAACTGAGCGAGGTGACCGGTGTCGGGCTGGTGACAATTCAGGGCAATCAAAAGCCGGCGGTCCGCGTGCAGGTCAACCCCTCGGCGCTGGCGGCGCAAGGGTTGAGCATGGAAGATGTTCGGACCGCTGTTTCCCAAGCCAACGTCAACGCCCCCAAGGGCAGCTTCGACGGCAAGCAGCAGGCGTTCACCGTGGGCTCAAATGACCAAATTCTTCAGGCCGAGGACTTCAAGCCGATCATTCTCGCTTATCGCAATGGGGCGCCCGTGCGTCTGCAGGATGTGGCAAACGTCGAGGCTGGCGTGGAGAACAGCCGGTTGGCCGCATGGATCGCCACGCCGCGGCAAAGCTACCAGCCTGCCGTCCTGCTCGACGTCCAACGGCAGCCCGGGGCAAACATCATCGAGACGGTCGAGCGCGTGAAAAAGATCCTTCCGCGCCTGACAGCGTCCCTGCCGGCCGGTATTCATCTCTCGATCTTTTCCGACCGCACCGAGACGATCCGGGCGTCCGTGCGCGACGTGCAATTCACGCTCGTTCTGACCATCGGGCTGGTTGTTCTTGTGCTGCTTATGTTTCTGCGGCGTCTACGCGCCACAATCATTCCCAGTGTGGCGCTGCCGCTCTCACTGCTTGGCACCTTCGCGGTGATGTATCTGGCGGGCTTCAGCCTCGACAATCTCTCGCTCATGGCGCTGACGATCTCGACCGGCTTCGTGGTGGATGATGCGATCGTAATGATCGAGAACATTTTCCGATACATCGAAAAGGGCGATCATCCCTTCGAGGCGGCATTGAAGGGCTCAAAGCAGATCGGGTTCACGGTCATTTCGCTCAGCATCTCGCTCGTCGCCGTCTTTATTCCTCTTTTGTTCATGTCAGGGATCGTGGGCCGGCTTTTCCGGGAGTTTGCGATCACGCTGAGCACGGCGGTGGCGGTCTCGGCGTTCGTCTCACTGACGCTGACGCCGATGATGTGCGCGAAAATGCTGCGGCGAGAGGACGAACAGCAGGAAAATGCTCTTCAGCGGTTCTTCGAGCGTGCTTTCGACATGGTGCTTCACTGGTATGACCGTTCGCTGCTCTGGGTGTTGCGCCACCAGGGGGCAACCCTCCTCGTCGCCGCGGCAACCCTTGTGGCGACAGCCGTCCTTTACGTGTTCGTGCCAAAGGGCCTGCTGCCTCAGCAGGACACCGGCTTGCTGATCGGGGTTACCGACGCGGCGCAGGATATTTCCTTTCCGGCCATGCTTACGCTGCAGCGGGCGGTCACGGATGCCGTGTGCCGGGATCCGGATGTCGAGCGCGTGGCGGCCTTTGTCGGCGCCGGCACGGTCAATTCAACACCGAATACGGGCCGGCTCTACATCGTTCTCAGGCCGCGTGAGTCCCGCAAGTCAAGCGCCGGTCAAATTATAACGCGGCTGCGCGGCGCTGTCCGCGGCATTGAGGGTGTCGAGGTGTTTTTCCAGGCTGCGCAGGACCTCCAGATCGATACGCGGACAAGCCGCACACAGTACCAATACATCCTTGAAGATTCCGATGCCGCCGAGCTTGCGGAGTGGGGACCGAGGCTGGTCGAGAAGCTGAAGACGCTGCCCGAGCTCGCGGATGTGGCAAGCGATCAACAGATGAGTGGCCTGCAGCTTCACGTGGAAATTGACCGGACGCGCGCCTCCCGTCTGCACGTTCCGATTGAGGCCATCGACAACACCCTTTACGACGCCTTCGGCCAGAGGCAAATTTCAGTGATCTTCACCCAGCTCAACCAATACAGGGTCGTGCTGGAAGTGCCCGCGGAGTTTCGCAGTTCAATCAATGATTTGGACAAGATCTACGTCAAGTCCAGCACTGGCAGCCTGGTGCCGCTTAGCGCGATTGCGACGGCGCGCGTTCAAACCACGCCCCTGGTGATTACGCACCAAGGACAATTTCCCTCTCTCACAGTTTCCTTCAACCTCGGAACGAGCTATTCGCTTGGACAGGCTGTTCGAACCATTGAGCAGGCACGCAGGGACATTGGCATGCCGGAGACGATTGCCGCGGAGTTTGCGGGAAGCGTGGCAGAGTTTCGTTCGTCGTTGGCGAGCGAGCCCTTCCTGATTCTGGCTGCAATTGTCGTTATCTATATTGTCCTCGGAGTCCTCTATGAGAGCTACATCCACCCGTTGACAATTCTCTCCACGCTGCCCAGCGCCGGGGTCGGCGCCCTTCTGGCTTTGGAGATCTGCGGGATGGATTTTTCGCTGGTCGCCTTGATCGGTGTGGTCCTGCTCATCGGCATCGTAAAAAAGAACGCGATCATGATGATCGACTTCGCGCTTGAAGCGCGCCGCGAGCGCGGCGTGTCCTCGCGCGACGCCATCTACCAGGCCTGTCTGCTCCGCTTTCGTCCGATCATGATGACCACCGCGGCCGCCCTTCTCGGCGCATTGCCGCTGGCGTTGGAAACCGGCACGGGCTCGGAACTTCGCAATCCGCTGGGAGTCGCGATTGTCGGCGGCCTGCTGCTCTCCCAGTTTCTCACGCTCTACACCACGCCTGTCATCTACCTCGCGCTCTGTCGCTTTGAGAGTTGGCTATCGCGCCGGAGCACGGATAGGCAGACCTCAGGAGCGCTGCAGCCGGTCGTGCCATGAATGTGTCGAGCCCGTTCATCCGGCGTCCGGTGGGCACCTCCCTTCTCGCCATAGGCTTGCTGCTACTCGGGGCGACCGCGTATTTCTTCCTGCCCGTAGCTCCGCTGCCGCAGGTGGACTTCCCGACGATTGGCGTAAGCGCGTCTCTTCCAGGCGTGGACCCGGCCACGGCCGCAAGTTCGCTCGCAGCCCCTCTCGAGCGACGTCTGGGTCAGATCGCCGGGGTGACTGAAATGACCTCGGTGAGCTCGCTGGGCGGTACCAACGTCACCGTGCAATTCGATTTGAGCCGAAATGTGAACGACGCGGCCCGAGACGTGCAGGCCGCTATCAATGCCGCCGCGCGCGATCTGCCCGCGAACCTGCCGAGCCCGCCCACCTATCGCAAATACAATCCGGCAGATTCTCCGGTGATGGTTCTTGCGATGACTTCGCAAACGATGCGGCTGTCGGAAGTTTACAATCTGGCCGATCAAATCGTGTCGCAACGGCTGTGCCAGTTGCCCGGTGTCAGTCAGGTCGGAGTGTATGGAGGCGCAAAGACCGCGGTGCGCGTGCAAGTCAATCCCGCGGCTCTCGCCGCGATGGGGATGAGCATGGAGGACGTTCGCGCGTTTCTTCAGGGTACCAATCGGCTGATGCCAAAAGGGGGCATCGAAGACGCTGGGAAAAGCTTGATGATTTCCGCGAACGACCAGATTTTTGGCGCGGACAATTATCGGCCGCTCGTGGTGGCCGAGCGCAATGGCCTTCCTGTTCAACTTGGGGCCATCGCAAACGTTATCGACGGTACCGAAAACACCCGCCAGGCCGGGTGGTTCAATACCGAACGGGCGGTCCTGCTGCCCGTGATGAAGCAGTCCGACGCAAATGTCATTGCCGTGGTGGATGAGATTCGCAGCCTCTTGCCGCAGATTCGAAAATGGCTGCCGCCCGGCGTAGAACTCAGCATCCTTAGCGATCGGACGCAGACCATCCGTGCATCAGTGCACGATGTCCAGTTTACCCTCGTGCTCACCATTGCGCTGGTAGTCGTTGTCATGGCTCTCTTCCTGCGACGTTTCTGGCCGACTTTCATAGCGGGTGTCACCGTGCCCCTGGCCCTGGCGGGGACGTTTGCCGTCATGTGGCTTTGCCGCTTCAGTCTTGATAATATCTCGCTGATGGCCCTCACGGTGGCTGTGGGATTTTTGGTCGATGACGCCATCGTCGTTATTGAGAATATCGTGCGACACATTGAGCAGGGGGAGGAACCTCACGAGGCGGCTTTGGCCGGCGCAAAGCAAATCGGCTTCACCGTCATTTCCATCAGCCTCTCGTTGGTGGCGGTGTTCATTCCGATCCTGCTGATGGGGGGATTGATTGGGCGTTTGTTTCGCGAGTTCGCCGTGACCTTGAGCGCCTCGATTCTCGTCTCGGCGGTCGTTTCCCTCACGTTGACGCCGACACTGTGCGGGCAGTTCCTGCGGGGGCGCCCGAAGCAATCGGGAGATGATTCGAGCTTTTCCTCGAAATTGCAGCATGGCTACGCGTGCATCTTGCGCTGGGTATTGCGACACCGATTCTTTACTCAAATGCTTACCGTGGTCACCCTGGCGGCTACTGTGTGGCTCTACGGCGTGACGCCAAAGGGCTTTTTCCCCCAACAGGATACCGGCTTGATGTTTGGCACGACCGAATCCGCGCAGGACGTCTCCTTCGCCGACATGGCGAAAAAACAGCAGCAAATCGTCAATGTGCTGCTCGCCGATCCCGCCATTGCAACGGTCGGTTCGTTTGTTGGATCAGGCGGGGGCGGTGCGCAAAACAATGGACGAATGTTCATTGCCTTGAAGCCACCCAATCAGCGCGCGCCGGTCGACGCGGTCATTGCGAGACTGCGCGCTCAAACGGCGAAGGTGCCTGGCATTTCCCTCTTTCTTCAACCGGTGCAAGACATTCGGGTCGGGGGACGGATGACCAAGGCCCTCTATCAATACGCTCTCCGGGACGTGGATCTGGGCGAACTGAACACCTGGGCGCCTCGGCTTGTCGAACGGCTGAAAAAAGCTCCGGAACTGGCCGACGTCAATAGCGACCAACAGTTCCAAGGCTTGCAGGCCAATGTGGTGATCGACCGTGACGCCGCAGGGCGCTTGGGAATTCAGCCCGAGGCTATCGACTCCACCCTCTACAGCTCTTTTGGACAGCGCCAGGTCTCGATCATGTATGGGCCGCAAAATCAATACCGCGTCGTGCTCGAGGCCGACCCGAAATTCCAGGAGGATCCTCGTGCACTGGACAAAGTCTCCGTTCGCGCGGCGGACGGGCAAATGGTGCCGTTAAGCAGCATTGCTCATTACGAAGTTTCCAATGTGCCACTGGCAGTAAATCACCAGGGCCAGTTCGCGGCGGTCACTATTTCTTTCAATCTTGCGCCGGGTGTGTCGCTCGAGCGCGCCACGCAAGTCATCGAACAAGCCGCGCGCGAGCTGAACCTGCCGGCCACCATCAGCGGCGGTTTCGCCGGGAACGCTCAGGTTTTTCAGGAATCGGTTGCCAATCAACCGATCCTCATCCTGGCCGCGTTGATCGCCGTTTATATTGTCCTTGGCATGCTCTACGAGAGCTTGATCCATCCGATTACCATCCTGTCCACCCTTCCTAGCGCCGGCCTCGGCGCTCTGCTGGCTCTTCAGTTTGTCGGCTTTGAACTCTCAATTGTGGCGATGATCGGGATCATCCTTCTCATTGGCATCGTCAAGAAGAACGCGATCATGATGGTGGATTTTGCCCTCGAAGCCCAACGAAGCCGTCATCTGAATCCCGAGGAAGCCATCTACCAGGCGTGCCTCGTTCGCTTTCGCCCCATAATGATGACAACGCTCGCCGCCTTGTTCGGAGCTTTGCCTTTGGCCATCGGTCTCGGAGTCGGCTCTGAACTTCGTCGCCCCCTCGGAATCGCCATCGTCGGGGGCCTGATTGTCTCCCAAGCTCTTACACTCTTTACGACTCCGGTCATCTACCTGGCTTTGGAGCGGCTTCGGTCCTGGGGGCTGAAATCGCGTCGCATCCCAACAGAGGTTCCTGGATTCCTCGCTGAGACACCATGAGTGTCATTCTGTCGTAGTTCTTAGGATCTAGAGAGACAGTCTGGCTCATTATTCTGGGTTCGTCTGCGTAGAGAAAATTCTTATCTTCTTGGTATAAACGTCTTACGCAACTTATTTGGACTTAGGAACGTTCATTGCTCCCTAACAGGTGAATTTCAATATTATGTCTAAAATTTTGGGTATTGATTTGGGCACCACGAACTCCTGCATGTCCGTGATGGAAGGTGGGGAGCCTGTTGTTCTGGAGAATTCCGAGGGCGCGCGGACAACACCGTCTGTGGTGGCATTTTCGAAGACGGGAGAGCGGCTTGTTGGACAGGCGGCAAAGCGCCAGGCAGTAACAAATCCGCAGAATACCGTCTTTTCCGTCAAGCGCTTGATGGGTCGCAAGTATTCTGAGATCCAGGATGAGCTTAAGCGCGTTCCCTACAAGGTTATTGAGGCCGCGAACGGTGACGCCCACATAGAAGTCGAAGTGAGTGGCGAGAAGAAGCGTTTCAGCCCGCCGGAAATATCGGCAATGATCCTCGGAAAGCTCAAGGCCGATGCCGAAGCCAAACTTGGAGAGAAAATCGCTCAGGCAGTTATCACGGTTCCCGCCTATTTCAACGATTCTCAGCGCAACGCGACAAAGGATGCCGGAAAAATTGCGGGTCTGGATGTCTTGCGTATCATCAACGAGCCGACTGCCGCTTCGCTGGCTTATGGCCTGGACAAGAAGAAGGATGAAAAGATCGCTGTGTATGACCTCGGTGGTGGCACGTTCGATATTTCTGCGTTGGAGATTGGCGATGGTGTTTTCCAGGTCGCGGCGACCAATGGTGATACGCACCTCGGTGGGGACGATTGGGACAATCGCCTGATGGATTGGATCATCGGCGAATTCAAGAAGGACACGGGCATTGATCTTTCGAAGCAGCCTGACGCGGTTCAGCGCATCAAGGAAGAGTCCGAAAAGGCCAAGATCGCGCTCTCCTCGACGCAGGAATACGAGATCAATCTGCCGTTTGTCACGGCGGACCAGACGGGTCCGAAACATATTCAGAAGAAGCTGATCCGCTCCAAGCTCGAGCAACTGACGGACGATCTCTTTCAGCGCACTGTCAAGCCGGTCAAGGACTGCTTGAATGATGCAAAATGGAGCGCAAGCGCGATTGATGAGCTGGTGCTCGTCGGCGGCATGACTCGTATGCCCAAGGTTGTCGATACAGCCCGGTCCCTTATCGGCAAGGAGCCTCACAAAGGTGTGAACCCTGACGAAGTGGTGGCCGTTGGCGCGGCCATCCAGGGCGGCGTCCTTAAGGGCGAAGTGAAGGATGTGCTGCTGCTTGACGTCACCCCGCTCACCCTTGCAATCGAAACTGCTGGCGGCATTGCCACGGGGATGATCCCGCGCAACACGACCATCCCTACCCGAAAGTCGCAGATCTTCTCAACCTACAGCGACAGCCAACCGGGAGTGGAAATCAAGGTCTTGCAAGGCGAGCGTCCGCTCAGCCGCGACAACAAACAGCTGGGCACATTTCACCTTGACGGCATTCCTCCGGCGCCTCGCGGCGTGCCCCAGATTGAGGTGACCTTCGACATCGATGCCAACGGCATTCTCAATGTGAGCGCCAAGGATCTCGGGACAGCAAAGGAGCAAAAGATCTCCATCACCGGCTCCAGTGGTTTGACCAAGGAAGAAGTTGACAAGATGCAGAGAGAGGCGGAAAGCCATGCGGAGGAAGATCGCAAGGCCAAGGAGGCGATCGAACTTCGCAACAACGCCGACAACCTCGCTTATCAGTGCGAGAAGCAGCTCAAAGATCTTGGCGACAAACTGGATGACACAACGAAAAAGTCCGTCGAAGACGCCATCGCCATGGTGCGTGAGGCGCTCAAGGGCAACGATAATGATGCCGTCAAGAGCGCGTTCGATGCCCTCCAGGCCAAGTTCCAAGAGGTCAGTTCGGAGCTCTACAAGAAGGCTTCCGCGCAGACTGGTCCCCAGCCCGGACCCTCACAAGGCCCGTCCGCCGGAGCCGAAGCCGAAGCCGAAGCCCGAGGCGAGAAGAAGGACGCCGATGTCGTGGACGCCGAGTTCGAGATGGTCGACGAAGACAAGAAGAAGAATTAACCGTAACCCTTTAACAACCGTCTCGGCTCCGCCTATGCGGAGGCTGGGATTAACGTTAAAAACCAACCAACACAAATAAAGACACCCAAAGCCCTATGGCAAATGTGAACATTAAGCCTCTCGGCGATCGTGTGCTCGTGCACCCGCTCGAAGAGAAGGAAGTCAAAAAGGGCGGTATCATCATCCCCGATACCGCTAAGGAAAAGCCCCAGGAAGGGGAAGTCGTCGCTCTCGGAACGGGCAAACGCGATGAAGACGGAAAAATCATCGAGTTTACCGTAAAAAAGGGGGACAGAGTCCTCATTTCCAAATACGGCGGCACAGAAGTGAAAATCGAAGGCGAGAGCTACCTGATCATGCGCGAGGACGACATCCTCGGCATTATCGGCTAAGCCTCCTCGTACGTCCATTACCAACTATTATTAAAATACTATGGCAGCCAAACAACTCTCGTTTGACGAATCCGCGCGGCATTCTCTGCTCCGCGGGATCGAGAAGCTGACGAAAGCCGTGAAGGCCACTCTTGGGCCTGCCGGTCGCAACGTCATCCTCGACAAAAAATTCGGCAGCCCCACCATTACCAAGGACGGCGTGACCGTCGCCAAAGAAATCGAGCTCGAAGACTCCTATGAAAACATGGGCGCTCAGCTCGTGCGCGAAGTCGCCAGCAAGACCAGCGACATCGCCGGTGACGGAACCACCACGGCCACCGTGCTCGCCGAAGCGATCTATCGCGAAGGCCTGAAAAACGTGACCGCGGGCGCCAACCCGACCAGCCTCCAGCGTGGCATCAGCAAAGCCGTTGAAGCCATCGTCGCGGAACTCGCCAAGATCAGCAAGAAGGTCAAGGACAGCTCCGAGATCGCTCAGGTCGCCACCGTTTCCGCGAACTGGGACATCACCATCGGCCAGATTATTGCCGATGCGATGGACAAGGTCGGCAAGGACGGCACGATCACCGTTGAAGAAGCCAAGAGCATCGAGACGACCCTCGAGGTCGTTGAAGGCATGCAGTTCGACAAAGGCTACCTTTCGCCCTACTTCGTGACGAATGCCGAAAGCCTCGAGGTGGTTCTTGAGAACGCTTACATCCTGATCCACGAGAAGAAAATCAGCAGCCTCAAGGACATGCTGCCGCTTCTCGAGAAGGTGGCAAAGGCCGGCAAACCGCTCCTGATCATCGCCGAAGACGTCGAGGGCGAGGCGCTCGCGACGCTCGTTGTGAACAAGCTCCGCGGCACGCTGCAGGTCGCAGCCGTCAAGGCTCCTGGCTTTGGCGACCGCCGCAAAGCGATGCTTGAGGACATCGCGGTTCTGACCGGCGGACGTTGCATCACCGAAGACCTCGGCATCAAGCTGGAGAACATCTCGCTTGACGACCTCGGAAAGGCCAAGCGCATTGCCGTCGACAAGGAAAACACCACCATCATCGAAGGCGAAGGCAAGAACGCGGACATCCAAGGCCGCGTGACTCAGATCAGGCGTCAGATCGAGGAGACGACCAGCGACTACGACCGCGAAAAGCTCCAGGAACGCCTGGCGAAACTCGCGGGCGGCGTGGCCGTCATCAATGTCGGTGCCGCGACCGAAACCGAGATGAAGGAGAAGAAAGCCCGCGTCGAAGACGCGCTCCATGCGACCCGTGCGGCCGTAGAGGAAGGGATCGTTCCCGGCGGTGGCGTCGCCTTCATCCGTGCGCAGAAAGTGCTCGATTCCGTCGGCCTCGAAGGTGACGAAAAGATCGGACTCGAGATCGTGCGCCGTGCGATTGAGCAGCCCCTCCGCACGCTGGCGGACAACGCCGGAAAGGAAGGCGCTCTCATCGTGCAGGAAGTCAAGAAGCGGAAAGGCAACGAAGGCTACAATGTATCCACTGCCGAATACGAAGACCTCGTTAAGGCAGGGGTTGTTGATCCGACCAAGGTCACCCGCAGCGCGCTGCAAAACGCGGCGTCCATCAGCGGCTTGCTCCTGACCACCGAGGCTCTCGTCACCGAGATCCCGGAGAAGGAAAAGACGCCCCCGATGCCTCCAGGCGGCGGAATGGGCGGAATGGACTACTAATCCCAACCTGTCGGGATTAGCTATCCGCGCCACGCGCGCATAGTTCGTCAACAAAATCAAGCCGCCCCGAGGAAACTCGGGGCGGCTTTTTTTATGTCCGGAACTTTATTTCCGGGCAGGGATTCCTGGTGCTTTACGAAGACGGAACGATAGCCGGAAGAATCGGCTCGGCGGGAGCCTCGCCCTCCCATAGGCTTCCCCGCGAAATTGTTCACCATCCAAAAATCTATGAAACTCCCCTCTGGGATACTTGCCGGCGTGACTTCGCTGCTGATAGCCGGATGCACCATCGCCCCCCCACGGCAAAGGGGCTACGCGGACCTCCAGGTAAACGTCGAACAAGCTAGCGTGCGTCTGCTTCGAAACGGAATGACCGTCGGTCTGATCCGCACCCAATTACCGAATGTCGAAAATTGGAAACTCATCAATGGCAACACGGAGATCGTCGTCAAGTCTCGAGGCAACGATGGCCCTGCTGCGGTTGAACTCTTCGACACGAGAACCGGCATCCTCAAAGACAAGATCATGGCCTTCGCCATTCAGGACAGAAAGCCCGAGTGGGCGCAGGGATTTGGGGAGTAGTGCACGCCTGGTAGGGCGAGGTTCCACCCGAGCAGTAAATAATCGGCTCACCGGGAGGTTCGCCTCCCGACGTGAATCCCTTGAAACGGTCGATGTCTCGCGTATATAAGCACTCGCATTATGGCCAAAGAGCTTCCGGCGTTTCTCCAAAAGGTGCTCGATAAGTTCAGCAATTCGCGGGACTTTACGATCTCTTTTGCGCTGCATGCCATCCTCATTGGATTGTTTGGCGGAACGGTTCTTTATCGGGCGGTGCAGGAGCCGCCGGATTTTGAAGGTGAAACCGGCGGCTTTGTTCAACCCAACGAGACGGCGGCTTCGCCGCCCGCGCAACAGGCTCCACCTCAGGAAACGACCTTCAATGTTGCGACCGTCGCGCCTTCAACCAGTTCGTCCCAACTCAATACGATCACGACCACGGCGGTGAATCCTCTCAACTTTACCATGAGCCCGGTCATCGCCGCGCCGATCACCACGCCGACCGCACCCGCACAGACTACCGTGGCTCCGCCGGCGGCAAGCATCGGCTCCGACGGAATGAGCACGGCTACGGCCGCACAGATCAAGGCTTTTACCGGCGCTTGGGGCAAGTCGCCGGGATCGGGGACCGGCACACGGTCGCGCGAGTTTGAATTCACGGCCTACATCGGCCAATACAATGGCGGGAACTGGAGTTCAACCGTGCGCATCACGTCGGGCAATAAGATCGAAACGGGAAGCTTGCCCAATCTGTTGTATCTGATGAGCGCGTGGTCAAAGGACAAGATCAAGACCAATTACAAGAATGTTCAGGCGATCAAGCTCGACAGCGACGAGATCTTTTCCGTCAAACCGCCGTTCATTTTTCTCACGGGCACGCGGGATTTCAAATTATCTGAAAAAGAAGTCGAGAACCTTCAGAAGTATGTGCGCATGGGCGGGTGCATTTGGGGAGACAGCTCCTTGCCGGGGCTGCGGTCCCGCTTCGATATCGCCTTCAGGCGGGAGATGAAGCGCGTGATTCCCGATGTGGACAAGAACTTTGAACCCCTCCCGCCGAATCACTCGATCTATACGGAGGGCTACTTCGCCGATGTGAAGGAGGTTCCGCCTGGCTTGAACTTCTACAAGGAGCCTATTTTCGCAATGAAGATCTACGGCGAGATCGCGATCCTTTATACGGCAAACGATTATGGGGACATGTGGCAAATCGGCCTCAACCAGCAGGGCCAAATCGATCTGCGCAAGAGCGCGGACGACAAATACATCGCCATAAATCCTGACATCTTCGACCGCCGTGACGTCTATTTGCGTAACATCGAGCCGGCGGCCCTTTCCACGTGCTTCAAATTCGGCACCAACATTGTCATCCACCTCCTGACGCGCTGGGAAAGCAAGGTCCGCACCGCGCCGACGCTTTAGTTTTTCGCCTTGCGGCGAAAAACTTCATCCCCCCCAGCGTGCGCCGGGGCTGAGTTGCGGAATCCAACCATTGGCCGGGCATCGCGCATAGTCGGTTTTGCCGAAGGCGCCGATCATCTTCTTTCCAGTGGCCTGTCGCCACAGCTTGCTCATGCTTTCTGCGGTGTGGCAGCCCCAGCTCTTCACGAAAGCGTTGTGCGTGAAAATCCCGCGATGGATTCTGTTCAATTCGCTCTCATGCAGCCAGACCTTCGATCCGCTATCAATTTCGTTGCTGTAATCAAACATGAAGCATGCCTTGTTAGAGTGACCGTAGAACTCGAAGTTCGCAATTTTCACCCGATCGCGCGCCTGGCCATTGTTGAGGTAATTGATGAACTGACCGGTATCACTGAAAAACACGAGATTGAGGCCGTATTTGGCCCGAACGCTGGCAATATTGCCGATCAAATCAGAATGGTCCTGGCGCTGTGCGCGGCGCACATAGCCTGGCTTGTAAACAAGCCACGTGATGCGGGCGGTCGGGCCATGTTGCTTGCGGAGTTGTTCGATGCGTACGCGGGCCGACCGGATGAAATTTCCCCACCATCTATCGTGCGGAGCAACTTTATATTTTTCCCATTCGATGAGCGACGGGCCGCCGCTGACAACGATGTATTCGCGCTGCACTTCCGCCGGGGCGCTCGTAAGAGCCAGAAACAACAAGAGAAGCGCGGAGTAAAAATATCGCATGCTTCCGAGAATCCCTGTGACGCTATTTTCTGCAAGAGGATTTCTCGCAAATCCAGGGGGTTTCTTGTATTTTTGCGACCATGGCCCTCGATCCCTCCGTCTTTGAAAAGCTAGGGATGTTCTATCTCGGGCGCTCCTACAATACAGCCGAAAAGGCGTCCAGCGATGCTCCGTTGCTTTATGATTCTCGTGATCTGGTGACGCATGCGGTGTGTGTGGGGATGACCGGAAGCGGGAAAACCGGCCTTTGCCTTGCGCTCCTCGAGGAGGCTGCCATTGACGGGATACCGGCCATCATCATCGATCCCAAGGGGGATCTGGGCAATCTGCTCCTCACCTTTCCCGACCTGCTTGCGGAAGATTTTCGGCCGTGGGTCAATGCCGATGACGCGCAACGCAAGGGGTTGGAGCTCGATGCGTATGCCACCCAGCAGGCTGATATGTGGAAGAAGGGTCTCGCCACGTGGGGTGAGGGGCCTGAGCGCATCCGTGCGCTACGCGAAAAGGTGGACATGGCAATTTACACCCCGGGGAGCACCAGCGGCATACCTGTCAACGTCCTCGCGTCGTTCGAAGCGCCGAAGACGGACGATGCGGAAGCGATTGCCGATCGCGTGCAAACGACGGCTGCCAGCCTTCTCGGTTTGCTCAAACTGGACGCCGATCCGGTCAAGAGTCGCGAATACATTCTGCTCTCCGCGTTACTCGCCCACGAGTGGCAGCATGGCGGCGAATTGGATTTGCCCACGCTCATCGAACGAATTCAGAATCCGCCGTTCCAGAAGATTGGCGTGCTTGATCTGGAAACATTCTACCCCGCGAAGGATCGCTTTGCCTTGGTCATGGCGGTCAACAACATGCTTGCCGCGCCGGGCTTTGCGACATGGCGTCAGGGCGAGAGTCTCGATGCTGGACGGTTTCTTTACACACCCGAAGGCAAGCCGCGGCTCGCCATTTTTTCCATTGCGCATCTCGGCGACGAGGAGCGGATGTTCTTCGTGTCCCTGCTCCTTAATGAGGTCGTTTCCTGGACGCGCGCTCAGAGTGGCACTACCAGCCTGCGCGCCATCCTGTACATGGATGAAATCTTCGGTTACCTTCCGCCTACCGCAAACCCGCCCTCGAAGCTTCCCATGCTGACCTTGCTCAAGCAGGCCCGGGCATTTGGCGTCGGCGTTGTGCTGGCCACGCAGAATCCTGTCGATCTTGACTACAAGGCGTTGTCGAATGCGGGGACCTGGTTTATCGGCCGTCTCCAAACCGAGCGCGACAAAGCCCGCGTGCTTGACGGATTGCAGGGCGCGGCAGCCGGTGGAAAATTTGAGCGTCAGGCTATGGAAGCCCTGTTGGCCGGGCTGGGCAATCGCATTTTTCTAATGAATAACGTCCACGACGATGGCCCGGTCGTCTTCGAGACGCGCTGGGTGATGAGCTATCTGCGCGGGCCGCTGACCAAAGACCAGATCAGGACACTCATGGCGGGTCGCAAGCCCGCGGCGTCCGTCGCGGCGGCACCAGCAGTCGCTGCTACCCACAGCTCCAAGCGTCCGGCGTTGCCACCCGCGGTGCCGCAGGTTTTCCTGCCGGCGTCGGGGAGTGAGCCGGTCATTTATTCGCCGCGGTTGCTTGGCGCGGCAACCATTCGATTCACTGATGGCAAGCTTGGCGTTGAGCAGACTCGCGAGGCGATCCTCTCGGCGCCCATTCCGGATGGCGTTTCCGGAGCGGATTGGACGGAACTTTCCGGCGTGCAGCTGAGCGCGCTGGAGAAAACGCCTGCTGGCGTCGCGGAATTCGAGGACGCACCCCCGGCGGCGGCGCAGCCGAAGAATTACGCAGCCTGGGAAAAGGACTTCCGCCAAGCAATCGTTGCAAATCAGCGTCTGCAAATCTTCGGCTGTGCCGATTTGAAGACCACTTCAAAAGCGGACGAGACTGAGGCCGAATTCAAGGCGCGCATTGCGCTGGCAGGACGCGAAAATCGTGACGCTGCCGTTGAAGCGCTGCGCAAGAAATATGCGCCCAAGGTCGCCTCCCTGCAGGCGCGCCTCGCTCGTGCCGAGGCCGCGGTCCAGCGTCAAAAAGAACAAGCCTCCCAAGCGCGCATGCAGACATTCATTTCCGTCGGCTCCACCTTGCTTGGCGCTCTTCTTGGACGCAAGGCCCTCAGCGCTTCCACCATCGGCAAGGCCACGACTGCAGCCAGAGGAGTCGGCCGCAGCATTCAGGAGGGGTCACAAGCAGCGACGGCGGAACAAAGCGCGGAGGCGATCCGCCAGCAGATTGCTGAAATCGAGACCGAAATCGAAGCCGAGAGCGCCGCGCTGGCCGCGACCGAGCCGAGTATCGACATCGTCGAAGTGAAGCCGCTCCGCAGCGGAGTGTCTGTGCGTTTGATCGCGCTCGCGTGGGTTCCTCAAAGAGAATAGTCAAGCGGACGCGGAAGCGAGAAGGTCCCTGCAAGCCCTGCAATAGGCCTGCGGATCGGGAGCTTGGAGAATGCCGGAGACGATGACCACTCTTCGCGCGCCTGCGGCAAGAACGCCCGGTAGATTCTCGCGCTTGATACCGCCGATGCAGAAGACGGGCAGAGAAACGAGGCGCTGTGCCTGCATGATCTCATTTAGGCCAATCGGCGGGTAATCCGGTTTTGTCGGGGTGGCAAAAAGCGGGCCGAAGCCGATGTAGTCAGGTCCTTCCCGCTCGGCGGCGAGAGCTTGCGCAAGGCTGTGGGTGGACTTGCCAATGATCGCACGTTCGCCCGCCAGCGCGCGGGCCTCAGCAATGCTCACGTCGTCCTGCCCGACGTGCGCTCCGTCCGCGCCGGTTTCCGGAACCAACTCCGGATGATCATTCAGGATTAACGGAACTTGATGCGCGCGACAGAGCGGTGCCAGGTCGCGTGCCAGCGAGCGCATTTCTTGAGGACTCCGGCCCTTGGCGCGCAATTGCAGCAGCTGAACGCCTCCTTCTAGCATTTTCCTCGCAACGGCTAGTGCATTGTCCTCGGAGACGTAACCAAGATCGAGAATGCCATAGAGCCTTGCCTCCTGAAGGGCAGGGTGTTGCCAGCGGAAAGTCATTGAGCGAATGGTGCGGCCATGCTTCCCCATATGCTCTCCCCTCCTCCCAGACAAGTCGGCTCCGCGTAGCGGAGCCTCTCGGGTTTGGCCATTTTTTCTCAGCGCCAAGGGCGCGTGATCGTTCAGCCCAGGCCAACGGCCTGGGTGATGAATCAAGAAGCGATTCCCGGCCTGAAGGGCCGGTACAAATCCTCAGTCCCATACATAACGCTCGTCGTAGGCGACCTGATGGCGTTCCAGAAAGCGCCGGTATTCTTCTCGAAATGTCATCTTCTGATGGTGCCTTGCCTGGTTTTTGATGTAGGTGACGACGGTTTCTGCTTCTGACTGACTCACCGAGAACGCCCCATAGCCTGCCTGCCAATGAAATCCGACGAATGGCGCGCCCTTGGTTTTGATCCACTTGGAAGAGCTGGTTTTCACCGTCTCCACCACCTCCGAAGTCGAA
>JAXIPG010000058.1:0-45351 GCA_045403045.1 Terrimicrobiaceae bacterium
CTTGGCGAGATATTCCAGATTGACCTGGTGAACGATGCCGATGCCTGGGGGGACCACGCCGAAAGTCTTAAAGGCTTGCTGGCCCCATTTTAGGAATTTATACCGCTCGCGATTCCGCTTGAATTCCATTTCGAGATTCAGACGCAAGGCTTGGGCCGATCCGAAAAAATCCACCTGCACCGAGTGATCGACAACAAGATCCACCGGCACCAGCGGCTCGATGATCTTGGGATCCTTTTTCAAGTTGGCGACTGCCGAGCGCATGGCCGCGAGGTCCACCAGGAGCGGAACGCCGGTGAAGTCCTGGAGCACGATGCGCGCGACGACGAAGGGGATTTCCTCCTGGGCGGGGGCCTTGGCATTCCACGCGGCCAAAGTTTCGACGTCCTTCTCGGTAACCTTTTTCCCATCGCAGTTGCGGAGCACCGATTCAAGAATGATGCGGATGCTGACGGGCAGTCGAGAGACCTTCCCGAGCCCTTTCTCTTCCAAGGCTGGCAAGGAATAGTACAAGCCGGTCTTGCCTTTGCCGGCGTCAAAGGTGCGCAGTGTATCAATCATAGATAACTATTGACGAAAAAACAGGAGCCTGCGCCAGCTATTTGTTGGCGGTAAATTGATCTGTTTTTGCGGTGAGGTGTCGTCCGCTCAAAAATCGCCCCAGATTGCCTGTCAGGAAGTCGTCTTTTTGGAAGGTTTCAATGAGGTTTGACTCTTGCGAAGCAACGCGCACAATAGCAGCCCCTCCTCGAACTCATGGTTGCCTATTTTCTCCGCCACGCCGACGCTGAGCCACGTACTGCCAGCGATAATGAACGTAAACTGACGCCAAAGGGTCTCGAACAGGCGGAGAAGGCGGGAAAGTTCCTGGTTCGCTGCGGCCTGCTGCCGGAAATCATCCTTACCAGTCCCGTCGTGCGGGCACGCCAGACGGCAAAGATCGTAGCGGAAAAGTTAGGCGATGCCGAGCTCTCGGAGGTAGACTGGCTTGCGTGTGGAATGACGGCGGAAACATGCTTGATGGAACTGAAGGCCTGTCAGGAAAAAGCATCGGTCCTGCTGGTTGGCCACGAACCGGATTTCAGCGAGACCATCGCCGCGATGCTTGGTTTGAGAGATGCGGCAGCGATCAAGCTCCGGAAAGCTTCGCTCACGGGCGTGGAATTGACGGATTTTCAGGCCGGTCAAGGGCAACTGCACTTTCTCGTGCCCGCCAGGCTCATGTAGATTTATGACACCGGAGATCATCCATTCCTCAAACTTCGTCAGCGATGCGGTGTCGCTCATTGAGCGAGAGGCGGACATCGCCATCTTCGAGCGCGGCGAGTTCCATATTGGCTTGAGCGGAGGCAACACGCCGCGCCCGGTTTTTCAAGAGCTGGCCAAGCGACGCGATGCCTGGCACGAATGGATTTTCACCTTTGGTGATGAGCGTTGCGTGCCTCCTGAAAGCGACCAAAGCAACTATCGAATGGCAAAAGAGGCTCTTTTCGACCATGCACCGATCCCGACGGAGAACATCCTCCGCATGCGGGGTGAGGCGGATCCTGTGCAGGCCGCACAGGAATATGAAGACGAGCTCCGCAGGCGCGCAGGGGGTCACGGCCTGTACCGTCACCATCTTCTCCTTCTCGGCATGGGCGACGACGGCCATACGGCTTCGCTCTTTCCGGGCACTGAAGCCCTAAAGGTGACTGATCGGTGGGTGGTGGCGAACTTCGTCCCAAAGTTCAACACCCATCGCATCACCCTCACTTACCCCATCATCAAGGCCGCCCGGCATGTCTGCTTTCTTGTCAATAGCAAAGGCAAGGATGCCATTCTGGCCGAGGTTTTCAGCGGCAAGTCGGACTACCCGTGCGCGGCGGTTCGTCCGACCGAAGGCAACCTCACTTGGATTCTTGGAATATGAATGTACTACTCCTCACAAACGAATTCCCCCCGCACATATATGGGGGCGCTGGTATTCACGTGCAATATTTGAGCCGCGAGCTCGCCAAGCTTATGCCGGTCCACGTGCGTTGTTTCGGCGATCAGAATGTCACGTCAGGAAGCCTTTCGGCGCTCGGCTTCAGCCTGAATTCGGATGCCTATACCTGTCCAAAGCCGCTGAGATCGGTCTTTGGCGCGCTCCAGCGTTCTTTGGCTTTCAACACGGTCGAGTTCAAAGCGGACTTGGTGCATTGCCACACCTGGTACGTCCATTGGGGCGGTATCCTCGCGAAGGTGAACTACGGCATTCCACTGGTCATCACCGTGCATTCCCTGGAGCCGCTGCGTCCATGGAAACGCGAGCAATTGGGAGGGGGATACGACTTCACCTGCTGGCTCGAGAAAACTGCTATCGAGATGGCCGATGCGGTTATCGCCGTTTCCCGCGAGACGAAGAACGATATCGAGCATCTGTTCGACGTCCGTCCTGAAAGGTTGCACGTTATCTACAACGGGATCGATCTCGAGGAATATCAGCACGTTGATTCGAAAGCCGCTCTCAAGCGCTTCGGAATCAATCTCATGGAGCCGTATGTGCTCTTCGTCGGGCGCATCACGCGGCAGAAGGGGATCATCCACCTCGTCAATGCGATCAAGTATCTCGATCCAGGCTTTCAAATCGTTCTGTGCGCGGGCGCTCCGGACACCCAGGAAATCGCCGCGGAAATGAAAACTGCGGTCGGCGCCGCGCAGCGGAAGCATTCCGGGGTGATCTGGATTGAGGAGATGGTGGACGTCAAGACGAAGATCGAGCTCTATAGCAACGCCGCGGTGTTCGTCTGCCCATCCATTTACGAACCGTTCGGCATTATCAATCTCGAGGCGATGGCATGCGCGACCCCTGTCGTGGCGACAGCCGTGGGCGGCATCAAGGAGGTCGTGGTGCATGGCGAAACGGGCTATCTCGTTTCAATAGATCAGATGCAGGAGAGTCCCTTCGAACCGGTGGCTCCCGACCGGTTCTCGCGCCATCTTGCCGCGCGCATTAACGAACTGATGGCCGATCCCGCAAAACGCAAGGCGTTCGGTGAAGCGGGGCGTCGCAGGGCCGAAGAAGTCTTCGGCTGGCCGGCGATCGCGCATCAGACAGCCCGACTCTTCGAGTCTCTAGTCAAGAAGTAGTTACCGGCAGCTGTTCGGGCGCGACGCCCGAAATTTGCTCCCTTCGCGTCCTTGCGGTTTGATGGCGGAATGAAATTCGTCGATCACGTTCGCATTCACGCGAAGGCTGGGGATGGAGGCGACGGCTGCTGTAGCTTCCGCCGGGAAAAGTTCGTCCCTCATGGCGGGCCGGATGGCGGCGACGGCGGCGACGGAGGGAGCATCATTCTCAAGGCAGACATCCACACCGACAATCTCGTGAGCCTATACTACGAGCCAAACCTGCGGGCGAATCGAGGAGCGCACGGACAGGGCAAGGACAAGCATGGCCGCAACGGAGAACCCGTCACTGTAAAGGTGCCCGTGGGGACCATCATTTTCCGCCTCCCGGAGCAGTTTCATCCTCACATGTCAGATTCCGAGTTTGAAGACGCCCGCAAAAGAGCGCCGCTCGATTTCCGCAAGCTCGAACCTCTTGCGGACCTCAATGAGCCCGGAGCGGAGTTTGTTCTCAGCCAGGGCGGACATGGAGGAAAGGGCAACACACATTTCAAGAGCTCGACAAACCGGGCTCCGCGCCGGACCACGGAAGGCGAACCGGGCGAAGAGGGATGGTTTGCATTGGAACTCCAGACGATTGCCGACGCAGGACTGTTGGGCTATCCCAACGCGGGCAAGAGCACTTTGCTTGGAAAAATCTCCGCGGCTCATCCGAAGGTGGCGCCGTATCCGTTCACCACATTGAATCCCGTTGTCGGCGTTGTGGCATTGGGCGGCTATCGGCGAGCGACTGTCGCTGACATTCCGGGCTTGATCGAAGGAGCTCATGAAAACAAGGGCCTTGGGCACGAATTCCTCCGGCATATTGAACGCTGTAAACTTCTGCTTTTCGTAATCGACATGGCAGGCAGCGAAGGACGCGATCCGGTTGACGATTTTCGAACCTTACGACGGGAGCTAAAGTTGTATGACCTCGGGTTGGCAGCCCGGCCTTTTGCCGTTGTCGCCAATAAGATGGACCTCCCGGGCGCGGCCGGTCACTTGCGGCAGTTCAAGGCGAAATTCCGGAAGACCAGCGTTATCCCCGTCTGCGCGAGGGACGGTGAGGGTGTCGATCGGGTAAAGGAGCTTCTGGCAAAGGTCCTCGCTCCGACGACCTGATCGTGATCGTAACAGAAACTCAGACTAAACACCCTTGGCTTAGCAATGAAATCGTAGCGGCGATGCCACGCCTGCAGCCGCTACGCGCCAGCATTGCGGGCGGGTCTTCATCGCCGACCGTGAGGACACGGCCGCAACAGCTCCGGCATTCGTCGCGCCACCGTACTAACCGCTCACGCTTCGCCGAAGAGCCTGGCGATTCGGCCTGCAAGTTTGCGACGGGCAACGGAATAAGAGAAGAATTTCACCCCGAGGTCGAAGTTGATCGCCGCCCATTCTTCGCGCAAGGCGCGGCTATGAAGAATTTCGCGGGTCTTCTCAACAACTTCATTCGTCACGAGCATGGACATCTCAATGGTCTTGAACCCCAGAGGATCGATGTCGCGGGCATAGACGGCATACGTGTTTACCACAACGGGCTTGCCGAAATAGACGGCCTCCAGAAAAGCGTTTCCGAAGCCTTCGTAGTAACTGGGATAGGTGACCAGGTCGGCGTGGGGGTAAATGTCAAACAGCGTATAAACCTTTTTGCCATCGGCATTCAATCCCCGCAACTCGCCGATGCGGTCCGCAATGAACAGCGCTTGAATCCCCGCGTCCGCAATGCGTTCGTGCAGCAACTTTGCATAGGCGTCGCCTTCGTCGCCACCCGGATGAGAAAGGACAAGCTTCAGCCGGGGCTCTTTCAGGCGGCGCAGAAGTTCAATGGCGTGCTCGATGCCCTTCCGGGGGACCAGGCGCGTGGGTTGAAGCACGAGAATGTCGTCCTCGGACAGGCCGATCTCGCGACGGAAGTCCCTCGAATAATCATCTATTCCAGGCGTCGGACTTTCGAAATCAATCACGTTCGGGATAATTGTCGATGCCTGGCCATACCGTCGGGCCAGTTCCTTTTGCTGCATTGTGTTGATGACGACATGCACGAGGGACGGCAGAGTGGGAGGAAACGCAGCCGCAAGATAGTCAGCGCCGGATGTCACGGTGAATCGTTCTCGTTCCCACGCGAAGTCATGATGATGCGCGATCGCGGGGATTCCGGTTTCGGCGATCACCTCGGTCATGGCCAGGCCAAGCGGAACGTGCATCGGAATGGCGAGGATGTTTTGCGGGATGAGAAGCTCGAGATCGAAACGCTCAATAAACTGATAGATACTTGATTTCAGTCTCTCCTTGATGTCGTGAATGCGGTCGGTGATCTCGCGCGGACGCGTTGTTCGACCGAAGAGGTACCCCTGCACATCAACGGTGGATGGATGATTGAAAAAGGCGGTCGGATCAAGGTGGCTGACGGCCTCCGGCTTGTCGAGCAGGCCGGCCATCCAGAAACAATTTGCGCCCTCTACTTGCAAGATGGATGCCCATTTTGCAGCCTCAAGCGTTACCCCATCGGTGCCATGAAAGCGGGTCGAGATGAATCCGATACGCTTGGGAAAATGGGCCTGGGACGAGCGAATATTCATGGGTGTTTACAGTTGAGTTTCGGTGTTAAAATGTGCGCGTGAATGCAACTGTAAAGGAACATCTTGCCTTTCTCTATGGAGGGTCAGCCGCGGGCGGACTCGAGGAAACCGTGAAGACCCTCATGCGAAAAGCGCGCGAAGCCCGTCATCCCGCGGCGCTTTCCGGCAAAAGCGAGCTGACGGAAGCGGACTGCATGTTGATCACCTACGGCGATCAAGTGCGCGCCGCAAATAAACGTCCCCTCCAAACGCTCACGGAGTTTCTCTCCACTCGCGCGATGGGCGCGATCAGTGCGGTACACATTCTTCCGTTCTACCCAAGCTCATCGGACGACGGGTTTTCAGTGATGGATTACCATGCAGTCGATCCGGATTTGGGGACTTGGGGTGACGTGGAGGCGTTGGGGCAGCGCTTTGAACTGATGTTCGATGCCGTCTTCAATCATGCCTCCGCGCAGGGCGTCTGGTTTGACAAGTTTCTCCGGCAGGAACCGGGATGGGAGACGGCGTTCTTCACCGTTTCGGGCGAACCCGATCTTTCGCAGGTGGTGCGCCCGCGCGCTCTCCCATTGCTCACGGAGTTTGAAACCGCAGCGGGAACGAAACGAGTCTGGACCACCTTTAGCGCGGACCAGGCGGACATCAATTTCTCGGATCCGCGCATGCTGCTGAGGATTCTGGAGATGCTGCTCTTCTACGTGAATAAGGGCGCCCGTTATATCCGGCTCGATGCGATTGCCTTTCTTTGGAAGATTCCCGGTACATCCTGCCTCCATCTGGAACAGACCCATCGCGTAATCCGGCTGATGCGGACTGTGCTCGACGAAGTCGCGCCCGATGTCCAACTCATCACAGAAACGAATGTCCCGCACGCCGACAACATTTCCTATTTCGGCAATGGATCCAACGAGGCGCAGCTGGTCTATAACTTTGCGCTGCCGCCGTTGGTTTTTCACACGCTCCGTACCGGGGACGCCAGCCGGCTTCGCCGCTGGGCGCAAACGCTCGAGCTTCCTTCGGATCGCGTCACTTTCTTCAATTTTCTCGCCTCTCACGACGGCATCGGCATGAATCCGGCACGCGGTATCCTGGATCAACAGGAAATCGACGCGTTGGTGCAGACCGCCCTCGATCACAATGGCTTCGTATCCTACAAGAACAACCCGGACGGAACGAAGAGCCCCTACGAGCTAAATATTAGCTATTTCGACGCACTTTCGAATCCGCTCGGTCGCGAATCCGAGGACACGCAGATCGCCCGCTTTCTTGCGGCGCATTCCATCATGCTCGCGCTGCGGGGCCTGCCGGGAATCTATTTTCATTCCCTCTTCGGATCGCGTGGCGACCGAAGGGGAGCGGAGGAAAGCGGCATCCCGCGCCGAATCAATCGGAGAAAGCTTGATTTTGCTGAAGTCCAGGCGGAACTCGACAATCCGGAGAGTCTTCGCGCCCGCGTTTTCGCGGGTGTCCGACGGATGATCGAGGCTCGCGCGTCGCATCCTGCTTTCAGCCCTTATGCCGGACAGGAAATTCCCGAAGCCCCGCCGGGATTGTTCCTGACCGTCAGAAACGCCGCCGACGGAAGGAAGGTGCTCTGCCTAACGAATGTGACGGCGGATCCGATTTCCTACTCGCTACCCGCTTCGGGCGCTTTCGGGTGGAAACCCCTGGCAGGATTACCGGAAGCGAGTTCTGCCGGAGAAGTCGTCCGATTGCCTCCCTATGGCGTTTCATGGTTCGCGGCTCAACTCAAAAACGCTATGGCGTCAGGATTCGAAAAGCGCGTTTGCTAGAGATATCCAATCCCCTCGATCCGAACCATTCCGGCTATCTGAGAAATGCCATGTCCGCCACCCGGTCGCCTGCGCAGGTAAGATGTCATTGTCCTCACGATCGCCTATGATGAGCGTCTCGGACTCCGGGAGACAGCGATTTTGCAGCCGGGCGCGGAGAATCTCAAACACGTGAGGATCTGGTTTGCTGAAGCCATGCTCGAACGACCAAAACGTGAGGTCGGATTGAAAAATCGATGAATCCAAACCCGCCTCGCTCAAAGCCAGCTCAAGCTCCCTCAGTGTGTAAGCCTGCGCATTCGACGCGATGCCCAGGAGGATTCCGCGCTCGATACATTCGCGAAGGACGGGCGCACAGCCCGGCATCAGGCGGAGCGATCGGAAAAGCTGTGCATGGCTGAACAGAAGCGCATCGGCATCCGCGCGCGGCAATGCGTCGAGTTCCGGCAGCGCGCGCTTCATCACCGACGGCCAGTTGACCTCCGGATAAAGGATTCCGCGTTTGCGGGCCTCCTGGTGATCCTCGGAGACGATTTCGCGACACCGAACGCTAAGCTGCTCAAGGGAGAGCCCAGGTACTTTGCCGAACACGCCAACAAAGAGAATGGCCCAGCGTTGTTCGGCGTCCGGCGGCGCTTCACGGACGTCGAGCAACGTCCGATAAACGTCGCAAATGATGGCTTTGACGCGTTTCATTCCTCGCCAAACAGGATTGGGTAGAGAAAGTTGGCGCCTAGTCGTTGGGCAATAGAATCACGCTGAGCGCGCTCGACGGCATGGACGCCAAGGGGGCGGCTCGGAATCCCGGCGACCGCTCTCCAAAATTGCGCGGCATACGCTCCTCCGCCAATGACCGCGTCAGCGCGTTCCGGCCACTGCATCGCGTCAAGCCGCCCGGCTTGCGCCAGGGTCCGCCATTGTTGCAGAAAGGGATTCCATTCGCTACAGGCCGCCCAGGATTCCTCGGGCGCAATTGACAGCACTTCCAATTGACCCGAGAGCGTCAGCCGGCTGAACGGAACCGGTTCGCCGTGCGGCAGGTCGAGAAGCATTGGGCGGCCGGCGAGGCGGCGGCATATCGAGGGCATTGCTGATTTCCAAGCTCGCCAGAGCTTCTGCTGCCGAGCGCGCTCGGTTTCCAGATCCAGGAGACTTGGTGCGATAAGGATCTCCTCATAGAGATGCGGAAAGGAAAATCCGAGCGCCAGCAGGTCTGGAATAACATTTGGCAGATGGCGAGCGATGAGGGGCTTACTCAAGGCGGCCGCTTCGAGGTAAGGAAGCCCGAACCCCTCTTGGGCTGAGGTCAGCATCATCGCTTCCGATGCCATGGCAAGTTCGCTGATTGTGGGCGCAGATCCATTCGCCTCAGCGAGGAGCCGAAAACGGACCCGCCATTTTCCCCGGCGTGAAGCTGTCTCCAGCCGTCGGGCATATCCCCGCTCCTCCCGCGAACTCACACCAGCCGTGGTAACGAACCAACCTTCGGGGCGAAGCCACCGGGTGAGCAGAACCGCTTCGGCGAGATTCTTCCTGCGAAGAAACCGCGTCGGAAAAATCCAGACCGGTGCGTCATCACCGAGTTGGGAGTTCAGCCAGTCACGCGCGGCCCGGACGCGCGCAAGGGATGGCGTCCTGCCGGGTTGAGCGAGATTCGGCAGGCATTTTGTCCGGGAACCTAGATGTTTGCTGAGGACGGCGTTATCCAGCCGGTTGATGGTAATGTGGCAAACGCGAGCGCCGGCGGCAAAGGAGGCTCTGGCGACCGAGGAGAGTGAACGGAACCCGCAGGCGCGCATCTCGCTCCAGCGCGCCCAACGATTCTCGAACCAGAGATCGTGATGATGCGAAAGAAGCGAGAGGCCGTGACGCGCCGAGAATGCCGCCAGCTCATCGGAAAGAATCAGATTGCGCGCAAGGCCCAAATTCTGCGCCCAGATGAGAGTCTCAGCGGCTGGGACTGTCTCCGTCAAACTCTCCAGCGCGGAGCGGATTCGGCGGCGAATCACCTGGGGCGACGATCGTTGCTCGGATAAATATCGAAAGGCTGACTCGCAGAAAAAGCGAAGCCGCGCGCCCGGCAATGCTCTCATCAAATCTTCGCACCATTCCGCGTCTGGCATCTCCCCTGAGACGAGAGTAACTGACTCAACCGAAGCGGGAGCCGCGGAAGTGATATGCGGGAGGGCAAGTTCGATGATTCGACGCACGCCACCCGGCCGCAAATGATAATGGACCACCACCAAGTTGCGATAGATCGAAGAATATTCCGGCAAGCCCATGAGCCTACCAGATTTCTTGAGTTGCTCAATCGCAACAATCAACAGAGTATTCCAGACGTCATGGCGGACTTTTTCCAAGATGGATCGATGGCCACCTTGCATCGGCTGGGTAAACCCAACATCGAGCAACTCGAGCACGATCTGCTCGAATTTTCGAATCAAACTCCCATCGCCCTCGTCCTCCCGTGCCATGTCAAAGAGCTTGGCACACCTGCGCTTCGCGGAATCATAAAGGAACTGAAAAATGTCCAATACCTCCGGCAGATCGTGGTTGGCATCGACGGCGCTAACGCCACGAACTGGCACCGTGCAAAACGGATTTTCGGCCAGCTTCCGCAAAAGCCCGTCCTCATTTGGAACGACGGGCCCCGCATTCGGCGACTGATCGAACAGCTGATCGAATCCGACCTTGATCCCGGTCCGACCGGCAAGGGGCGGAACCTGTGGCTGTGCTTCGGATACGTGTTAGCCAGTGCTAAAACCCACATGGTCGCCCTGCACGACTGCGACATCCTGACGTACAGCCGCGAGCTCCTTGCCAGGCTTTGCTACCCAGTGGCCCATCCGAACCTTGGCTTCGATTTCTGCAAGGGATACAGCGCCCGGTTTACGGACAAACTCAACGGACGAGTCATGCGATTGCTCGTCACGCCGCTGATTCGGTCGCTGCAGAGCATCATAGGTCTACATGACTTCCTCGTGTATCTGGATACCTTCCGCTATCCGCTCAGCGGCGAGATGAGTCTCGACCACGACATCATTCGGCGTGCGCGCATTCCCTCCGACTGGGGGATCGAGGTCGGGATCCTTGCGGAGGTATTCCGTGTGTCTTCGCCGAAGAGCATTTGCCAGGTGGACATCGCAGAATGTTACGACCACAAGCACCAGGAACTCTCATCGCGCGATGCCTCAAAGGGGCTCAACAAGATGGCTGTGGATATCGTGAAAAGCCTTTTTCTGACCTTGGCGGGACATGGCGTTAAATTGGACCGGGGAATCTTCGATACGCTCCTGAGCGCTTACATGCGCAAGGCCGAGGACACCATGCGCTTTTACGCGGCGGACGCCGAGATCAACGGTCTGAAATACGATCGCCACGAGGAAGAAACAGCCGTGGCCACTTTCGTGCGCAGCATTCGTGGCGCCGCCCGCGATTACCTCAGCGATCCGCTGGGTGACCCAATGATTCCCAACTGGAACCGAGTGGAAGCCGCCCTGCCGGATTTCCTGGACGCCTTCAACCGCGCGGTCGAGCTTGACAATAAGTGACCTTAAATTGCGTCACCCCGAAGGGATGAGCGGGACGATGGACTCAATGGCAGGAAAGAGAGCGCGAAGTCGCTTTACAATGTATAGGTCAGAAAGCACTCGCCGCCCTCGGTCTCCATTTTCCGCAGCCGGTAGCGGATGGTTTTCGGCAGGAATCCATCTGGAATCCCCGTGAGCGTGGGCGCCCCGGCTCCGCCGAATATCAGCGGCGTCCACGTAAGGCGGAGTTCATCGATGGCCCCGATCTCCAGGAGCGCCCGAAACAGGCTTGGGCCGCCTTCGCAAACGACCGTCCGCACCCGATAATGACTCCGGAGGATGCGGAGCATTGCTGCGAGATCGACTTTCGCGGAATTGAAAATCCAGAGATCGGCGAGTCGCGCGATCGACGCGCGCAAATTCTGAGGCATTCTTTGCGTGGAAAAAGCGATCACTTGAGAGCCAACCGTTTGAAACACCTTCCAGTGAGGATCGATTTCGCCTCTGTTGCTGACGATCACGCGCAAAGGCTCAGCCGGCAAGCCGATTGCCGTGCGCCGTTCTCGCAGGTCGCTCGCCGAGATTCCCATGCTCATTTGATCGGTCGAGATCGTGCGTGCGCCGGCGAGCAACGCATCGCCGAGGCAGCGGATTTCCTGGAGACGCCGCTTGTCCGCTCTGCTCGTGAATCGCGTCGGCGTGAAGTTCCGAGTCGAAACCTTTCCGTCCGCCGTGAGAGCGAAGTTAGCGATCACACGAGGCCGTCCTGCGCGCCTGCTCACGCCTTGTTCTCGATGGATTCTTCGACTGCGTGAACCTGCTCCTGCACTTCGTGAAGATCCAGCCCGCCGCTGGGACGATAGACCAGGTAAACGCATCCGCCAACAAGGCCCCAGAATACGATCATTAGAAAGCCGGTGATCGATATCATGACCGCCACGCTTTCCGGTGTTCCAAAGAGCCCGGCCAGCACGTTTTGAAACAATTGCTCGCGAACCCCGACTCCGGAGAGGCTGATGGGAAGTGACGCTATGGTCAAGATGACGGGCAAGACGGAAAGAATGTCAATCATTCCGCCAACACCGGAAAAGAGGCCGAAGGCCCGCGCCGTGAAGTAGAACGCGAGAAAAATGAACAAATGCGCCGGAACGGACAGCGCGAACGTGGAGGCGAGCACCCGGGGATCCCGCGCGTACGTGGAGAAAGCGGTTGAAAGCTCAACGATCTTTACGCGCATGGGCAGCCAATGCGGCAGTTTATGCGCAAGGTGGAAACGATCTACGCAGAAGCCTAAGACGATGATTGCGAGCGATCCTCCCATGATCAGGGCAAGCGCCATCGCAAGCGCCCGGGTCAGCGGATTGGCGAGGAGGCGATCCAGCCGTAGCGAACAAAGGACGGCGGTGATCGCAACCAGGGCCAGCATGCCCACCATGCGATCGACAAGCACGCTCAGCAGCGCAGCGGTCTTTTTTGAAGATGTCTCTCGCATGGCATAGTAAATTTTCACGATGTCTCCGCCCGTTGCGCCGAGGAGAAAGAGGTTGAAAAACGCGCCGATCAGATACACTCGAAAGGTTCTCCACCATCCCAAATGTATTCCCTGGACGCCGAGCAGAAGGCGCCAGCGTTCCGTCTGAAAAAGAAAGGCACAACCGATGCTAAGCACGCCGGGAATGAGCCAGAGATAATCGGCGGCGCGCAACGCGCCGGCCATCCGTGCGCGCTTTTCCGGGTCCCGGAAAATCCACCAGAGCAAGAGCATGGTAATTGCGACCTGCAGGGATGTGAAAAGAATGCGTTTCATGTGCAGAAGAGTTTTTTCCAGCGATCAGCGGCAGCGATGATTTGCTCGCGCGGGACGCGTGGACGAAGTTCAAAGACGAAAAGGCAGCCCTTGGGAAGTTTCGGGATGAGTTTTGCGTAGTTAATCTCGCCGGTGAAGGGTGGGCAGTGATCTTGGAACGGCCATTTCACGTCGTGCACGTGACACCCGATGGCGCGACGCCCCATGCGATCAAGCAAGTCCTCATGGTCGAGTAAAGCAAGGTTTTGCTTGATCTGCGCGTGCCCGAAATCGTGCCAGTATCCGGCGTTCGGCGAGTTGAGAAGTTGAAAAAAATCCTCGAACTCGCGCTCGGATGGCACGGCTTCGTAGTGCTCGCGGTTTTCAATGCCGATCCGGATGCCTTTCTTCGATGCGTAAGCAAGAATTTCGCCCAGGCATTCCAACGCTCGCCGCGCGTACGCACCGCCTAAGCTCTCGCGACTTTTCACGGCCTCGAGCTTTGCGCGGGCAAACTCCTTGCTAAGAAATTTTCCTTCTTCGACCAGTCCGCGTAGGCGAGAGGTCAGCTTCAAAGTACGGATTCTGCCCGTGTGGACGACAACAACGGGTGCTTCGAACCGCTCGGCCATATCGATCGTTTGGAGGGTCAGACGCACGGCCCGCTCTCTGTCGCCCGGGCGATGCGAGGTGAACTCGTAGCAGTCCGGCTGATCAACCTGCACTTCGGGAGGGAGCGGGCAGAAATTATGCAGACTCGAAACAACGAATGGGATTTTCTTCCGCAATTCGAGCATCTCATGAACCACGGGGGCGTTGAGCCCGTGTCCCAGTTCGATGGCATCAAATCCGAGATCGAGAATCTCCTGAACGATCTCGCTTCCGGACTTGCCACGTCCCGTGTTCCAGCTTGTCGAAAAGGATATCATCTATCCACTTCTCGCCGACCGGGCCGGCACGGCGAGGGTTCTTGCGCATTTGAATCCGGCTGGGCCGGCACTGAGAGCGACGATCATAAGACTTTAGGATAACAGGAAATGGCTTCATGCCGCCAGCAAGAGATTTGCGCCGCGATTGCTTCCGCGAAAACCTTGGCAAAGGGCTTGCGCAAGTGGCATCCTATGGACGCTATGAAGTATCGTAACTTTTCTGGAGCGGACCTGCGGGTGAGCGAAGTGGGGTTCGGCCTGTGGACGGTTTCGACCGGTTGGTGGGGAAATTACACGGACGAAGATGCCATCGCGCTGATGCACCGGGCGTTTGATCTCGGTGTCACGTTGTTCGATGCAGCCGACACGTACGGAAACGGACGCAGCGAAGAACTCATCGCCAAGGCCTTTGGCGGGAAGCGCGACCAGATAGTGATCGCCACGAAAGTCGGCTATGATTTTGTGCATCATGGAGAGGAACGACGCGGGCAGCGTGAAATTCCTCAGAATTTCCGGCCAGAAGCCATCCGTCTGGCGACGGATGCCGCGCTAAGGCGGCTCGCAACTGATCACATCGATCTTCTGCAACTGCACAATATCCGGATGGAGCAGGTGGACGATGATAGTCTTTGGGAGACGTTGGAAGACCTGCGCACGGAGGGGAAGGTGAGGCAATATGGCGTCGCGCTCGGTCCAGCTATCGGCTGGCTCGGCGAGGGAGTAAGGACGATTCGCAGACGGAACCCCGCTATCGTCCAACACATCTACAACCTCCTCGAACAGCATCCCGGCAAGGCCATACAGAATTCCGCGCGAGAATGCGACGCGAGGACGATGTTTCTCATCCGTGTGCCGCATTCCTCGGGGATGCTGGAGGGCAACTATACGGCGGACACAGTTTTTCCACCGAATGATCATCGCAATCACCGGCCGCGTTCCTGGCTTCTCAATGGTGTCAAGAAGGTCGAGCAATTGAGGTTCCTTGAACGCGGCGGAGAGCGCACGCTTGGCCAAGCAGCGATTCTTTGGTTGCTCGCGGATGACCGCGTTGCCTCAGTGCTCCCGAATATCTACGATTCGGCTCAGCTTCGGGCATTTGTCGAGGCCTCCGATAAACCCCGCCTGTCCAGCGAGGAAATGGAGCGCGTGGCGAGTCTTGTCTCTGTCAATTTCGGGCTTGAACCCGAGGAACCGAAATTCAAGGGCACCATGAAAGTGCCCGAGGAGCTTGTCACAGCGTGAGACGACTTGCTCGCTATGTTCTGAGACGCCGAAAACCTCCCGCAGAGCCGCCGGGACGGCCCAAGTTGTTGATTTTCGATTTCGATGGAACGATTGCCGACACTTTCGATGCCGGTTTCACGATCCTGAACAAGCTGGCTGGCGAATTCGGATTTCGCGCCTTGCATCCAAGAGATCTGGAAGGGGCAAGGGACATGCGCACGAGTCAGCTGATGAAGTTTCTCGGCATTCCAGCCCGGAAAATGAGCCGTATCGCCAGGCGCGGAAGCGAGGAACTCCATGCCTGCATTCACTCGATCCAGCCCTTGCCGGGCATGCCGGAAGCCTTACGGGAATTGCAAGCGCTCGGGTTTTCTCTCGGGATAATAACATCGAATACCGAGCTCAATGTGCAGATTTTTCTACGAAGTCACGAGTTGGAGTTGTTCGATTTCGTCCGCTGTTCCTCTAAGCTCCTTGGCAAGGCGCGCATGATTCGCAGCGTTATCAGACGTCAGCACGTTCGCGCAGCAGACATCCTGTTTGTCGGTGACGAAACGCGGGACATCGAAGCGGCCAAGAAGGCGGGAATTCGGATCGCCGCAGTGACCTGGGGCTACAATAGCCGGCGATCGCTCGAAGCAATGAAGCCGGACTTTGTTTTCGAGAACCCCAGCGAACTCGTCGCGCTCCTCGCGGATGGATACCCAATACGGTCCGCTTAAGGGAATCCCGGGTAGCGCGACGAAACGCAGGGCTACAAAATTCGCCTTTGAGTGAAAGTGTGTCGTGCTAACCTGAAGCGTGGCTTGCCGACTTGCGGACGTCCTGGAGTAGGGCGCTCAAACCGGGATGGGATCCAGATTCCAGATGTCGCGCGCATATTCGCGAATCGCGCGGTCACTCGAGAATTTTCCCATTCGGGCCGTGTTCAGAATGGCCATCTTCGCCCAGCGCGACTTCTGACGGAAGGCCGCGTCCACCTTTTTCTGACACTCGTTGTAGGACTCGAAGTCCGCCAGGCAGAGGAAGGGGTCGCTGTAATAGAGATTGTCGCGGAGCATGCTGAGGACGCCGGGCGGCTCGTCGATCGTGAAGTAGTTCGATCCCACCCAGTCCACGACGGCGCGCAACTCCTCGTTTTTCATGTAGTATTCCTGTGGATCGTAGCCTTTCTTCAACAGGGCGTGGACCTCCTCGACGGTGTGTCCAAAGATGAAGATGTTTTCATCACCGACCTCTTCCTTGATTTCGACGTTTGCGCCGTCGAGCGTGCCAATCGTCAGTGCTCCGTTGAGAGCAAGCTTCATGTTGCCGGTGCCTGAGGCTTCCTTGCCCGCCGTCGAGATTTGCTCGGAAAGATCGGCTGCAGGCACGATTCGTTGGGCGAGGGACACGCGATAGTTCGGCAGGAAGACGACCTTTATCCTGTCGTCAATGCGCTTGTCGTTGTTGATACACTTGCCTACCGCATTGATGGCCTTGATGATGCACTTGGCCATGTCGTATCCGGGCGCGGCCTTGGCGGCGAAGATGAAGACGCGCGGCGTGATCACGAGGCTGGGATCTTGCAAGAGTCGGCGGTAAAGCGCCAGGATGTGCAGAAGGTTCAGGTGTTGTCGCTTGTATTCGTGCAGACGCTTGACATGCACATCGAAAAGCGCGGTGGTATTGACCGCGACGTCGCAGTCTCTCTTGATAATGCGCGCAAGATCGGCCTTGTTGGCCTGCTTGACGTTCATGAAATCAATCTGGAACTGTGTGTCGTCCGCATACGCTTCAAGAGCGCGAAGCTTGTCGAGATCGCGTTCCCAGCCATGCCCGATTCTCGAGGTGATGAGCTCGCTGAGGCGGGGATTGCAGGCGAGGAGCCAGCGGCGCGGAGTAATGCCGTTGGTCTTGTTGTTAAACTTGCCCGGATAGAGAGCGTCAAAATCCGGGAAGAGATCCTTTTTCAGGAGTTCGGTATGCAGCGCAGCAACTCCATTGACCGAATGGCCACCAACGACCGAAAGATGCGCCATGCGCACCATCTGCATGGGGCCTTCTTCAATGAGGGAGAGGATCTTCTTTTTCTCAGTGTCTCCCGGCCATTTTGCATCCACTTGCTCGAGAAAGCGCTTGTTGATCTCGAAAATGATCTGCAAGTGTCGCGGCACGATCTTCTGGAATAGTCCTACGCTCCATTTCTCCAGCGCTTCCGGCAACAGTGTGTGATTGGTGTATGCAAAGGTGCGCGTGACGATAGACCATGCCTCATCCCAGGGCATCCCGTATTCATCATGCAGAATGCGCTGAAGTTCGACCACCGCGATGGCGGGGTGTGTGTCGTTGAGCTGAATTGCAACTTTTTCCGGGAAGTCCTTCCAGTCCTCGTTTGCCCTACGAAAGCGGCGAATGATATCCTTGAGCGAACAGGCGACGAAAAAATATTGCTGGAGCAGGCGGAGTTCCTTGCCGCTATCGGTCTTGTCATTCGGGTAGAGAACCTTCGAAATTGTTTCGCTATGGTTTTTTTCGCGCACGGCTTCCTCGTAACCGCCGCGGTTGAATGCTTCGAAATCGAACTCCTCCGGCGCTCGGGATTCCCAGAGGCGCAGGAAATTGACGGTATTCGTTCCGTAACCTGGGACCGGAATGTCATAGGGAATGCCGACCAGTTTCTTCCAGCCCATCCAGCGCGGGACGTAATTGCCCCGGTTGTCGAAGACATTCTCGACGTAGCCATAAACCTGAATTTCCGTGGCCTGCTCGGGCCGGACGATCTCCCAAGGCGTTCCATATTGCATCCATGCATCGGGAAGCTCGACCTGGTAACCATTGCGGAATTCCTGCTTAAAGAGTCCGTATTGGTAATGGATTCCATAGCCGATAGCCGGAAGATCCAGCGTCGCGAGCGAGTCGAGGAAGCAAGCGGCGAGACGGCCAAGGCCGCCGTTTCCAAGCCCCATGTCGTATTCCTCGTGGCGAAGTTCCTCAGAGTCTAGACCCAGTTCCTCAAGGGCATGCACCACGTCGTCATTGACGCCCGCGCTGTAGAGACTGTTGGAAAAGAGGCGCCCCATCAGGAACTCAAGCGAGAGATAGTAAACACGCTTGGCATTTTGATTGTTATGGACGGTAGCCGTGGCGATCATTCGTTCAACGATCATGCTTTGAACTGCCTTGGACGTCGCCAGCCACCAATCGCGCTTTGTGGCCGTTGAGGCGTCGCGGGCCAGACTAAATTTCAGGCTGCCTTGGATAAGGGCTCTTAATCCAGGAACGGACGTATCAAGGGCGGAGTGGAATTCGCTCATGTTGCTTGTCGTGTGGTATGAATTGGGCGAAATTAATAGCAAAAATCGCGCCAGAAACGAGTTGCCGCTGAGAGCCTATCAGCGAGCGGCCAAATTACCCGGCGAGACCCTCCTATACTATACTCCCCTTTTTGCTGTAATGTAGGCCGCAATCGTATTCACGCTGACAAATGCCTCTCTGGCGACTTCGGCGCTTGGCGTGGCGACGCCGAAGTTCTTCTCAATACCCACGGCCAGCTCGAGCGCATCGATCGAGTCGAGAGCGAGACCCTCGGGCCTGAAGAGAGGTGCATCATCACCAATATCTTCCGGCGCAATCTTCAACATGAGGTTTTCGACCATCATGCTCTTGATGCGGGATTTGAGATCAATTTCGGACATGAACCGGAAGGAACTAAACGGGATTTCCAAGATGAACAGGATTTTTTATCATTCAATAAGTGACTGCAAAAACCCGCATCGATCAACTCCTGGTGGCCAGAGGTCTTTGCGCGTCGCGCGAGAAGGCGCAGCGGGCGATCATGGCCGGGCGAGTGACAGTGGGCGGTCAGAGAGCGGAGAAACCCGGTCTTCAAGTGCCCAGCGATGCTCATGTGGAAGTGCAAGGCGGTGAGAAATACGTAGGCCGGGGCGGTTTCAAGCTGGAGGCCGCGCTGGATCATTTCGAGGTTCTCGTGGAAGGAAAGATTTGTCTGGATATCGGAGCATCCACCGGGGGGTTTACCGATTGCCTGCTTCAGCGCGGGGCAGCCAGAGTTCATGCCATTGACGTCGGGCGCGGCCAACTCGACTGGAGACTGAGGAATGATTCGCGCGTGATCGTACGCGAGGGTGTCAATGCGCGCTATTTAACCGCCGCAGATATCGGGGAATTGGCTCAAATCTGTGTGGTTGATGTGAGTTTTATTTCGTTGGCGTTGATTTTGCCGACGGCGTTTGCATTACTGCGCGAAGCTGCCGACATGATCGTCCTGATCAAACCGCAATTTGAGTTATCTCCCGGCAAGGTCGGGCGGGGCGGTGTTGTTCGAGATCGGGCCTCTCGTGCGGAAGCCATTGAGAAGATCCGGCGGTTCGTCGAGGAGGCGGGCAAACGATGGCTCGATGTGATCGAATCGCCGCTCCCTGGACGCGAGGGAAACATCGAGTTTCTGGCGCATCTCAGGACATGATTGGCCTCATTGCGCATTCGGAGAAGGTGGATGCCCGCTCGGCCCTGAGCGAGATGATCGCGGCGCTCACGAAGAAAAATATTGCGTTTGAGCTTGAAACGCACACGGCCGCCCTGGCTGGTCTCAAATCGGATTTTGACGAGCATTCGCTTGCGCGAAAGGCGGAGTTGCTCGTCGTGATGGGCGGGGACGGAACCATTCTGCGTGTCGTGCACAAGCTGGGAGCGACCATCCGGCCGATTCTAGGAGTCAATATCGGTTCGCTTGGATTCCTCACCTGTGCCGGCCTGGGCGAAATCCCCCGCGTGGTGGAAAGCATTATCCGAAAGGATTTCATTTTAAGCCCGCGAAATCTTCTAATTGCAGAGATCACAGGCCCCTCTGGGAAAGAAGAACGTCTTCATGGCTTGAACGATGTCGTTGTCAGCCGCGGCGAACGCTCTCAGCTTGTAAAGATTCAGGTGAAGATCGATGGCGCGGCCCTTACGCACTACAATGCCGACGGCCTCATCATTGCCACGCCTACCGGTTCGACCGCGTATTCGCTCGCAGCTGGCGGCCCCATCCTCATGCCAGACTCAGGGGCGTTTGTCGTCACCCCAATCTGCCCGCACGTTCTCACCAATCGCTCGACGGTGGTCAGCGATCGTTCGATCATCGAAGCGCGTCTCTCTGTGCCTGAGCAGGAGGTATTCGTATCGGTGGACGGTCGTTTGTCCCGCGCCATGCGCGTGGGTGATGTTCTTCGCATTGCCAAGAGCAACCGCAAACTGGCGCTCGTCATGCTGCCGGAGCGTTCGTTTCCGGAAGTCCTGCGCCAGAAACTCAAATGGAGCGGCAGCAATGTATGACTCCCATAGGCGACGTCCTCCAGCCCGAGCACGTAAATTTGGCGCTTGTCGCGCGTGATCCGATCGGCGCAATCAAGGAGGTGCTTTCCAAATTGGACGGCGATGAACGTGTAAAGAATTTTGCGATGCTTCGCGATGCAGTCCTGGCACATCCGGCCCCGGCTATTGCGGAAAATCGTTGCGGCATCTGCATCGCCCACGGAAGGACGGAATCGATTACTTCCTTGGTCATGGCAGCTGGACGTTCAACCGAAGGCGTGACGTATCCCGGCCTGGCTGACCCTGTGAAGCTCGTTTTCGTTGCCGGAATTCCGGGGGCCTTTACCTCGGAGTATTTGCGGATCGTGGGCGCCATTGTGCGCATGTGCCGGGACAAGCGCCAACTCCACCGTTTGCTGGTTGCGAAGGACGCCGAGCGATTTGTCGCGCTTCTTGGCTCCGGCGAAGTCAAGCTTTAGCAGGCTGTCGGACATTTGAGGACCGAGTTGCGCGGTGCTGAGAAATCCGCGCTCGCGACGAACGCCAAACGACCGACATCCTGCTTAGAACGGCCCTGCGGCCCGTTCGAGGACGGCGACCAAAATTTTCTGGGAAGCATATGCGTGAGGGGCTCCGCGTCTCGCCGAGCCGCCGAAGAGCGGACCATTGGCGTTTGATCTCACGTGCTCAAACCGCGGCGCCAAAGACTTGGCGGGCATTTTGCGTTGTTCTCATATTCTCCCAACTGCGCTCATTTTGACGCCTTGGGTTACAAATTCGGGTTACAAATTTCCGTGCGGTGTAGAGCGCCTCGCATTGCAATGGAGGTCTACCTTGCAAGAGTAAGTGTGAGGTTGAGCGGCCCTTTTCGCGGTCAGATTGTCTTACCAATCGAGGCACGGTGGAGTTCAAAAGGAAACCCTTCATCACATTTTTTTCGACCTTTGGCTGCAATCCGCATACTGACGAGCACGCTGAAGGAAGTTGGATGCAACGTCCAGCAGCACGAGGTTTCTAAGCAAAAGTATCTCGACTACATTACAGCCGGAAAAAGACTGGATATCCCCGCGCACAGAATAGCTTTCATAGTCGGCGTTTTGGGCGTGTTGCCGTCGCCCGACCATTCACCAGCAGCTTACTCCTTAACTCCCATCGTTATCGCGGCGATTTACAAGCTGGGCAACGGCGGAGAAGCGGAGCAAAGAGACGTTTTGATTAGAGAAATTGGGCCAAGCGCATAGCCACGGCCGCTCCAGCTCATGACGCACATTCACGTCGATTCAGGGCACTCGACTCGAAAGGGCGTTAAAGCGTCTTTGCAGAAGTTTGCGTCACGTTGCATTTTGCGCGGCATACCTTCTTTCCATCGACAGGCTTTCGGCCGATGGCCCGGCTATCAGTATTTTTGAAGACCGTGTTCCGCTCACTTGGGCATATCTTGGCGTTGAACCGCTCGACATCCCGGGCCATACTGGACTCTATTGCGACCTCGCTGGTTCAAGTCAGCCAGTTGAGCGGCTCGTTCCACACACCGAACCAAAACCGAAGCTCTTTGAGACAATTTTCCGAGAGCATGCCACATATCGATTCACAGTCGTTGTTACCGGACAAAACGTCACGCCGGTCACTCTACGCATCTGTATTTCTTGGAAGGGAGATTGGAACATTCAAGATGTTTGGGAAGAGACCGGGCGCATCTAGCTGGCAGCAGATTGGCAGCCAAGATCCGGACGCGGGGCAGGAGGCATCTTGCTTCATACTTTGGCGGCTTTAGAATGCGCACCGATTGATTTATCTCAAGCAATAAAGACCTTCTATGGGCTGTAGATTGAACAACTTTGTCACTGACCGGCTTCAGGCTTTCGGCCTATGCCGTCCGCACAAACACTAGCACATGTAAAACCGGCGGCACGGCGCGCCGCGCGGCTCCCCGGCTCTGGCATTTCCTCCAAACTGCACACATGCTGTATACGTTCCACACCTACAGCGATTTTCAAAGGAGCTATGACGGTGAATCCGATCGCTCTGTGGTTATTCTTGCGTCAAGCTTTATAGAGCGCGCACTCGAAAACTATATCCTTAAAAAGCTTGTCGACGATGCTTTCGTGAAGAAGCTTTTCGAAGGTTATGCGCCGCTTGCAACCCTTTCAGCGAAGATCGAAGTTGCATTTGCACTTGGGCTTCTTCCTCGCCACGTGCATTCCGACCTTCGAATCATCAAACGAGTAAGAAACGTGTTTGCGCACGAGCCGGAATCTTACACATTTTCATCGAAGCGTATTGTAGACTTGTGCGCCAGTCTCTCGAAGATCCGTAAATCGGATGGAACCGAGCGGGTTGCGGATAGTCCCCGAGTAAGCGCGCGGCGTGAGGCCCTGAGTCGACGAAACGGAAGGAGCGCGCCCGCCAATGCGCCAGTTGCGCCGGCGCGCAACACGTTCGAATCCCGACGCGCCCGATCCTCATCGCGGAGTTTTTTCATGTAGCGATCGCGCGCGACTTTTCTAGTGAGCGCGTTCTCTTGAGAAAAACCGGATCATCACGGCGCGCAAGTCGGGCCGCACGTCCACCCGAGCGTCCGACCAACTGCTCCGCACGATTAAACGGAATCTGCCGCTCGGTAGGAAATAGCTCCACCTCATCAGTTGCTGATTCGACGGACCTCGATATATGCGATGGTGTTCTGCTTCGAGACTTCGTTTAAACTGCTTGCTCTGTATCTCGATCAGGGCATAGTGTGTGCCACTCGACGAGCTACGCAAAGGACGCTCGTAGGAATTTGTCGGGCCGTGGCTCAGCTTGGTAGAGCGCCTCGTTCGGGACGAGGAGGCCGCGAGTTCGAATCTCGCCGGCCCGACCATTCGCTTTTTTTCCAAGTCGTATCCCTCCGGCGAGGTTCGAACGCAGTTCGACTGCAGCGCGCGGAGCGCGAAAGAGTGCGGGCGCCAGCCAAATGGCAGAGCCCGATGGGGAGAAGGGCATCGGGATAATCTCGCCGGCCCGACCATTCGCTTTTTTTCCAAGTCGTATCCCTCCGGCGAGGTTCGAACGCAGTTCGACTGTAACGCGCGGAGCGCGAAAGAGTGCGGGCGCCAGCCAAATGGCAGAGCCCGATGGGGAAAGGGCATCGGGATAATCTCGCCGGCCCGACCATCCCTTTTTTCCAAGTCGTATCCCTCCGGCGAGGTTCGAACGCAGTTCGACTGTAACGCGGAGCGCGAAAGCGTGGGGCCGGTTTGGACATGCTTGCGAATTGCGTGTTCTTAAATGCTTGCAGCCATGGCGGAGAAGGTCCCAATCTGCCTGGCTTCATGGAACGCCTTGATGGCAGGGGGGCTTCAGACCTCCGCGAAGTAGTGATTGAACCTGGCGTGGCTCCCCACGCACACGGCTCGGTCTTGATTCGGTTTGGCCGCACGCAGGTGATTTGCGCAGCTACTCTTGAGGAAAGCGTTCCGCGGTGGATGAGGGAGCAAGGAGTGGAAGGCGGCTGGATTACCGCTGAATATTCGATGCTTCCGTACTCGACTCTGCCGAGAAAGCCACGCGACATCACCAAGGGCCGGCCCGACGGACGCGGCACAGAGATTCAGCGGCTGATCGGCCGTTCCCTACGCGCGGCCGTCGATCTCGTTGCGCTCGGACAGCGGACGCTTTGGGTTGACTGCGATGTCCTACAGGCGGACGGGGGAACTCGCACAGCGGCGATTACGGGAGCTTGCGTTGCAATGGAACTGGCTTGCCGGACCTTGATCGATGCGGGGAAAATGTTGCACTCTCCGCTCAAACGAAGGGTGGCTGCTGTCAGCGTGGGGGTGGTTGGAGGCGAAGCGCTTCTGGATCTCAACTACGAAGAAGACAAGGCGGCCACCGTGGACATGAATCTGGTCATGACGGACCAATTGGAGTTTGTGGAGGTTCAGGGATCCGGCGAGGAAGCGGTCTTTTCCGGCGAGCAGCTGGCAGGAATGTTGGGGCTCGGTAAGGCTGGAATCCGCCGCTTGCTCGAAATTCAGGATTCAATTCTCATCTCATGAACAAAGCACTGATCACCGGCATCACAGGGCAGGACGGATCCTATCTCGCCGATCTCTTGCTCAGAAAAGGTTACGAGGTCCATGGCATCATCCGCCGCGCGAGCACATTCAACACGGGTCGCATCGACCACCTGTATCAGGACCCGCACGTGCATGGCGTGAAGCTTTTCCTTCATTACGGCGACCTGGCGGACTCCGTTAACCTCGTCAAATTGATCTATCAGCTTAAGCCGGACGAGATTTACCACCTTGGCGCCCAAAGTCACGTCAGGGTAAGCTTCGATATTCCGGAGTATACGGCCGATGTGACGGGCGTCGGAACGACCCGAATTCTGGAGGCGATGCGTGAGGCGGGAGTAAATTCGCGCTTTTACCAGGCTTCAAGCAGCGAAATGTTTGGGAAGGTGCAAGAAGTGCCTCAGCGCGAGACGACCCCTTTCTGGCCGCGCAGTCCCTACGGGGTGGCCAAGGTCTTTTCGTATTGGGCAACGGTCAACTATCGCGAAAGTTACGGCATGCACGCCAACAATGGCATTCTTTTCAACCATGAAAGTCCGCGCCGGGGGGAAACCTTTGTCACGCGCAAGATTACCCGTGCCGTTGCCGGCATCAAACACGGCCTGCAAAAGGAGCTCTTTTTGGGAAATCTCCAGGCCAAGCGCGATTGGGGCTTTGCGCCCGAATACGTGGAGGCAATGTGGCTGATGCTTCAGCAGGACAATCCCGGCGATTATGTCATCGCAACGGGGGAGACGCATACCGTGCAGGAGTTTCTCGAGCACGCCTTCGCTCACGTTCAGCTCGACTGGAAGGACTACGTGAAGCATGACGATCGCTACGAGCGCCCGGCGGAAGTCGATCTCTTGGTCGGTGATGCCTCGAAGGCCAGGCGCCTACTCGGCTGGGAGCCAAAAATCCGCTTTCCGGAACTCGTCCGCCTCATGGTCGATGCTGACCTTGCCTGTTCGGAAAAACGCACTTGACGCCTAGTTGGATCGGTTCGAGTATTTGGGTTTTTCTAAATTCCCATGGCCAGAAAATGTGACATTACCGGAGCGCGCCCGAAGCGGGGGCGCAAGATTCACCGCCGCGGTCTCGCGAAGAAGAAGGGAGGAATCGGCATGCACGTGACCAAAGCGACGCCCCGGTGGCATTCCCCAAATCTGAAGACCAAACGGGTATGGGTTCCTGAACTCAAGAAATTTGTTACGGTCAAGGCGACGGCCCGCGCTTTCAAGACCCTGTCGAAGAATGGCGCCTATAAGACACTCGCTGAGGCGGGCGTGGTGCGATAGACGCCTAACCCCCAACCTCTTGTTATGGCATTTAGCGTCGTTAGCAAAAAATCCAGTAAGACCTACTATCTCCACGCGCGTCTTCAGAAGCTCAAGGGCGGACAGGAAGTCACTCTCTACTACTTCGCGGGACAGCCAGGGCCCGGAGCGATTGACGCGCTGCCCAATGGCTACAAGGTCTCTGAAAACGAGAAGACGGGGTTGCCTCTCCTAAAGAAGGCCTGACCTTTCCGGCTGAGAGCCTGTCGCGGCTAAGCTCACCCGGGAGGTTCAGTGCGTCGTGGGCGCAAGGCTCACGCTCTCGGATGCGCTCTCGAATAGGCACGCTTCAGCCTTTCCGCCGTGACATGTGTGTAAATCTGCGTTGTGGAAAGGCTGGCATGGCCGAGCAGGGATTGGACGCTTCGCAAATCGGCACCGTTGTCGAGCAAATGTGTGGCGAAGCTGTGACGAAGCTTATGCGGGCTAAGGTCCGCTGGCAGGCCGGATTCTCGGAGGTATTTTTTCATGGCAACCCAAACGGAACGTGCCGAAAGCCTGCGATGCGACTTATTGATAAAGAGGGGTCCGGAGTGCACACCGGCCGTGTGCCGGTAACGCGAAATCGCCTCAAGTGCGGGCCCTCCCACAGGACAAATCCGCTCCTTCGCTCCCTTTCCAAAAATGCGGACCGTCTCGCTGATGAGATCAAGATCTCTAACCTCCAGCCTCACCAATTCGGCAAGCCGCAGACCACTCGAATAAAAGAGCTCGAAGATCGCTTCGTCCCGACTTGCCATCCAGGCGGGAGCCTGTTTTTGCCGCACACTCTTCTCAGGCCTCTCAAGAAAGGTTTCGATTTGAGTATGCGTCAAAAACCTCGGAAGTTGTTTTTCCTTTTTTGGTATATCAATAGATTTTATGACGTTAGAATCGAGTACCTGGCGAATTACAAGAAAGTGATAGAAGCTTCGCAGTGCAGAAAAGAGGAGTCGGATGCTTGAGCGTGCGCGTCCGGATTTCATCAGATGGAAGAGGAAGGCACGGAAGTCGTCTGCGGTAGCGCTTTTCCACGAAAGACCAGGCCGGAATCTTTGAAAGGCTTCCAGGGCGATCCGGTAACTTGTTTGGGTATGAGGCGAGGCATTTTTCTCGCCTTCGAGATAGAGCAGGAACTCTCCAGCCAAGACATCGTCCGTGGCGGTGCTGCGGTGTTTTTTTCGCGGCGGACGAGTTTTCTCTTTCAGGAGAGGGAACCCATTGGGGGGGCCAGCGAGGGCTGCGCGGTGTCCTCGACCCTCCCGGATTTTTGCGTGCCTCGTTGGAAGCGCAAAATGGCGGACCGGGATTCTACGCCGTCAGGAGAAATGGCGACGATGGGGATTTCGTAAACCCCGTCTGGAAAGATGAAATGGTAGCGGAAAGAGCCGTCGGGATTGAGGGTGATGGGTTTTCCGTCGATAGTGACTTTTGCGCGTGGATCGGTGCCTCCGTAGAAGATGACCTCGGCGTTGACGTGCATGAAGAAATTCCGTGCCACCCCGAAGGAACTGACCCATTCCGAGGCGCTTGACCAGCTTGTGATTGCGGCTTGAGACCAACTTGTTACGGAGGCTTGACTCCAGCTTGAAAGCGCAGCTTGCGCCCAACTGCTTTGGGCTCCCTTGAGCCAGCTTGAAATGGCTGCCTGCGCCCAGCTGCTTTGGGCTCCTTGGAGCCAGCTTGAAATGGCCGCCTGTGCCCAGCTGCTTTCGGCTCCCTTGAACCAGCTTGAAATGGCCGCCTGTGCCCAGCTGCTTTGGGCTCCCTGGAGCCAGCTTGAAATGGCCGCCTGTGCCCAGCTGCTTTCGGCTCCCTTGAGCCAGCTTGAAATGGCCGCCTGTGCCCAGCTGCTTTCGGCTCCCTTGGACCAGCTTGACAACGCTGGCAGACCCCAACTGGATTCCGCTGCTTGCGCCCAGCTGCTGAGCGATTCGCCGCTCCATCCTGCGGAACTCTGACCGGCCGCTGCCCAACTTGACAAGACCCCCGCAGCCCAACTGGAGAGTTCGGCCGGGCCCCAGCTGGCGACTTCTCCGCTGGAAAGAGCGCCGAGGGCGCTAAACAGACTGCTTTCCGCCGCACCCCACTGTTCTTTCGAAAAGGAGCTGATCGGGCCTTGGCTGCTGAGCTTTTCCTCGAGATGTTTGCGAACCTTGGCTTCGAGCTCCTGTGAGCTCAGTCCGCCGCTGGCAAGTTCCTCGAGGAAGTTACTTCCCAACAAAGCCTCCAAAACAATCCGCTGTTCCAAAGAGACTCCCCGCAGAGCGTCTGAGCCGAATGCGAAAAGTTGACCTTCTTTCTGAAGCCGCGACAAAGCAGTGATCAGCGTTTCGCCGGACTGCATGGCTTGCTGGATGCCTTCCATGAGCTTTTGAAAGCTCAAATGAAGCGGGATGGTGGCGTAGTCGAATTGATCAGACTCGGAAAGGTGGTCAGGTGGTGTTTCGATTGTATGGGATCGGGCAATCACGTTCCAGACACTGCCACGGTGGTAGCCGATTTCGACAGTATATTTGGCGCCCGCTTGCTTCGCGGGAATATACCAATTGCGCGTTTCGAAGGGGACTTCGATTTCGGCTTCGACCGTTTTTTCGCCTTCGTACACACGCAAGAATGTCCTTCCGCCAGGATGCCGAGAGATATCGATGTCCCAGTAAGTGAAGAGCCAATGCGGCTCCTGTGCGATAAGAAAAATCGTGTCCGAGCCGTAGCTTTGGGGCAAATCTCCGAGCTTGTCTAGATCCACGGGTCCCCCCGAAGGGGACGATGAAGTCGAATCGGTCATTCCTGCCGCCACGGGAATCACCGGCGCCTCACGTAACCTAGAACCCGATTTCTTTTTGGTTTCCCCCTCATTTTTTCGACTCATGATCGCTGAATTACTCCTAATTTACTCCACAGAGGCAGATAAATCACACGGTATCAAAGCTGGCAACGCTTTTTTCCCTGCGAGTCGCTGTTGAAAATCCATTGTGGCATCGTAATCTTCCGCATATGAAAGTTAGGGCTTTAGCTGCGTTTCTCGCAATAGGAGTTGCGGGCTCGGCATTTTCGCAAAATGCCGCGACCGCCGGGGCGCTTGTGCGCCAACTGAACGATGCATTTGCCTCGGTCTATGAGAAAGTCGCTCCGGCGGTTGTTGTGATCGAGGTGAAGCGTTCCTCAGACGCTTCATTGAGTGGGCTGCCGGAGGGACTCGAGTTCTTTTTGCGCGGACCCGACGGTGCGCCTACCCAGACCAATCAAGGTTCTGGCTTTCTCATATCCTCCGACGGCTATATACTGACGAATGACCATGTGGTCGGTGAAGCCGCGAGGGATGGGATCACTGTGCGCCTTAAGGATGGGCGCAAGTTTCCGGCAAGTCTGATCGGGTTGGATGACAAGTCGGATCTGGCGGTCATCAAAATTGACGCCAAGGATCTTCCTACCGTCGAACTTGGGGACAGCGATGCCGCGAAAGTCGGTCAATTTGCGTTTGCTATCGGCGCGCCCTTCGAATTGCCCTACACGTTTACAGTCGGCGTCATCAGCGCCAAGGGCCGCACGAACCTTACCGATAGCCGCACCTACGAGGAGTATATTCAGACCGATGCCTCGATTAATCCCGGCAACAGCGGCGGACCGCTTTGCGACATAGATGGTCGCGTAATTGGCGTAAATACGCTTATCTACCGGATGAACCGTGGTCTTGGATTCGCTATCCCCATCAATTTGGCGCAGCAAGTCGGCGATCAGCTGATTTCAAGTGGACGGGTTTCAAGGCCATGGCTTGGCATCGAAATTGTGGGCATCGAGGAAAGCGAGGCTCTACAGCGCTATTTCCCGGATCTAAAAAAGGGAGTCGTCGTCAACGGCATTGCACCCGGCGCCCCAGCCTCCAGCAGCGACTTGCGCGCGGGTGACGTGATTGTGAAAGTTGATAATGTCCCCGTTTCATTGTCGCGTGATGTTCAGCGGGAGATTCTTTCCAAGAAAGTTGGCCAGAACGTCCAGCTTGAGCTGTGGCGCAATGGAAAGGTCGCTGTGGTTTCCCTGCGGACCGGAGAGCAGCCCGACAGGATGACGCGCGCATCGAACCGGCGCCTGCCGGCCGAACCGCCGACGAAGCAGGTTCCGCCAGCCTCGAATCACGGCCTGATTGTTGAGGATGTGGTCCCCGGAGCTCCGGTAGGGGGTGTTAAAGTGAGAGACATCGCGCCCGGAAGTGCCGCCGATGCGGCGGGTCTCATGCCGGGGGATGTAATTACGGAAGTGGCGGGCAAGCCTGTGAAAGGAAAAACAGATTTCGAGGCAGCCATTGCCGGGGCCGATCTGACGCGCGGAATTATGTTGATGGTTGACCGAGACGGCCAGAGAACCTTCGCGATTCTCAAGCCCTAGCAGGCTGTCGGAGTGGGAAGTCCGTGTCGAATTTTCGTCGGGAATCCCGCCTCGCAGAGCAGGCCGCTTCGATCTGGCAGCTGCCGGACTAAAACTGCACTTGTGCTGAAAAGGAGCAAACGAACTGCGGACGGATGCTGGCTTCACGGCCTGCAGCGGGCTTGTGCAGTGCGGCAGGCATTTTCCGTAACGTTTTCTCGCAGAAAACCTCGCCAATTCGGAATCAAATGGCCAATCTAGCGACTGGCCATCATGCAGCGTCTTATCTCCCAAATTGGCCGCAGCCAGCGGCTTGCGGTTGTCAATCTCCTTAAGCGAAGCCAGGGATTGACCGTCAGAGAGCTGGCGCACCGGCTGGGCATGAGTTACATGGGCGTCAAGCAGCACTGCCTCAATCTCGAACGCGACGGATATCTTGGTACGTTCCGCCGGCACCGCGGAGTCGGGAGACCCGAGCTTCTCTATCACCTCACTACCAAGGCGCAGGACTTGTTTCCACAGGCGGATAATGTGCTTTCGATTTCGCTGCTCGAGCAAGCGCGCAAGCTTTACGGCGCGAGCGCGGCGGAGAAGATCCTCTTTCTGCATTTTCAAGAGAAAGCGAAGGCTTATGCCGAGAAAGTGCAAGGGGCGACGCCTTCCGATCGCGCGAAATCCCTGGCCCGCCTGCGTGACCGGGAGGGACACATGGCGGACTTTGAACTTCAACCGGCGCCGCGCATCATCGAGCGGCACCACCCCATGCAAGCGCTCTTCGCGGTTTTCCCTGAAGCCGCGGCGATGGAGCGCGACCTGTTTCAACGTGTGCTTGGCGTTCCGATCCGCCGGGAGCAGCGGCAGGCAGGGGGGACGTATGAGTACGTCTTTTCGCTGGTTGCCCCGGGAGCTTGAATCTGCTCAAGAATTGCTCGGCCGGCTGCGGACACAGGCCGAAGGGTTCATCATGTTTGTCAAAGTCTTCGCGCCTTAGTCTTGCCAACCTCCGCACAAGAAGCTTTTTTCCCTCGCGACGCTTTTACTATGAGTCTTGATATTCCTTCTCTCGAATTGGCCGCTCGCGATGCGCGCGGACTGGCAATGGATGCCGTGGCAAAAGCCAAGTCAGGCCACCTCGGGCTGCCCCTTGGCGCGACCGAGATAGGAGCCGTTCTTTATGGCCACGCTTTGAACCACTATCCGGACAATCCCCGTTGGCTGAATCGCGACCGCTTCATTCTCTCTGCGGGACACGGGAGCATGTTTCTTTACGGCTGGCTCCACCTTTCCGGTTACGATATACCTTTGGAAGAGATCAGAAACTTCCGCCAGCTTCACAGCATCACTCCCGGGCATCCGGAATTTCACGAAACCCCCGGCGTTGAAGCGACCACAGGTCCCCTTGGGCAGGGCGTTTCCAATGCGGTAGGCTACGCGATCTCGTCGAAAATGTGCGAAGCGCGCTTCAATACCCCAGAGCACAAGATTTTCGATCATCACGTTGTGTGCCTCGCCGGTGACGGCTGTCTGCAGGAAGGCGTGTCACAGGAAGCATCCGCGCTTGCCGCGCACCTCGGCCTCGACAATCTCATTCTCTTCTACGATTCCAACAACGTCACCCTCGATGCCATGGCGCCTGTGACCCAAAGTGAGGATACTGCAGCTCGCTATGCGGGCTACGGATGGGACGTTTACAAGATTGACGGACACGATCTCCACGAGGTCCTCGACGTTTTCGAGAAAGCCAAGGCCGCGACGACGGGCAAGCCTCAATTCATCGTGGCAAAGACTCTCATTGGCAAAGGCATTCCCGAAGTCTGCGGCACGAACAAGGCCCATGGCGAGGCTGGCGTGAAATACGTCGAAGCCTCCCGCAAGGCCATCGGCCTGCCCGACGAAACCTTCTTCGTGTCCCCGGAGACCCGCACCTATTTTGCGAAGCACAAGGAGAAGCTCAAGGCTGCTTATGAGAAATGGGAATCCGCATACAACACGTGGAGAGATGCCAACAGGGATCTTGCTTCGGAGCTTGATGCGGTCCTTTCAGGCGAGACGCCCGATCTGCTTTCGGTGATTCCGAAATTCGACCCTGCGGCAAACATTGCAACGCGCAAGGCGGGAAGCGATGTCCTCCAGCCGCTTGCGCAGGCCATGCCGCTGGTCATATCGGGCAGCGCCGACCTGCACGGGTCGACGCTCAACTACATCAAAGAGGGTGGTGATTTCAATTCAAAGAACCGCGAAGGTCGCAATCTTCACTTTGGCATCCGCGAGCACGCAATGTGCGGTATTCTCAATGGCCTTGCTTACGATGGAATTTTCCGCCCCAGTGGTGCGACGTTCCTCATCTTCAGCGACTATGGCCGTCCCTCCATCCGCCTCGCCTCACTGTCGAAGCTGCCGGTGGTTTACATTTTCACACACGACTCGGTAGGCGTCGGAGAGGATGGACCCACCCATGAGCCTGTGGAAACTGTCGCAGCATTGCGCGCCATCCCAGGTCTGGATGTGATCCGGCCGGCTGATCCGGAGGAGACGGCGGGCGCTTTCGCTGCGGCCTTTCAAAGGACCGAGGGGCCAACGCTGCTTGCGCTCACGCGGCAAAATCTTCCGACCTTGAACGACATTCCCGTCGAATTGCGCCGCGAGGGCGTTTTCAAGGGCGGCTATGTTGCGAAGAAGGAGACTGCCGCCTTGGAAATCATCTTGCTGGCAAGCGGGAGCGAGCTTCAGCACGCGCTCAAAGCCGCCGAGGAGCTCGGCGCTGGCGCCCGAGTCGTTTCAATGCCTTGCTTCGAGCGCTTTGAACGCCAGGATGCTGCTTACAAGGAAAGCGTGCTGCCCAATGCCGTGCGCAAGCGCGTTTCCATCGAGGCAGGTGTTTCCGATCCGTGGTTTCGATTTGTCGGTTTGGACGGAAAGGCGGTCTCCATTGAGCGCTTTGGCATGAGCGCGCCCGGTGGCAAGGTCATGGAAGCCTTGGGCATGACTTCGGCGAAAGTCGTCGAGGCCGCGAAGTCGCTCTAGGGAGGGGTTGATGGTTGATAGTTGATTGTTGATAGCCCTCCACGGAGAGCTCCGCTCTCTCGACGACCATCAACGACCAACTATCAACAATCAACCATCAGGGCGGAGCTGGATTTTGGCTCGCAGCGATGTAAGGTGTCAGCGCGCTCTTCTTGGAAAATCCCTGGTTCACTTTCAGTTTCACCGATTTCTCCTACGCTTTTCTAAGCGTCCTGCTTGAGGGGGTGCCATTCATTTTGATCGGCACGCTTCTTTCGGGAATTATCGATGAGTTTCTTCCCTCCCGCGTTATGGTGCGTCTTCTTCCCCGGAATGCGTTCCTTGGCATTTGCTTGAGCGGGGCAATGGGGCTGGTTTTTCCGATGTGCGAGTGCGGTGTGGTTCCTGTAATCCGGCGCCTGATCGGCAAAGGTCTCCCTCTATCCAATGCGATCGCCTACATGCTGGCGGCGCCGATCGTGAATCCTATCGTCATTCTTAGCACCTATGCGGCGTTTCGCGGGCAGAATGCCTCAGAGTTCACTTCGCTGCGCGTTGGCGTGGGATACCTTGTTTCGGTGGTCGTGGCCGTGGCCGTGCACAACCTGCCCTTGCGCTCGATCTTGCGCAGGGGAGTTCTCTCGGAAGTTTCCGCGGCGGACGGGGCGGCGCGTGCGCGAGGGTTCTCAACCCGCATTGGCAGCGCACTGCGCGTGGCCGTAACCGATTTCCTCGATGTGATGGTTTTTTTCGTCCTTGGCGTGGCAGTTTCGGCCCTGTTTAGCGTCGCCGTGAATCAGGAGGTGATCATGCCGCTTGCGCTCAACGATTGGGTCGCAACGTTTTCCCTGATGGGGTTCGCGGCGATTCTTTCCCTTTGCAGCACGTCTGATGCATTTATCGCGGCGACCTTGATAGCTTTTCCAGGCGTGGCAAAGTTAGCGTTTCTGGTCTTCGGCCCAATGTTCGATCTTAAACTTCTCTTTATTTATAGCGCCGTGTTTCGGAAGAGGTTCGTCGCGGGATTGGCATTAGGTCTTTTTATCTTGATCGGCCTGATTTGCGTGCGATTGAGAATACTTGGACTATGAGAGCATCCGTCCAGCGTTACATCTCCGCGGGAATACTCACGATTTGGGGAGTCATGCTGGCGCATTTCTATTTTTCCGGTCGTCTAGCGTCTTACCTGCATCCTTCCTTTCATGTTTGGACCGGGATCAGTGGAGTCGTTCTGTTGCTCCTTTCCGCGGGCCTGCTTTTCCTGCCTGGGGTGGATGATCCCTGCTCCGAGCCCGGCTGCGAGCAGTTGCACGCTCAGCAAAGGCCAGTGCACAGCGTTCTTGCAGCGTTCGTCCTCGTGGTTCCCATTTTGGTGGCCGCGACGGTGTCTCCGGATCAGTTCGGGGCAGCGATCGTCACCAACCGGGGTTTTATCGAAAGGATCAACGATCTGCCCGGGTACAAACCCTACGTTGAACCTCCTTTGCCCGCGTCCGACGATTCACAAGCGGCGGCCGGGACTGGGGACGCCGACGTGAGCTATTTGCCAAAGAACGAAGCTGGCCAGATCAAAGCACAGACCGTGGATCTGATCTACGCCGCGGAAGAACCGACAATGCGAGCCGACTTTGAAAACAAGGAGGTGGAATTGATTGGACAGTTCATGCCCGCGCGCACGAACAATGCCAAAGGTGATCGTTTCAACCTGGTGCGGATGTTTGTCATTTGCTGTGCAGCGGACGCACGTCCGGTGACGATCACCGTCCAGACGGACAAGGCCCAGCCCGTAGCCGAGATGAGCTGGGTAAAAGTCATTGGCAAGGCTGCTTTTCCGGTCGAAAGCGGACGAAGAGTTCCGCTCGTTCTTGCAGAGAGCGTGACGCCTTGCGATCCCCCTGAAGAAACATTCATTTACTGATGAAACCCAGTTTTCTATTGGCTGTTTTGCTGCTGCCCTTGACCGTCACGGCCGAGGAGTTTCGCGGCGCGTGGATAGCGTCCGTTCATAACATCAATTTTCCGTCGAGCGAGGGTCTTTCGGCCGACGCACAAAAGGCGCAAATCGTTCGTCTGCTCGACGCGGCAAAACGCTGCCGGCTGAATGCTCTGATGGTGCAAGTGCGCCCTGAGAGCGACGCCCTTTATCCCTCTCGTATTGAGCCCTGGAGCCGCTATTTGACCGGCACGCAGGGCGCGTCGCCGGGCTACGATCCCCTCGCGTTTTTCATCAGCGAAGCGAGGAAACGCAGCATCGAAGTCCATGCATGGTTCAACCCGTACCGCGGCGCCGCGAATTCCTCGCAGCCAAGAGCTGCCAATCATGTCAGCAGGCGCTTTCCCCAGTACGCTTACCGCATCGGAAGCGTGCTTTGGATGGACCCCGGCGCCCCACCAATCCAGGAAAACATCGTCGACGTCGTTCGGGACGTGGTGCAGCGCTACGACGTGGCCGGAGTTCATTTCGACGATTACTTTTATCCGTATCCGACTGATAGGGGACATGTGTATCCATTCCCTGACGATGCGACTTACGCCGCGTATCGTGCGCGAGGCGGAATGCTTTCAAAAGCCGACTGGCGCAGAGATAATGTCAATACGCTCATCCGTCGCGTGAGCCAGGTCGTGCATTCGGAAAGGCCCGGCGTGAAGTTTGGCGTGAGTCCATTTGGGATCTATATGCCGGGCGTTCCAGCAGGCATTCAGGCGGGGGTCAACCAGTATGAGCAACTCTACGGCGACCCGGTCAAATGGATGCGCGAGGGATGGATCGATTACCTGGCGCCACAGCTTTATTGGCGCGACGGCGGACCGCAAAGCTTCTCGTCCCTGCTGCGCTGGTGGCGCGGTCCTCAGGCAAATCCCCGCGGCGTGCCTGTTTGGCCCGGTGTTGCGTTGGACCGGTTGAGCTCGCACGGATGGACATCCGGCGAGATCGCGCGGCAATTGCAGCTGGAGAAATCGATCGGTTCGCGCCTGAGCGGGGGCGTCATTTTCTGGAACATCAAGGCTCTGCAAAACAATACCAAGAGCGTGAACACAGTCGTCGCGGGCCGTTGATGCGCTCGCTTCTTCTTTTGTGCCTTCTGGCGGGCGGCGCACAGGCCGATTGGCGGACGGCCTTGCCAGGTTGGAAATATGAATTTCCGGGCGACCATGGAAACCATCCCGAGTTCAAGACGGAATGGTGGTATTTCAGCGGAAATCTCACCGCGGCAGACGGACGCGCGTTTGGCTATCAATTGACATTTTTTCGGCAGGGCGTGACGCCCTTGGACGCGGACATCATTCCTCTGTCGCATTTCGTGACAAGCAATGTGAAGTTCGCGCACTTCGCTGTGAGCGATCTTTCAGGAAGCGCTTTTCATTTTTTTCAAAGGCTTTCTCGCGGCGCATATGGCGAGGCGGGATTTGGCGCAGGCTCGCGCCTTGCCTGGATCGAGGACTGGTCGTGTACCCTTGGGGACGATGGTGCTTTTCGGATCCGGGCAAACGCTGATGGTCTATCGCTCGAACTCACGCTGAAGGCGGCGAAACCATTGGTCATCCACGGACGCAATGGCGTGAGCCAGAAGTCCGAGGGCGAGGGTAGGGCGTCGCATTATTATTCGTTCACGAGACTTTCGAGCGAAGGCGCCTTGCGAATGGGGGAGCAGCAGTTCGCTGTGTCCGGGCTGAGTTGGTTCGACCACGAGTGGGCCACCAACCAACTTGCCGCCAATCAGGTCGGCTGGGATTGGTTCGGTTTGCAGCTCGATGACGGCAGTGACTTGATGCTCATTCATTTCCGTACCAAGGACGGCGAACGCGATCCAAACTCGGCCGGCACATTCGTTGACCCGAACGGTGTTGCGACGCCGCTCTCCGAGGCGGACTTTACGCTCGATCGCGTCGATACGTGGTCAAGCTCGGAAACGAGCGGCCGCTATCCGGTGGCATGGCGGATCACCATCCCACGTTTGCACATTCGTCTCGATCTTCGCGCCGCGCTCAAGGATCAAGAACTTCGCCTCAAGCCCATCGCGTACTGGGAGGGATCGGTTCGCGCTCAGGGCACGGCTGGCGAAAGGAACGTTGAAGGTTCCGGCTATCTTGAAATGACTGGCTACGCAGGTCCAATCGTCGGAATCCAGGCGGAACCATAAGTGACTGCGCGTTTGCTCCCTTGTTTTTGGGGGCATTTGCGTCGACGCGGCTCGTGGTCCTTGCGAGCTGTCGGAGTTTGCATTGGCTGGCAATCGTATGAGCGCCGGAATCGTTTCTCCATCGCAGGGACCGTGCAGAAGGAGCGAGGGATGAGCAACCGCGCTTTCCTTTACGGGGCAATAGTGATTGGCACGGGTGCTTTGGATCAACGTGCCGATGGCCCTCCTTGCCATGCTCGTCACGGCCTGGAACGTTCCGAAAGACGCCATGAAGGGCGAGCACCCGCACAATGATTATCCTGGAATGATTGTTTTGACCGCCGGACTGGTCGCTCTGATGATCGTTGTGTATCAAGTTGAGCCTTGGGGCTGGAGTAGTTTCAAGACGATCGGCTTGTCCGCGCTGGCGATCGTTCTGCTCGGGGCATTTCCGTTCGTCGAGCGACGCGCGCGGGAAGCATTGGTCCCGCCTGGACTCATGCGCAATCGCGAGTTCCTGACGCTCTGCCTTTGTTCCGTGGTTGTCTGTCAGCTGTTCTTTATCGTGTTGCTCTACTTCACCCAGTACGCCATGAAGTTCTTGGGCGACGATCCGATGTGGGCTGGCGCACGCGTCGTTCAGTTTATGCTCAGTTACGGGGCGGTGTCGTACTTTGGAGGTGTGCTCTATGGGTTTTTTGGGGCGCGGAGGCTTCTGTGCGTCGGGCTCGTCTGCGTCGCGGTGGCCTCCGTGTTGCTTGGGATCGTTGGCCCTGGGGCACCATGGCTCGCCTTCAATGGGTCGCTTGTCTTGCTGGGTGTCGGCGTCGGCGCAGTACTACCGACCATTACCTCCCGTGCGATCGAGGCTGCCGGAATAGAGCGCGCCAGCCTTGTCAGCGGCATTGTTTTCATGTGCCAGCTCTCCGGTGCCGCCCTGATGCTCGCGGTGAGCACGGCGATTTTTTCCGCGGCAAGCGCGCGGGACTTGGAGCGTTCTTTTGCTCGCGAGGGAATCGTTCTTTCTCCCGATCAGCGTCAGGCGGTCGAAGAGGTAATGGCAGGCGCGAAGAGCGTTCATGCGCTTCCGCTTCGGACGGTCACGGAGGTTGACGATTTGGCCGGCATCGTTGACCTTGCCTATCAACATGGTTTGCGGATCGTGCTCTGGCTTAGCGCGGGATTGGTTGTTGTTTCCCTTGCTTTCGTCCCGCTTTTTGTAAAGCCCGGCGCGGCGCCCCCGTCGCCGGCGAAAGGTCATGGCGGCGGATCGCCTCATCGGTGAGCACGCCGATGAAAGGCAGGTTGCGATACCGTTCGTTGTAATCCAGGCCGTAGCCCACAACAAATTCGTTTGGGATGTCGAAGCCTACGTAGTCCGCGTCGACCAGACGGGGGCGGTCGATTTTCTTTCGAAGCAGAACGCAGACTTTGAGGCTCAACGTCCCGCTGTTTGCGGCGAGGTGTTTGCGAATGTTGAGCAAGGTGATGCCGCTATCGAGGATGTCGTCGAGGATCAAGACATGGCGGCCGCGCACGTCGGCGAGCTCGGTTTGGCGAAAGGCAACCCGGCCGGTGCTCTTGGTGCCATGATAGCTTGAGACGCTCCAGCAATCGACTTGAAGGGGCAGGGGAACTCTGCGCAGGAGATCCGCCATGAAGATGAAGCTGCCGTTCAGGATGGCGATCACGGTGAGATCCTTTCCTCGGTAATCACCGGTAAGCGCGTCGGCAAGTTCATCCAACCGGCTGAGGATTGTCGACTCGTGGTAGAGAATTCTTTGAATGTCTTCCCGCATATGAGCCTCGCCCCACCAGCGTTCTCACCGATAGGAGCCGACGGCAATGAGTTTTCCTTTCCGAATCGAGAAAAGCTCCTTGCTCACCGGATACGCAGAGGAATCGTATTCCGCAATAACGATTTCCGAGAAACGCTGATACGCCGGCGAGACTTTTGGAAACACGAAGATTCGAAAGCGATTGGGAATGGCAACGAGAATATCGGGGCCGAGGGCGTCGTTGAAAAGCGTCGAGAACTCAGGGGCCAGCACTGCCGATGCGGTCAAGGGGCTCTTGGATTCAAGCACGGCGCATTGGATGACATTGTTTTCGTCACGAATGAATCGGGGCGTGAGCCCTGCGAGCACCTCGGAGGCAGCCTTGGTCGCGGACGCAAGAATCTTATCCCGAGTGCCTCCAAGAGTAAGAACTTCACTTCCACGCAAGGGAAGGACTTCGCCGTTCACGAAACGCGCCGGCACAAGAACAGTTCGCTGCGCTCCGACGATCGGCCAGCCCGACTCGTAATGCATGAACGTTGGCTCTACGAGGAGATGCCAGGTCTCGTCCGCAGTGGATCTGGCGACCAGCGCCAACAGAAGGAAACCGATAGCGCATTTGAGTTTTCTCTTCCGTCTGCTAGAGAGAGCGGGGTCATGATTGCGTTTTTGGAAGGTGTGCTGGAGGAAGCGCTCCCCACGCAGATCGTAGTCAATGTCCACGGCGTCGGCTACCACGTGATGATCCCGCTTTCAAGTTTTGAGCGGCTTTCACACCCGGGCTCGCACGTCAAAATCCTCACCCATTTGGTTGTGCGCGAGGATTCGCACGTACTTTATGGATTCGGCACAGCGGGGGAACGCGATCTTTTCCGGCTCTTGATGCACCATGTCTCGGGCGTGGGCCCGAAGCTGGCGCTCGCGATCCTCAGCGGGATGAGTGTTGAAATGTTCAAGGCTGCCGTCATTTCCGGCGACATCGCGGCCATTTCTCGTGTGAGCGGCGTGGGCAAAAAGACGGCTGAAAGAGTCGTTCTTGAATTGAGGGATAAGGTGGGTGTTGCGGCGGAGTGGGAGGCCGCGAGCGCCGCGAATGCACCCAGCGAACGCGATCAAGCCGTGCATGATGCAGTGCTGGCACTGATTTCGCTAGGTTACAAGCAGCTTGAGGCCCATAAGGCGATCAAGCAGTCTTTGGCAGGTGCTCCAGGCACGCCCCCTGCGGACGAGCTGGTTAGGATGGCCTTGAAAATTTTGGCATGAGCGACGACAAGATGCAGCGCGCGGAGGCGATTCGCTCCGCTGTGCCGGAAGGCGGGCTCTTCCATGAGAAATCCTGGCGGATCTCTCCGGATGCCTTTCTGATCGACCCAAAGTTTGCGGAAGAGATTGATAAGCTCGGTTATCGCCTCTCTCGCTTCATCCGAGCCTGCAATCAGCTCTATCGATTCAGTATAAGCGGTCGCGAACCGGCGTGGATTGCAGATCTGCTGGACCGTGGAAAACCTCCCGAGCTGGTCGACTTGCAACGCGAAAAGGCGCTGGTGATGTCCATCCCTAGAGTCATCCGTCCGGACCTTATTGTTACGGACGGCGGATACATCATTGCAGAGCTCGACAACGTGCCCGGTGGCATTGGCCTGACGGGCTGGCTGGACCGGATTTATTCGCAGAATGGCGCGACGATTCTTGGCGGTACTGAGGGGATGCTCGATGGGTTTGCCTCCATTCTGCCTGGAGGCGATATTGTTGTTTCCGAGGAGGCGGCGACCTACCGGCCCGAGATGGAGTGGCTTGCCGCGGAACTCAACGCATCGCGCCCGGAAATCGGTTGCTGGCGCGTTGTTGATGCGCATCCGCGCGATGATTGGCAGCCGAGAGTCTACCGGTTTTTCGAGCTCTACGACCTCGCCAATGTTCCCTGCGCGCGGCAACTGTGGGAGAAGCAGCTCAGCGGCGAATTGACAGTGACGCCCCCCCTGAAGCCCGCGTTGGAAGAAAAGATGTGGTTTGCGCTTTTCTGGTTGAAGCCGCTCGAGTCCTTCTGGCGCCGCGAGCTTGGTGAGCGTGCCATGCTGGCCTTGCGCAGGGTCACTCCCTACACTTGGCTCGTCGATCCCGAACCCTTGCCCAGGCATGCCGTTCTTCCTCGCCTTGAGACCCATTCTTGGGACGAAGTTGGCCATTTTAGCCAGAAACAGCGGACTCTCATTCTCAAAATCAGCGGATTTTCCGAACATGCTTGGGGCTCGCGCGGCGTTGTCGTGGCGCAGGATATGTCGCAGGCCGCGTGGCAGGCCAAACTCAAAAGCGCCCTCGCCGAGTTCGACACTCATCCGCACATTCTTCAGCAATTCCATCAAGGCCGGTTGGTCGAACACGACTACCTCGACGTGTCCGGCGGGAAACTTCGACGGATGCGGGGAAGGGTGCGATTGTGCCCGTATTACTTTCTCGGTGAAAAGACAACCGTCTGTGGGGGAGCGCTGGCGACAATTTGTCCCGATGACAAGAAGCTCTTGCATGGCATGACGGACGCCATCCTCGTTCCTGCAGCTATTGACATCTCCCAGGAAGCGCCTTGATTTTTTTTTGTTGACAATCCTTTTCTTATCACTTCATGTCACCGTTCCCCTGCGATTCTGTCGCCGGATGCAGGTGTTATGAACAGCCAACTTCTTGACGAAGCCTCTAAAGTGATTCACGAGCCTCAAGTATTAATCAATATGGTGTCGAAGCGGGTCCGCCAACTGAGTGCGGGCAGTCGCGCCATGGTTTCCATAGAGGGCCGCATGGGCCTTGCAGACATTGCCTTGGCGGAGATCGCCCAGGGAAAACTGATCCTGGCTCAAGCCCCGAACGGCCGGGAGCCTGAGCAATAACCCTCACCAGCGGGCGTGCCATGTCCGCAGAGATTGTAACCAATCGCAAGGCGCTCCGGGACTATCACATCCTGGAAACTTTTGAGGCCGGCATTGAGCTCAAAGGCACGGAGGTCAAATCCATCCGCGCCGGTCTCGTGAATTTACAAGGCTCGTTCGCCCGCCTCGAAGGTGGAGAGGTTTTCCTCTATGACAGCGACATTCAGCCCTATTTGCGAGCGAGTCACGAGCAGCATGAGCCCAAGCGTCGTCGCAGGCTTCTCCTGCACCGCGCAGAAATCGACAAGCTTGCTGGTCAGACTGAGCAGGCCGGCCGCACACTCGTAGCGCTGAAAATGTACTGGAAGAAGGGGCGAGTGAAAGTTTCTCTGGGCATCGGAAAAGGCAAGGATTCAGCAGACAAACGTGCCGATTTGAAGAAACGCGTCCAGGAGCGCGAAGTTCAGCGGGTTCTTGCAGGCATCCAGCGGAAAAGGTAGATTGATTTACCTTGGATGCCGGAAAGTCCGTCGGGCTTTCTTCGAGCTGCGAAGACTAAAAAAAGATTGTCTTTGAAATTCGGGGAGCCATATTTCCCGACCTTCTCTTTCAAGGAGCCTTAGCTCAATCGGTTAGAGCGCTGCCCTGTCACGGCAGAGGTTGCGGGTTCGAGCCCCGTAGGCTCCGGTCTATTTATCTTCATATCCAGCCATATCCTCTCTTATCGGACTTGAAAGTGTGACACTAAAAGTGTTACACTTTTGATTGTGAAAGGCGCTCAAAATCCGATGCGCGGCATCTATCGACGAGGCAGTATCTACTGGCTCGCTCGTCAAGTGGACAGGAAACGCCATTTCGTCAGCTTGGAGACGAGCGATCCGGTCGAAGCATTGGGCCGAGCAGAAAAAATCCGCAATGAAGGCGTCTTGGAGACCGGAACGATTCTCTGTCACACTGTGGATCGTTACATTCGGTATTGCCGTGGACGCGGAGAATGGACTCTGTCGACTGAACGCAGCAAAGGATACGTCTTGAAAAGCTTTGCGAAATGGGCAGGTAAGATCACTCCTGCCGAGGTTTCCCCGGAAATAATCCATCGTTACTACACCGAACGGCTCAAGACTCACAGCCCACGGACGGCTCATGGAAATCTCATGACCCTTCGCGGCCTTTTCCGTTGGTGCATGGAGGTAGAGCGAACCTGCCGGGATAATCCTGCGGCGAAGGTGCGAGTGAAGACACCTTCCTTGGCGGCCAGAGAGGACTTTTGCTCGCCGGCGTTGAGAGACAAACTGATTTCCGAATGTCCGAGGGAAGATTTGAAGTTTGTGCTTTACTGCGGTTTTCATGCCGGCTTGCGGTTTAACGAGATTGTGGAGGCAAAGGCATTTTGGTTTGATTTGAACGCGAGACTCCTGCATCTGCGCAAACACGAAGGGATCCAATTTAAAGACGGAGAAGAGCGAACGATTCCATTGACGAAAGGATTTTCGAAGTTTTTGAAGACCTATGGTCTTCACGAGCCATATATGGTTCATCCGGAGATTCCCACGCGACGAAAAAGCGTCTATCGATGGGATTTTGGCAGGCCGTTCGACCTCTATATGGAGGTACAAAAAGTTCCGTGGGTGACGCCGCATATCATGAGGCATACTTTCGCCAGCCTCCTGGCGAGCGCAGGCGTTTCGATCTACAAGATTGCCAAATGGCTCGGGGACGATGTCCGAACAGTTCAACGCCACTACGCCAAGCTCCTTCCTAATGACTCGGAGATAGAGCGAGCATTTTCCTGCGCGGCAGCCCGTAAAGCGGCTTCACCCTCGACGCAAACGCGCTTCCAGCAAGCAAGACAATCATCGTAATCAAACAAAGTCAGCCGATTGCCCTGCACACGCGGCTTAAGCCAGCCGGCTTGACGGACCAATCGGAGCATGCCTTCGCCTCCGAGAACTCGCTCGGCATCTTCGATCGTGGCTGCCCCTCGACGCTCCGCGATAAGAATAGAGTATTTCATGGTGGTTTATCCTTGGATTTTCGGGTTGTCTTTTTTGTGCGCCGATTAGTCGCTTTTCGGCGCGAGCACCGTCAGCCTATTTTGATGCCCGTGTTGCGGATGAGTTCTTGGCCTGATTGACGAGTGCCTGGGCTTTTGTTTCGGGCTTCATCTCGGGGCTGATGGTAGCTTTTAGGCTCTTGACCAGATCCGCCTGTTCGGGCTTATCAAGCCAGGCTTTGACCTTTGCGTCATAACCGTGCTTCTGTTGCTGGTCCGCATTTTGCGGAGCAGGAACTTTCGTTCGAGTTGTTCGCGTGGCGGTTCCTTAACGAACTGCACCAAGCCGGGTTCCGCCTTCATAAAGGCTTCGAGCCGCGTATCGACTTCGGGGTTGAATTTTAAACTGGCGGACCAGCTCTTCTTTGTTTTTTGGTGATGCTATTGCCATATGACTAACGATTTCAGCGCGCAGCGTTTCGGCAAATTGGCCCCGTAACCGTGCTGTTTGACGGTTGTGCATGCGCCTATCCTAGCGACCTAATCGCAAGCCCCTGCTCCCATTTGGGAGCAACTTATCAGTGTTGTGAAAATGAATATCCCGTAGCGAGATGCCTTTGAGTCTGCGAATGGCTTCATAAAGATCCAAGACGCGACGAATCCTCTCGGGATAAAGCTCAGCCAACTCAACTCTCAGCACCCGAGCCAGATAGCACATGTCTTCGTCGATAGCGCGTATCAGGCGCGCTTCGAGTTTCGATACGTTGCTGCGAGTCGCAGACTCCATTCCGGCGCGCTGCAGTTTGATCGCCAGGTCGTCTTGCGACCGTCCGCGCTGATTTCCCAGCGATCGGACTTGCGGTTCTATGATGTTAACGTGCCTCATTAGCGCTTGCTCTACACGGCACTAGTTTGGGGCGGACTCCCTAGGTCCTCAGCCGCTTTGTGACAAAGCTGTCGGAATTTGTGACGAAGCGGGCTTTTTCGGCGCTTCGTCACAGACAGATCGGGCTATTGCCTAGTAGGGTCAGAATTCGTCTGGCCCCGGCTACTGAATTTACACACCCGCGAATTATCTGCGTGGCTTTGGCGTTCGAAAGCTTTCTGATTCTGAGGCGTTGCGACTGGCTTTCCGCGCGATCGTTTTCAACGAGAAGCTCTTGACTACCTACGAAACCATGAGCGTTGACGACGGTCGGCGAAAAAGAAAATAGCCCAAATTTCAAAACGGTGCTTCCCATAATATCGCCATTTTCTCTGTGCTCCGAACAATGCGCACAATAATGAGTATTATTGTAATTTGAGCGTACCTCTGACAAATGACTCCGGTAATGGGCAAATTGCCGACCTTGACTCTGGTGCGGGACTCTTTGCCGCCGTGGCCGGTCTGGTTGGGAAAAAGAAGGGGGAACGCCGTGAGTGACAATTCGCTTTTAGAGCGGGTCGCCTCGGTCGCCAAAGGATTCTCATTCTCACACTTGACCTTGGAGTTTGCCTCCGGGCAGATTGTACTCGGAATGAATGCTAGAGACCCCTTCTCTGCCATAAACGTTCGGATAACTCCGGGTCTGGCATGATATCCGAAAATCACAGAATCACTTGTTAG
>JAXIPG010000001.1:0-4275 GCA_045403045.1 Terrimicrobiaceae bacterium
GTGCGTCAGGTCGGACGGGAGGTCTACGTCAATGACCCGATTTACGTCAACGTGGATCTTGTCATTCGCATCTGCATCGAACCCACCGCCTACGCCGGCCAGGTGGTTGAGCGTGTGGTGCGCGCACTGACAGTAGAAAAAAGCGGACTTTACGAAGAATTGCCCTTCTTCCATCCGGATAATTTTACATTTGGCACGCCGCTCTACCGTGCCGCCCTCGAAGCGGCCGTGCAGGACGTGCCCGGCGTCCGCGCCGTGAGTTCGATTCGGATCCAGGCCCGGGGTATCACGGAGATGCGCGACTTCGTGGAAACGGTCCTCGAAGTATCCGAGCGCCAGATCCTTCGCCTCCAGAACGATCCCCGCTTCCCAGAACGCGGGTCCCTGCGCGTTTATAGTTAGCAGCCAGCAGCCTGTCGGACTTGGAAGTCCGTGGTCGAATTTTCGCCGGGTATCCCGTCTCGGAGCGCAGGCCCCGCGCCCGCCATCCTGCTAAATTGGCACTGCGTGCCAAAAAAAGGCCTAAGATCCGTGCTCTTTCTCCGCGAAAGCGGAGTTTCAGCAGCATGTCTGAAAGGGCGGGTTCATTTTTCGGGGATTCTTCATGCTTCAAATTCTGGCTTCATTCCAAGTCCGACAGGCTGCTAGACTAATCCAACGTTCTCCGGTAACGTATCGCACCGAAGGCCATCACAAGAAAGCCGAAGACCAAAATCGGCCAGATCTCGGGCCAGACGTCCGCGAATCCGTTTCCTTTCAACAGAATGCCGCGCAACACGCGGAGAAAATGGGTCAAGGGCAGCACCTGGCCGATTGCCTGGGCCCACTCCGGCATGCCTCGGAACGGAAACATGAATCCGGAAAGTAACAGTGAGGGCAAAAAGAAAAAGAACGACATCTGCAAGGCTTGCAGTTGGTTCGTAGCCAGAGTTGAGATGGTGATGCCGACGGCAAGCGTGGCGGCGATGAAGCACAGCGCCGAGAGATAGAGGAGCGCAAAGCTGCCCACCATGGGGACATGGAAGAGGAGTTTCGCGGCAAGGAGAATCAGGGTCACTTGAACGTAGCCCACAAGGATATAGGGGATGATTTTCCCCGTCATTACCTCCAGCGGCAGGGCGGGTGTCGCGAGAAGGCTTTCCATCGTTCCGCGTTCGCGTTCGCGGGTGACGGCCAACGCCGTGATCATGACCATCGTCATTGTCAGGACGACCCCCATCAAACCTGGAACGATATTGTATTGAGTCATGCGGTCGGGATTGTATTCGAGGTGAATTCTCAGCTCCGCGGGCCCGGCCTTGGCAGCGAGGTTCCGCAAGGGTCCAGCCAAGTCACGATCGAAAGCCGAACGTGCGATCTCATTGATGACCTGCACGGCAGAGCTGACGGCCGAGGGGTCGGTGGCGTCGGCCTGCACGAGCATTGCCGGCTTGTCTCCACGAACGAGCCTGCGAGAGAAGTCCGGAGGCAAGTTCAGAACGAATTGCACCTCTCCGCGAGCCAGCAAACGCTGTGCGGCCTCCTCGGTCTCGACATGATCGACAATCTTGAAGTAGCCGCTGTTTTCCATCGCGTGGACGAACCTTCGCGCGAATGGGCTGTTGTCCGAGGCGAGCACGGCGACCGGGAGATTCTTCGGGTCCGTGTTGATCGCGAAACCGAAGAGAATGAGCTGAATGACGGGAATGCCAAACATCATCGCAAAGGTGAGGCGGTCGCGCCGCATCTGAATGAATTCCTTGCGTATGATCGCGACGAAGCGGACGAAGTTGAACGCAAGCGAGATCATGATCAAGGACCTCGAAATACGTCAAAGCGAGCCGAGACAGACATGATTTCGCGTCTTCGGCGTATCGTGTGATTTTTCATTCGAAGTTGTCGCGAGCGGCCTGCATCAGGCCGATGAAGGCGTCTTCCAGACCCGGTTCAATCTTTTGCCAGGTATAGGGTTCCTTTCGGAAGGGAATGATGGCCCGTTCGATCGCCTCGGCGTCGCGTCCGCTTACGTGAAGCTTGTTGCCGAAGGCGGTGACTTGCTCGACGCCCGTCAGCGCTTGGAGTTGCGGTGAGAGTCTGCCAAGTTGGGGTCCGGAAACTTCCCATGTGGTCAGGCGCGCCGACGCCAACACGTCGTCCAGCGTTCCCTTGGCCAGCAGCTTTCCATAAGCGATGTAGGCCAGGCGGTGGCAGCGCTCGGCTTCATCCATGTAGTGCGTCGTGACGAGGACGGTAAGGCCCTCTGCGGCGAGGCGGTGGATTTCCTCCCAAAAATCGCGCCGGGCCTTGGGATCCACGCCCGCGGTGGGCTCGTCCAGAAGGAGGAGTTCCGGCTTGTGGATGAGACAAGCCGCGAGAGCCAGTCTCTGCTTCCATCCGCCGGAAAGCTGTCCGGCGAGCTGGTCGCCGCGACGCTGCAGACCGAGACTTTCAAGCATGCTATTCACAGCGTCAGCTGCATTCGGCATTTCGTAGATGTCGGCGACAAAGCGCAGATTTTCGGCAATCGAAAGATCTTCATAAAGGCTGAAGCGCTGCGTCATGTAGCCGACGCGACGCTTGATGGCGTCGCTCTCGGTAATGATGTTGCGGGTGAGGCATGTCCCGCTTCCGGAGTCGGGCTTGAGAAGCCCGCAGAGAATTCGCAAGAAGGTCGTTTTCCCACTGCCATTCGGTCCAAGAAAGCCGTAGATTTCCCCGCGCCGCACCTGCATCCCGAGTCCGTCCACCACAACACGCCCGTTGAAGCTTTTCGTGATGCCCTGAACGTCGATTGCCAGCTCGTCCATCTTGTCCCCGTTGGACACCGAGAGCGAAGAGCTCATTTTCCCTGCTCTGCCAGGTGTCCAGCCTCGTTGTCCTTTTTCAGCCGGACCTCGACGGGCGCGCCGGGATGGAGAAGCCGGGCGTGCTCGGGCGCAAGCGAGCCTTCGACAAGAAAGACCAGTTTGCCGCGATTCTCCCGGCTATAAATGATGGGGAGCGTGTATTCCGCCTGCGGCGACACAAAGCTCACTTTGCCCGAGAGAGGCGTGGTCAAGCCATCCAGGCGGATCTCCAGAGGGGTGCCAACCTGCACATTCCCCAGCTCGCTCTCGGGAACGAAAAAGCGCACCTTCATGTATTCGGGGGGGAGCAGCGACAAGACGGGCGTCCCGGCGGGAACCCACTCTCCAGGCCGAAAATAGGTGTCGTAAACGAGCCCGGAGGCCGGCGCCGATTGCTGTTTTTTGGCGAACCGCCAGTCAGCCTGATCGAGGCCGCGCTGCCTGGCCGCCGCAGCATGCTGAGCGGCAAGCAAATTTTGCTGAGCGGTGTCGTAGTCTTCAGGCGAGATCACACGTTTGTCGCGCAGGCTTTTTGCGCGGTTGTAATCCATCATGGCCTTGTCGAGACGCGTCTTGCTTTCGCGCAAGGTTTCCTCAGCTTCCGAGCGAGCCGCCCTTTCCACCTCGCGTTCCAGCTCGAAGAGGAAGGCCGCTTTCTCGATCTGGTCTCCACGCCGGACGGCCAACTGCTGAAGCTGACCAGCGATTGGAGACGACACATAAACGAACTCTCCCTCCCCGTAGCCGGAGAAGAACGCGGAGCCCGCAGTGTTCTTTCTGCCCATCTGCAACCAGGCCACCGCGGCAATCGCAACGAGCAGGACAAGTAGAAAAGGCAGGAGCTTTTTCATGATTGCGGAAGGGGCCGGCGGGCCTTGCGCCCTTTTGGTGTCAGAATGCCGTCAAACGTGATGCTAAGAATGTGATCCAACGCCTCTCGGGGATGCAAACGCAGCTCTCCAACAGCTTCGGGGCGGATGATGCCTTGAATGGAAAGCACTAGCATCCGGATCAGTAGATCCCGGTTCACTTGCGGCCGCACGTGCCCGGCCCGAATTCCCTCGTCAAACAGCCGACCAAAATAATGCGGAATCGCCCGGCCTCGGAACTCCTCGACCACGCGGAAACACTCCGGCGCATACCGCCGGATGTCTTCAAGGAACACCGGGCTCACTTCCGCGATTTTGCCCTGCAGGAAACGGGCAACATGCCCCAGCTTCGCCGGAAAGGATTCCTTTGCCCTCACGATGGCCTCCAAGCCCTGGTCAACCTCGGATACCCGGTGAACGAGCACCGCGCGCAGCAGATCCTCTTTGCTCGCGAAATGCGAATAGACCGTCTTCTTGCTCATCCCCAACTCCCGCGCCAGATCGTCCATCAATACCCGGCTGAATCCCGACCGCAGAAACACCCGCTCAGCGACCCGCACAATGCGATCCCGAATTCCAGA
>JAXIPG010000055.1:0-9082 GCA_045403045.1 Terrimicrobiaceae bacterium
GAATGGGTGAGCCGCTCAGGACCGCCAGTCCTGATGCCGAAACCTCAAAGATGCTCTTGCTGGGATCGAAAGGCTGCCGGCGTTGTGCCGAAGAAGCGCCGAAAATGCCGGTTGAGGTGCGCTTGATCACAAAAACCGCTCGCGGCGGCGATCTCGGCCAGCGACAACGCCGGATTACCTTGCGCGATAAGTTTGCGCGCATGGTTCAGACGCACCAACAGCAGGTATTGGTGCGGCGCGTAACCGGTCACTTGCCGAAAGGTTAGTGCAAAATGGCTGCGACTCATCTGCGCCTTGGCAGCAAGCAGGTCTAAGGAGAGATCGTCCGCAAAATCGGCTTCCAGGCACTGAACGGCGCGACGAATGCCCGGCGGCACGGCCGCAGCACGCAACTTTCGGCTGTGCTGATCGCGCACCGTGTCAAGAACCCTCAGAGCCAATGCACGGGCCAGTGGTTCGAAGTATAGCGGGCCATGCGTGCATTGGTCTTCGGTTTCTTCCATCAAGAGCCGGCACAACGCTTCAGTCCGCTGATCGATCGCAAAGAAATGATGCCAAGGCCGTTTTGAAATAAGCTCAGACAGACCCACCTGTTCGGCCAGGGCCTCGAAAAAGCGCGGAGAGAAACTGAAGTTAACCACGATGCCGTCGGCCCTTTCCCACTCCCCGTGATGAGGCAAAGAAGGCGGGGTCACCAGGACATGATTGCGGTTGATGTGATGGTGGCTCAAGCCAAGCTCCGGAACCGTCACCCACGTGTCCCCTTTTTCTGTCCTGGGGCGGTACCAAAACGAATAAGCCACCATTTCGGAAATTTATTTCGGCATTTGCTCTAACAGCTCTACATTGGCCTGGCTTTCCATTCGCCAGTGTCGATCGAGCACTCGGTTTTCTCCGACAACGTCGACCCTGCCCTTCAGCCTGATATCACTGCTGGACGCGCCAACCATGATCTCAAATTCACCGGCTTCGAGCGTGCGTTGGTTGTCCGTATTGGTGAAATTCAGCATATCGACGGGAATGGCAAAACTGACCACGGCACTTTGTTTGGGCTGCAAGGTCACCCGCTTAAAGGCCTTCAGCTCCTTCACGGGGCGAACCAGTGAAGCATACACATCGCGTACGTAAACCTGGACCACTTCGCAACCCTCGCGCTCGCCGCTATTCTCGAGGTTCAAGGAAAGCGCAATGGTGCCGTCATTGATATTGACGTGATCCTGCTGGATTTTCAGCTCGCTGTATTCAAACCGAGTATAGCTCAGACCATAGCCGAAGGAGTACTTGCTGCCGAAGTGATACGCGATGGGAGTGCCGCCACTCTTGAGTTTGTGATTGTAGTAATAGGGCACCGCACCGACATTTTTCGGTATCGACACCACCAGGCGCCCACTCGGGTTTGCCTTGCCGGTCAGCAGATCGGCGATTGCCTCGGCCCCTTCCTGCCCCGGCTGGAACGGCATCAGAACTGCCGCTGCCTGGTCTACTAGCCCGTTTAGGGCGTAGGGCCGACCCGAAGTCATCACGATTATGGTCGACGTGCCGGTCGCGACGACCTGCCTCAGCAGCTCTTCCTGCACCCCAGGCAATTGGAGGCTGTCAGTATCCGAGCCTTCGCCCACCGTGCCCGTTTGGAACAGGCCGGACAGGTCTCCCACAAAGACGATAGCGACATCGGATTGCCGCGCACAGGCGACCGCATCCTGGATTTGCGAGGTATCTCGACTGATTGGCGAAGTGCGCTCAAGGCTGGCGGCCCTCTCCGAATCCACGTCGCCCGGAAATACCGGTGCCTCCGGGTTGCGTTCGGTGAGGATCTCGCAGCCTTTGGCGTAGCTCACATTGTTGGTACCAAAGCGTTCGGTCAAGGCCTGCAGCGGCGTTTTTGCGTACTGGACGCGCTCCTCTTGCATATTTGCGATAATCAAGTGGACCGGGAAGCTATAGCCGCTAAACATTGCGAGCTGATCATCTGCCGTCGGACCAATCACAGCCACTTTCGGTTTCTGTGCGACATTGAGAGGCAGAATTCCTTTGTTCTCTAACAACACGATCGATTGCAAAGCCACCTCCTTGGCCAATTCTCTGGCGCTGTCGGATTGCAGGCTCACCTGGGATTCGTCGGCATACGGGTTTTCAAACAAGCCAAGGCGGAACTTTTCGGCCAGCACCCGCGCCACGATTTCGTCGATTTTTTCTTCGCTTATTTCGCGACGTTCGACCGCCCGCTGCAGATGCTCTGCGCATTCAAACCCCGGCAGCTCAATATCCAGTCCCGCGTTGAACGCAAGTGCGGCGGCTTCGGCCTTGTCCTTGGCTACCCCGTGGTGGGCATATAGCAGGTTGATGCCTGCATAGTCGGCGACCACCAGGCCATCAAAGCCCCACTGGTCACGCAGCACTTCGGTTAGAAGGAAGCGGGATGCATGACAGGGTTCGTTGTCGATATCGTGATAGGCCGGCATCACGGAGCCGGCATTGGCCTGCTTCACCGCCATTTCAAATGGCAGCATAAAGATGTCGTTCAGTTCTTTGAAGCCGAGATGTACCGGCGCATGATTGCGAGCCCCCTCGCTAAAGGAGTGTCCCACATAGTGCTTCAGGGTCGCCAGCAGTTCGCGGTTTTCGCCCTGTAGCCCCTTGACATAGCGGGTGGCCAGAACTCCTACCAAATAGGGATCCTCGCCCATGGTTTCTTCAGTGCGTCCCCAACGCACATCGCGAGACACATCCAGCACCGGCGCCAAGCCCTGGTGACAACCGATCTGTTTCGCCTCCTTCCGAATTTCCTTGCCGACTGCTTCAATGAGCTCGGGATTCCAGGTCGAACCATAGTTCAAAGCTGAAGGGAACAGCGTTGCCCCTTTGACCATCAGCCCCATCAAACATTCCTCGTGAGACATGGCCGGTATGCCGAGTCGGGTTTCCTCCACAAGAAACTTTTGCAGGGCGTTAAGAGCGCGCACCCCTTCTTTGGGATTGACGGGATGCGTGCCTAGCGGGCGCGTGATTTGCCCCATTCCCAGCTTGAGCATTTCTCTTAAATCGTCCGTGGTCGCGGCTTGAGCGAAGGCATCGTTACGGATCCGATGATTGCCGTCTGGAGACAAGATCAGCCAGTGGGAATACATTTGGGCGATTTTCTCCGGCAGCGTCATCCGTCCCAACAAATCGGACACACGCTCTGCAATCGACAATTGCGAATCTTTATATGGATATTTAGGCATGGCAGGATTCTAATCTAGCGACTGTCTCGGCTCTCTGCACAAAATGGCTCCAAAGGTCATCTCACAGGCGAAGTGAGGCCCACATTTGATGATGACCTCCGACCGCAATTTGTCGAGCCAACGAACTGAGTCTTTTTACTGCCCTATTTAGAGCAAATGCCGAAAGAAATTTCCGCCGCGTCGTTGATCCAGAAATTGGCGCAGCGCTGGGATTGGTAGAAGGTTTTCCTCATTGCAGCGGGTGTTTCCGGTTTGTTACATGCTGCGGATGCGTCTACTCATCACTGGCGGCTGCGGGTTCATCGGCAGCAATTTTGTGCGCTTCGTGCTGGAACACTACCAGCCCGAATTCGTCACGAATGTCGATGTGCTCACGTATGCAGGGAATTCGGACAACTTGGCGGGCGTTCCGAAACATTACGGCGAACGCTACGAATTCTTCCAATCCGACATCGCCGATCGCGACGCGATGGAAACGATCTTTGCCAAGCACAAGTTCTACGCGGTTGTGAACTTCGCGGCGGAGTCGCATGTGGACCGCAGCATTTCCGAGCCGAGCAATTTCATCCACACGAACGTCGGAGGCACGGAGGTGCTTCTCGAGACAGCGCGCAAGCATGGCGTGAAGCGCTTCGTCCAGATCTCGACGGACGAGGTCTATGGCTCGCTAGGGCCGACCGGACGCTTCACGGAAACGTCTCCCCTCGACCCGAGTTCGCCGTATTCGGCGAGCAAGGCCTCCGCGGATTTGCTGGCGCTCGCGGCGTACAAGACGTTCGGGCAGGAGGTCGTTATCACTCGGTGTTCGAATAACTACGGGCCGTATCAATTTCCGGAAAAGCTGATTCCACTGATGATCACGAACGCTCTGGCGGACAAGAAGCTGCCCGTTTATGGGGACGGGTTGAACGTGCGGGACTGGATTCATGTGGAAGACCATTGCCGCGCCGTTATGGCAGTGCTTCTCGAAGGGCGGGCGGGGGAGGTCTATAACATCGGCGCGGATGCCGAGATGGAGAATATTGCTGTTGTCGAATTGATCCTCGAGACGCTTGGCAAGCCGCACGATTTGATCAGCTACGTCACGGACCGGCTTGGGCACGACCGACGGTATGCGATCGATTCGGCGAAAATCCGAGCCGAGCTCGGCTGGAAGCCGCTGCATACGCCGCGCGAGGGTATTTGCCAGACGATCGAGTGGTATCTCGATAATCGTGACTGGTGGCAGCACCTGCTGCCGCAGCCTGTGGGAGTTTGATGGAGAGAGTTTGCTTTTCGACGGTCGTCAACCTTAACCCCGCGGGTCCTGACATCGATCCCGAGCGCAAAATCGTCGTCATCGCGGCGGATTCGAGAATCTCACAGTAAACCGATAACCACAATGGATGAATGAACACACTCGGTTTCGACAATAGGGGGATTTTCCGATTGAGGTTGGCCAGGGAGTTTAACTAGATAGCGCTATGGAGATGATTCCGCGGATATTGGTCCTTGGGGGCAAGGGGCGCCTCGGCGGGGCGCTTGCGCGCATGTGGTCGGCAAACTATCACGTTCGGACCCTTGCGCGTCCGGAACTCGATGTGGCGGACCTTGTCGCGCTCAGGAGTCTGCTCGAATCCGCATCCTACGATGTGCTCGTCAATTGCACGGCTCTGACAAACGTGGACCGCTGCGAAACGGCGCGAGAGGAAGCGGAGATCGTTAACGCTCGCGCGCCAGGAGTGATGGGAGAGGCGGCTGCCACAAAGGAGGCACGCTTTATCCACTTCAGTACGGACTATGTTTTTGACGGCGCGAAGACCACTCCGTACGCCGAGGACGACGTTGCGCGTCCGCTTGGCCACTATGGTCGCACGAAGCTCGCGGGGGAGGGCGCAGCGCTAGGGCCGTCGCCGCGGCATCTCGCTGTCCGTATCGCCTGGGTTTTCGGTCCGGAGAAGCCGAGTTTTGTGGATTCGATTATTGAGCGGGCTCTGGCAAACGACCGGGTCGAAGCCATTGCGGATAAGACGTCGTGTATGACCTTCACTGAGGATGTCGCCAGCTGGCTCGAGCCGTTTCTCGATGGGGATCTCCCGGGAGGGCTATATCACGCCTGCAACGCGGGAGGCTGCTCATGGCATGAGTATGGCCAGCATGCGCTGAATTTCGCGGCGCGGGCAGGGCTTCCCCTCAAGGCGCGAATAGCCGAACCCATTCCGCTTTCGGCGCTGAAGGCCTTCGTCGCGCCGCGTCCGCCGCACACCGTGATGGACACCACGAAACTCACTGCGGTCACAGGGGCCGTGCCGCGTCATTGGCAGGAGGCGCTCAATGCATATCTTGAAAGAAAACTCCGCGGAAGCAGCCTGCCGGATTTGAGATGAAAGCGGCATTTTGTCACGAAATTGTACGCTCCAAAAAAGGCGCCTTGCAGGCAGGCTGCTAAAACCGCACGTTGTGCGGTCTGTGGAAGAAATTTTTCGGCTATCACAGCCCGCAGGCCTGATTAAGCAGTTTGTTGAAAGGGCCGCTTCCCATTTTCTAACGATTCTAGAATTTTCACGGGACTTTCCTATCAAGTCCGACAAACTGCTAAATGCATCGCTTTTATCTTCCGCCCCACGAGTGGAACTCCGCTTCGCCCGCGCTCGATGAGGGCGAGTCTCATCACGTTCTTGACGTCCTTCGCTTTGGCGTGGGCGATCACGTGACGGTTTTTGATGGCGACGGCGCCGAGGCCAGGGCGGACATCACTACCGTCGAAGGGAAGAGAATCCAGTTGCGCATTGGGCAAAAAACCAAGTCCCAGCCCTTGCCATGCGCGATTACGTTGGCCCAGGCCGTGCCGAAGGGCAAGTATATGGACTTCATTATTCAGAAGGCGACGGAGCTTGGCGCGACTCGGATTGCTCCGTTGTTCTCCGATCGCACGGTCGTTCAACTCGACGCAAGCGATGCGGAGAAGAAGCGTGAGAAGTGGCGCGAGATTGCCATTGAGGCCTGCAAGCAATGCGGCCAGAATCGGCTTCCCGAAATCGCCGTTCCCCGCAAGCCGAAGGCGTTTTTTGAGAAGCAGGAGCAAGCCGAACTCATGCTGATCGCCTCGCTGCAGCCCGATGCGCGCCGGATCAAGAGCGTGCTGGCCGACTACCCATCGCCGCGCAGCGTGTGCGTTCTGGTCGGCCCCGAGGGCGATTTCACGCCGGCGGAGGTTGCCCTGGCAAAGAGTAAGGGTTGCCGGCCCATTACCCTCGGTCCGATCATTCTCCGCGCGGAAACGGCCGCTCTCTATTGCCTAAGCGTTCTCGCGCACGAGCTGTTTTGATTCGAAAATTCGCCCTCGCCCCTGTCTCTGTTCATGCAGCGCTCTGCAGCTCGTTCGTTGTGCAACCGGGTCCGGCTCAATCGTAAATCCGTGTGTTTCCGCTTGGGGTGACATGAATTACCCGACCCAGAGAATCAGCCTCGTCCGGCATCTCTTCGACTTTGGGTGGATTCTCCTTCACCCAACTTTCGAGAGCCGTCACTAACCCCTCTGCTTCCCATAGTGCAGGGTATGGGTCCCTTGCCTTAAGGTGATCGAGGATTCGTTCGGCTGATTTAACAAATTGCTTCGGTCCGTTCGCCCTGACGACATTGTCGCCAAGCGTGTCTAGCATTTTTGGATATGTTGTTTTTCTTGTCATATAATGATGTCTTTGAGAACGCTCCAGCACACGAGCTGCAATTTTGAGCAGTCGCCGTAATGGTCGCCGGAAACCTTTCGCCATTCTTTACGTTTAGCGCCCTTTGGCAACAGTAACCGTTGCCAATTACATAGCCTTCGCCGGCTGCCGTCCATGCCGCGGCGCTCCAATGTGTTTCCTTCTGACCAGGGTCGCCGCAAAGGGTGACAATCACGGGTTCAATCGGACAGGTTCCCTTTCGGTAATCACCCCGGCAAGCAAGGATGTCCTCATCTTCTGCGCCCGTGCCCCGCATGCGCCGGGCTCGGGTGTGACGCGTTTCGGCAGGTAGAGTTCCCGCTGTGCCCAGGTGAGGCAATCTTCCGGCGTTGTGAACTTGCACGCAATACTGAAACGTTCACACACCAAGGGAGGGGGTCTCAAATTTATTCAAAAGCCAATGAATATAACCGGGGAACTCTAACGCTAGCGCCCGCCAGAAATCGGCCCTTTGCTCGCTCGTAGCGGTTGGCATGGGCATTCCCCGCCGATAGGCTTTGAAGAGAATCAGCATTTGGAGGCTTATCGCTTTCGATCTTGGCGTCCATCTTAGCGGCTCTCCAGAAAACGGTTGATCTCCGCTACGGGATGGAGCGGCAGCGTGTGGCCCGGTTAGGATTGAGGAGACCCCGCTTGGTGAGACGCCAAACGGTCGTCGGCTTGACGCCCCGTGCGGCGGCGGTTTCCTTTGTGTTTGGAATAGACACTAAGGTATTGACGCAAGTGTCCATGATGGAAGCCTTATGAAACGGACAATCCCAGCCTTTGCGTGCAAAATCCCAGTAGCCCGTCGCAGTGAGTCGGTTTCCTCAATCAATGTGCGGTCTCGATAAAGGTAAAGCATGGGACCTATTACGACGCGAATCTCTGATGAATCGATTTTCACGACGCCCCCTTCATCGGGATGACGTTCTGTGCGTCGGGCGTTGCCAGTAGGCGAGCCATCTTCAAGCTATGCGCAAGCCGAACCTCGTCGCCGTATGTTTTGAGAATGAGTGCGCCGCCATCTCGATGCCCCTGCCATGCGGAAACGGTCGGCACGTCCACGCCGGCGCGTAGGGCGGTAGTGATGAAAAATCTCCGCAGGGATCGCGGTTCAAAGTTCGGCAGCCCTAGGCGTCTGCACGACGCTGCCAGCCCCTTCTTGCAGTTGGAATGAGGAAGTTGCCGGGAATCAGGCTCGGGCGGCATGGCGGCCATCCTGCGCTCAACAATCGGCCTTGCTGCCGGATAGATCGGAATCGTGAAGCTCTGGCGCGTCTTTCGGCGGAAAACTTGGATCGTGCCAGCATCAAGATTGATGTACCGGCGCTCGATGCCGGAAAGTTCAGCCTGACCAAGTCCCAGTAGGCCAGACAGCGCTACAAAGTCCGCCGTGTCTTCGGCGCCATGTCCATTTGCGGACTGCGCGCGGAGGTCAGCCACGATGGAATCGAATTGCTCCTTGGTCGGGGTCAGGCGGGTCAAATCGGAGCGGCGACGGTAGGTTATTCCATCCATCGGACTGCGCAGAATGACTCCGTCGTTCACCGCAAGCTCGAAGAACTTTGAAGCCGCGGAAATTCGGGTGTTGACGGTGCTGGCGGCCAAGTCGCCGTATTTCGCGATCCACCGCTCGCAATCGCTCTTGCGAATCTTGGTCAGTAGCTGCGGAGAATCTTTCGGCCAATCGTCTCGCAATAGCTCAATGGCATGCCGGATGTTGTAGAGTGTGCTTTTCGCGCCGGTCAGCGTTTCAAGGAATTTCTCCTCATGGGTTTCGAGGCTGCGACGGGAAAGGTCCGGGTCGGTGAAATCAAGATCGCGACGGAGGTTTGGCAGCTTACGACGGGCGAGCGCAAGATCATCGGTCCCAAGCGAGCGGCGGATTTGTTTGCCCTTGTGCTTGAGTAGGGCATAGTAGGTGCCGTTCTTGTAGCGATAGAGACATGGCCCGATTTTCTTCCACTCCGATTCTTTTTCCGGCGATTGCTGGCGTTTGCTCACGCTCGCAATATAGGGTTACAAAATCGGGGTTACAAGCGAAAAAAGCAGGGCCAGAAACTTGTAATAAGTCGTTGCGGCTTAAATATTTCGGGGCGTAGCTTAGCTTGGTAGAGCGCGTGGTTTGGGACCACGAGGTCGCAGGTTCGAATCCTGTCGCCCCGACCA
>JAXIPG010000234.1:0-15192 GCA_045403045.1 Terrimicrobiaceae bacterium
AGAACTTTGCAGCTCTTGAGCGTTCATCCGTTCGAGAAAGTTCCTTTGCATGAACTACTTGCAGAAACCATCTTCAACAGTTTGCAACCCGTAAATCATAACCAATTGCTCCTGTGGGACTTATAACCGGACGCTCGTGAATGCAGGCTAAAGCCTGTGCTCCAACAGCTTTTCGTTTAAGCGGTAATTGTTTATTCTTAGCGCAGCACTGCTGCTATGAAAATACATTTGATTGATGGAACCTATGAGTTGTTCCGCCACTATTATGCGATTCCGCAAAGCAAGAATCGACACCGTGAGGAGATTGCAGCGTACGCGGAGTCGTTGTTTCGATTTTGAATCTGCTTACAGATGCAACGCATGTTGGAATAGCAACAGATCATGTCATCGAATCATTTCGAAATCTTTCATGGGGCCGATTGCAAGGATGGTACTCGCAGGCATCGTACTAACAGTGTGGCGTGTATTGGGTAGCACCTCTTAAATGCATGTTATCTACAATTCGATCAGCGCAAGGCGCTTGCTCCGTTCGAGGAGGTCATGAAGGACGCTAAACTCCAAGGGTTCCCCACTCATTCGGTTTGTCACCCATATGGCTTTGCGACAGTCACAGGGCCGAGGTCGTCATCAATCAACTCACGGCCGCCCAGGGCGACCGAAGAACAAGGGCACGAGGCGGCCGGCGAGGATGCGGTATATTACACCGAAACTTAAATCACACCAAATCACATTCAACGAACTATGGACCTTCAACTCGAAAACAAACTCGCCCTCGTCACCGGCTCGACCGCCGGCATCGGATTCGCCATCGCCAAAGCCCTCGCCGCCGAAGGAGCGCGCGTCATCGTCAGCGGCCGCACCGAGGCGCGCGTGACCGAAGCCATCGCGGCCATTCGCGCGGCCATTCCCTTGGCTACCGTCGAAGCGCTCGCGCTCGACTTGTCCCAGGCTGACGCCGCAACGCAAGCCACAAAACGTTTCCCCGAGGTGGACGTTCTCGTGAACAACCTGGGCGTTTATGAACCCAGGCCCTTTGAGCAAATCACCGAAAAGATGAAAACGAGATCAAGCAAGCGGCTTAAGCACCCGGTTTTTTATGCTCTCCCTTCTCGCGCGAATGCTTTCAAGTAAAGTGGATGAACAACCCCCCGATGAACCAGCCCGCTCAAACTGCCGAACAAATACAGACACGCTGTTGCATTGCTGGCGGCGGACCAGCGGGAATGATGCTCGGTTTTTTGCTCGCGCGCGCCGGCGTGGAAGTGATCGTTTTGGAAAAGCACAAGGATTTCCTACGCGATTTTCGCGGCGACACAATTCATCCCTCGACCTTGGAACTGATGCACGAACTCGGTTTGCTCGAAGAGTTCCTGCGCCAACCGCATCAGGAGGTGCGGCAGATTCACCTGCACTTCGGCGCCGAAAAAGCGACTATCGCGGATTTTTCGCATCTGCCGACGCACTGCAAATTCATCGCCTTCATGCCGCAATGGGATTTTTTGAATTTCATTTCCAAACATGCGCGGCGCTGCGCGTCTTTTCGTCTGCGAATGGAGGTGGAGGTGACCGACTTGCTTTTTGAAAATGAGCGGATCGTTGGCGTGCGAGCAACAACCCCGCAGGGCGAACTCGAAGTGCGCGCTGATCTGGTGGTCGGCGCAGACGGACGCAGTTCGACGGTGCGCGAACGCGCAGACTTGGAAGTGATGGATCTCGGCGCGCCGATTGATGTGCTCTGGTTCGGTCTCTCCAAATGCGCTGGCGACCCAAAGCAAGCCTTCGGTTATGTGGGTGCCGGCCAGTTTATGGTGCTGCTGGACCGCGGCGATTACTGGCAATGCGGCTACGTGATTCGCAAAGGCGGATTCGAGCAAAAGCGGCAGCGCGGGTTGGGAGAGCTTCGCGCGGATGTTTCGCGATGCGCTCTGTTCCTGCATGATCGCGTCGCGGAGTTAAAAGATTGGAACGCGGTGAAATTGCTTTCAGTCAAAATGGACCGGCTGCGGCGATGGTATCGCGAGGGGCTGCTGTGCATCGGCGACTCTGCGCACGCGATGTCGCCGGTGGGCGGTGTCGGCATCAATCTCGCGATTCAGGACGCCGTCGCGACAGCAAATATTTTGGGGGAAATGCTGCGCGAAGGCCGTGTGGGACTAAATGATTTGCGCGCGGTTCAGCACCGCCGCGAGCGGCCCGCGTACCTCACACAGCGTGCGCAGATTTTTATGCATGAGCATTTGCTTGAGCGCATCTTCAATGCAACCGAGCAAATGTCTCCGCCCCTGCCCGCGCGGCTGCTGGAAGAATTTCCACTGCTGCGCCGAATCACGGCACGGATGGTCGGAATCGGTTTCCGTCCAGAGCATGTGCTCACGGCGAAAACATAGCAGGAGACCGTTCGCTGCGACATTAAGATGAAACTGCGCAGGTTCGCCATCGGTACAGTTTGATTCCGGGCTCGCCGGAACGAAACTTCAGGGCGATGGCAGTCCAACTCTCTCTGTAGCCGATTGGATCTTTAAGGTAGTGTCCTGAATCTGGCGAGAGCTCTCCTTATGCTACTTTTCTGTTCCGTTGCTACCCAACACCCAAGTTCCTTCTTGGCTTCGCTCACCTCCATCCCTCCGTACTTGCGCTTCCACGCGTAATAGATCGCCTCGCTGATACTGTACTTTGCCGCCACCGCTTTCACTGCCCCGCTGCCTTCTCCCTCTCGCGGGATCCCGATGACCTGTTCCTCACTAAATCGATTTCTCTTCATTGCGTTCTGCTCCTTTTTTTCTGTCGCAGAACTTCACTTTTCAAGCGTCCAGTTTCAGGCCAGAGTGTCTCACGATCTCAGTCCCATAGCCGGTTGCTTATGGAGTTGTGCTTTGTAATAATACAAATACGAAACGATCAAAATGCCTAAAAACACCAAAGGATCTATAGACGAGATGCCATCGCCACTGGAGGAATGAGCAATAATTGCCGAAATCAGCGTGATTGTAAAACCACAGTAGGCAAACTCTTTTATTCTATTGGGTATCGTTGGAATTAGTAAGGCCAGTGCACCTAATATTTTGGCTACAGTCAGCTCTATTCGGAACCAATTGGGCAGACCTAAATGCGCAAAAGCGCCTTTCATTTCTTTATTTAAAGAAAAGTTGAATGCACTCCACAGCATTACGGCCGCCACAATTCCTGTGGCAGTCCAATAGATGATTTTATCTTTTTTCATTTTTTCGTTGTTAGTATTTGTGGAAAAAGTTTCGATAGTCGAAGCGACTGATTTGTGTCAAAACTGCTTCCGTCTGGTCGACCCACAGTCCTCCTGGTTGTCAGTCACAGATGCACCGCCGCGAGCAGCAGAAAGGCCAGCGTTCAGAAAGCGGCTTCATACGGAGTTTGCCGTCAAGCGACCCTGTTTCCGCTCGCGCGCTGGCGTTGCACAATCGGTTGAATGCGTTCGTAGTTCCGGCGGAACAACGCAAGCACGGCAGGGATGTCCAGTTCATCCCGGATGTAGAAGCTAACCCACCCCGAATCAGGCACGTGATGATGCGGAGAGACTTTGCCGCTGGACACGAGCCCATCGCGGATCGCCCGTGGAAAGGGAAGATCGGCGACGTGACTGCCGTGGAGGTGGCCGATTCCAATCCTGCCGACGCGAAAAGCGCGCCCGCCGAAACGATGCCGGCCCGCAGTCACGTCCGGCCAACTCAACAGTTCGCGTTCGATGGCTTCACTGATTTCAATAGCCGTTTTCATTTTCAGTTTTCAGTTGATGGTTTCGAGAAATCTCAGGCGATACCCACAATCCGACGCACGTGTTCGCCGCGCTCGACCTCGCCGAGAAGGAAGTGGGCTACATCGGGGCGACTGAGCGAGAGTCTCCCGTGTGGCATGTAGCCGTCTTTAACCTGGTAGTCCCCTGTAAGCTGACCATTTGTAAGTCGCGGGGGCCGGACAATGGTCCAGTCCAATTCGCTGGCCATCACCACGCGCTCCATCTCAGCGGCGTCCTCCGCCACGTTCCGCAGCACAGTGCTGCGCAGCAGTGCGGCCAGGATTCCCGCGTCCTGAAAGAGCGCGCCCATCGAGACCACTAACAGTCGCCGCATGCCTTCGGCCTGCATGGCCGCGACGGTGTTGCGTGCGGCATCGCGGAGGATTGTCGTCCGACCCAGTGCTGGCGGGCCGAGCGCGGACACCACAGCGTCGTGACCGGCGAGGGCCTCGCGTAACTCGGCGACGCTGCGCGGATCGCCCTGCCGAACGGTCACGCGCTGCCGAAGCTCGCCGAGCTTCTGCGACGAACGCACGAAAGCGGTGATCTGATGGCCCCGTTCACCGGCCTGGGCGGCCAACGTCCGGCCGGTGCGGCCGGTCGCGCCGAGGATGAAGAGTCGCAGGCAGACCTTGGCAGGTTGATTCGGTTTCGGAACTTCGGTTTCGAAATTCGTTTCATTGATTTCAACGATCGGTTTCATGTTCGATTTTATGCTGATGGTTGCACGTAGAGGCGTGTTCGGGGCAGACCCGGCGTCGATGCGATGAAGTTCATGATTTCCATCCTTTCAGCGCGGCAACCGAGAACTTCGTGATGTGCTCGGCCAGACGCTCGATTTCCTGCGGGCCGAATCGCTGGTCTGGATTGAGCCGCTTTACCACCTGGCCGCAGTGGAAATAGAAGAGCCATTGCGCCGCGATGCTGAACGCACAGAGCCACAACTCCTGGTCGTCAACTTCCGTCCCGATCAACTCGCGCACGATGGCCCTCAACCGCTCGGAGTTCGGCCGGATTTGCTCGTTGACCAATGAATCCAGCGCTTTGGTTGGGTCGATCATCTCTTGAGCGACGAGTTTCCCAAGCCACGCGGGACGACCCTCATCGAAGAAGCGCGTCAGCACAGAATGAACGAAGGCCCGAAGCCGCTCTTCGGCAGGGGCGGTGGGCGGCACTTGCTCGTCAACTTGAGCAACCGCGCACCTCCGCGCGGAATCGAAAACCGCCGTGTAAATCTCTTCCTTGCCTCCGAAGTGATAGTGAACGGCGGCAATGTTGGCTTTCGCCTTTTCGCAGATTTCCCGAATGGTGGCGTCGCGGAAGCCGTGTTTGGCAAACACTTCGCCCGCCGCCTCAACCAGGCGCTGCTGCGTTTCGAGAGTTTCATCTTTGACAGCCATAGAACAAACTATCGTTTCAAACGTGAGATTCAAACATACATTTCAATCGAAACATTCAAGCATTTGTTTGAGATGTCAAACAAATTCTTTCGCTCAAGTTTGGCGCTTAGGTGGGGTTCCGCTCATCAAGAAAATCACCCGCCCCCACAACTTGAACAACCCGGCTAACAACACCCAAGGAAGAAGATTGCTGTGGAGAAGCTTTTGAAGAATATCTCCGCTCGACCAAACGTGATTTTCAAACCGGCTGATTTACCCGGTTTTCAAATTGCCGCTGACACCAATTGACCCATGAACGCCAAACACACCGCCTCTTTCAAGACAGCGCGCCCGCTCTCAAACTGGGTCCGCAACCATTTCTATTTTAGATCGAGCCCCTCGTCTCAAGGTCATTGGGGGCGAGCCAGTCCCGCATCCAGGCGCTCGATGATGAGTTTGACCACCTCCTCCGGCTCAGGGGGTGAGTCGATCTGTCCATCGAGTAAAAGAAGGGTCGCCCCATGGACAGCTGCCCACGCCACCGTCGCCAGTCCTCGTGCGGGCCGGTTGACCAGCTCGCGTTTTGAAATCCCTTCCGCTACGACATTCAGCAGGCTGTCAAACGTCCGCATCGCTGCTTCCTTCAACGAGGGAAAGTCGGCCTGCGCTTGAAGTTCGACGTGAAACATCGCCCGGAAATGCCCGGGATGTTCAAGGGCATGTTGAACATAGGCGTTCCCGAGTCCCTTGATGCGCGCACGACAGCTCCTTCTTGCATTTCGTTTGAGAATTTCGTCGAATTTCGTCCGCAATCCGTGGAATCCTTCCTCGGCAATTTGGGCAAGCAATTCGCGCTTGGAACGAAAGTGACGGTAAGCCGCAGCGTGGCTCACGCCGACCGATTTCGCAAGCTCGCGAATGGTAAAGGAGGCCTCCCCGCGTTCCTCGATCATTTGAATTGCCGTCCGCACGATCGTCTCTTTCAAGTTCCCATGGTGGTAACGCGTTGGCCTTTCCGGATCTGAATCCGTCTCTTTACGCATGCCCGCAGAATAAACGAAATCTTAAATGTTGACAACGATCACATTTGAACGATTAATGTTTCCATCGTAAACATTATCAAAACATTGCTGATATGAACAACACGCAGTTTCGCTATGAAGGAAAGTGGGCCCTCGTCACGGGAGCATCCTCTGGAATCGGCAAAGCCTTTGCCTACGAACTCGCTTCGCGCGGAGCCAATCTCATTCTGGCCTCGCGGTCGAAAGAGACATTGGACGGGATCGCGCAGGATGTGGGGGCAAGATTCAAAGTGGAAACCGAGGTCGTCTCCATCGACCTGGCCGCGCCGGACTCTCCCGAGCGGCTGTTCTCAGATGTGAAGGCATTGAACCGGACGGTGCGAATTCTTATCAACAACGCCGGCGTCGGAAGTTACGGAAAGCTTCACGAAAATTCGCTTGAAGGAAACCGCAGGCAGATTCTGTTGAACGTATACTCTCCGGCGATACTGGCTCAGCTCTTTCTGCCGGCGATGGTCGCTGCGCAAGACGGGGCTATCGTGAACGTTGCAAGTACGGCGGGATTCCAGCCCACCCCCTACATGGCAGTTTACGGGGCCACGAAGGCATTCCTCCTTTCGTTTTCGGAGGCGCTTTGGGCCGAAAGCCTACACACGGGCGTGCGCGTTCTCGCCCTCTGTCCCGGCCCGGTGGACACGGCGTTCTTTAAGGTCGTCGGCTCGGAGCAGCCCTCCGCGGTAGGCCGGAAAGACACCGCTGAGAACACAGCAAAAGTGGCCCTTCGCGCGCTGGATCAAGGACGGAGCTATGTCATTTCCGGAAGCCCCATGAACTATTGGCTTTCGCAGTCAGGCAGGCTCGTGTCGCGCTCGACTCTGGCTAGGACCAGTGAAAAGATCCTTCGTCCCAGGGCTCACCCGTCGCGAGCAGCGAAACCACCCCGTTGAGAATCCGCAGCTGAAGGCCGACAAGGGCGAGCTGCCAGTTGAAAGAAATGAGCGCGGTAATTAACTCCACGTTGTTGAGCGCCGTCACGGCGCGCAGTTCTGCGCGAACCTCCTGCCGGAAAAATTCCCGCAGCTTTTCGCGCAGCCCGTCTACCGTGAAACTCTTTCCGTCGCGAAGAGGAGTTGAACGACCTCCTTGGCGGCGATCTCCCCCACCCTTTCAGCCTTTGGTCGAACTTGGCTCATGGGAAGAAAAGCCGTTACGAGTGCAGGCGGAGGTTTCCCACGACCGTGCGGAGCCGCTCGGAATCGACGTGAGTGTAGCGCGCCGTTGTTGCGAACACACTGTCGACCCATATGGGCCGATAGTTCCATTTATCTCTGGCCTTCCCTCGTTTAAATTCGAGCTATGCCAAAAAAATCACACCAGCACACGGGACTGACCAAGGCCCACCTTGAACGGGCGGCGGGCGCGTTGAGAATTCTGGATGCGCATGCCAAGTTTGGCTTGGCGTTAATTCGCGGCGAAGAGCCCATTCACCCGCCATTGAGACCAAAGTCCCCGGCTCCTAGCTATGCGACTACGAATTGACCTTGCGTGCGGACAATGGCGCGTCATCGAATGCGACGAGTGGTCGCTTGATGGTGCGCTCACTCGTTTCATCAGAAATGGCGAAACCGTCTTGATTGCTCCAACCAACTATCTCGCGCTCGTCGAGCCACTTGCAGAGCTTGATGTTAAGCCTGTGCAAGCTTGCTTAGTCTAGCAACGCGGGTTTTAGGCAAGTCGATATCCGTTTCGCACCATTCGCCGAGCGGCTTAGCCGCCGCGCGATCCCAAACCCGCACGGACCAGCTTCGTAGCAGGTCTCTAGGCGCGCACCGTGATCCAGGAGTTTTTGGAAGCGGAGATGGCCGAGGCTGTCGGCGCGGAGAAAGGAGAGCGAGTCGAGGGGCGATTGAGCTATCGAAGCGGCTACTACCCGCGCAGCTTGATCACCCGGGTAGGCAAACTCGAATTGAGAATTCCGCAGGACCGCAACGGACGGTTCTCGACCGAGATTTTCGAGCGCTATCAGCGTAGCGAGAAGGCACTTGTGGCGGCGCTAACAGAGATGTACATCCAGGGAGTATCGACCCGGAAGGTCAAAGCGATCAGCGAGGAACTCTGTGGACACAGTTTTAGCGCGAGCACAATAAGTGGGTTCAACAAGAAACTCGATGAGGAGCTCGGGCGCTTTGCCCGTCGGGAGCTCGACTGCGAGTATCCTTATCTGATCCTGGACGCGCGGTATGAAAAGGTGAGGGAAAACGCAGTGATCCGCTCACAAGCGGTACTTGTGGCCATAGGCATTGATTGGGAAGGCCGGCGCCAGGTGCTCGGAGTGGAAATGGCCAACCGGGAGAGTTCAACGAGTTGGAAAGAGTTTCTACTCGGGCTTAAAACACGCGGCCTGCGGGGCGTAATCTTCGCGGTCAGTGATGACCATCTTGGGCTCAAGCGAGCGATCATGGAAGTGCTTCCCGAGGCTTACTGGCAGCGCTGCTACGTGCATTTCTTACGCAATGCGCTCGACTATCTGCCTCGCAAAGGCGGCGACGACTGCTTAGTGGAATTGCGATGGCTTTACGACCGGCGCGACGCCGGCGAAGCTCGTAGAGATCTGGCGGCCTGGCTTCTTCGCTGGCAGGAGAAATATCCCAAACTTTGCGCGTGGGTCGAAGAGAACATTGAGGAAACCTTTACCTTCTACCGGCTGCCCCGAGAGCACCACAACCATCTCAAGGGTACCAATATGCTTGAACGCATTAATCAAGAGCTCAAACGCCGCACCCATGTCATCCGATACGAACAGTATATCGGCCGATGGAGTCGCCAGGTCGCGCCACGCTTCCTCTCCTGGCTGGGCGTTCCCACGGAGCGACGCTGGCTGGATGTTGGATGTGGCACCGGAGCGCTATGCGCCTCGATACTGAATCATTGTTTACCATCTTCGGTAGTCGGTGTGGACCCCTCCGAGGGTTTTCTCGAAAAAGCGAAGGAGCGACTCTCAGGTCGCGTTGTGCTTTATCGCGGCAGTGCGGCGAAAATCCCGCTCGATGACGCATCATTGCGGTGATCGACGGGCTTAAGGGCTTTCCGGAGGCCATCACCGCTGTTTTCCCGCTGACGAGCGTGCAGACCTGCATCGTGCATCTGAGCCGTTATTGCCTCTCCTTTTGCGGCTGGAAAGAGCGCCAGGCGGTAGCTCGCGAACTCAAGGCCATTTACCGGGCCGAAACGGCCGAGGCCGCCGCCAAGCGGCTCTCGGAGTTCGAAGCCGGCTCCTGGGGCAAAAAATATCCGATGATCGCCCAGAGTTGGCGCCGTAACTGGGAACAGATCATTCCCTTTTACAGCTATCCGCCAGAGGTGCGAAAAATCATCTACACGACCAATGCGATCGAAAGTTTGCATATGCAGCTGTGCAAGGTGCTTAAGAATCGGGGACACTTCCCGAGCGACGAAGCGGCTACCAAGCTCATCTATCTGGCCTTGCGAAACATCACCAAATCGTGGAGAACCCCACCGCTGACTTGGAGGATGGCGGCCAACCAATTCGCGATCCAATTCAGGGAGAGATTTAATAAATGAGGCTGACGCTTAAGGAATGGGGGCTACGCGCCCCCATAACCCCGCGGCTCGGGGGGAACTGTGGGGCGCTACCGCGCCTTGATAAATCGGAGCCAACCGAAGGAAAATAAACCGACCCGAAACACAAAACTTCGGATACTTCCGTCTCCGCGAGGCGGCCTGCGACTTCACAAGCGAACCAAAGCTTTCCACTTACCACCCAATCGAACCGAACCAAAAACCATGCAACACCAACTCATCAAACAGAGCCTCACTGCGCTTCTCGCAGTGGGTGTCATTTCCCTGGCAAACATTTCCGCACTGGCTGCGGAACTGGCGGGCACCGTCCAGGGCGCGGGCAGTCCCATCGCCGGATCGACCGTGACGCTTTACGCCGCGGGCACCGGCGCGCCGACGCAGTTGGCGCAGGGAAAGACCGACGACACTGGCGCTTTCAAACTAGAGGTCGGCGAGCCGCCTGCGGACAGTGTCCTTTACGTCATCGCCAAGGGCGGCACGGCGAAGGCCGCAGCGGGCAAGGGGCCGAACGAGGCCATCGCGCTGCTGGCGGTGCTCGGCGGTGCGCCGCCGAAGAAGGTGACTGTCAATGAACTTACCACCGTGGCCTCGGTTTTCACCGCCGCGCGCTTCATCAATCGGGAAGCCATCTCCGGCAAGCCGCTCGGACTCAAGATCGCCGCCGGGAACACGCCGAACCTCGTCGATCCCGAGACCGGCTCGTGGGGCAACATCATCCTCGATCCGCTCAACAGCACACAGACCACGACGCTCGCGAATTTGAACACGCTTGGCTCGCTCATCAGCGCCTTTGCCACGGTGGCTGACGACGATTGGCGCGCCCGCTTCCTCAAGGCTGCCACGCCGATCGACGGCACGACACCGAAGAACACGCTCGAAGCGATGGCCGGCATCGCCCGCGCACCCTGGGTAAACGCGAGCAAGCTTTACGCGTTGTTCGATGAAGCGTATCCGCAACCCAAGGACGGTTCCCGGCGCAGTGCGCCCTTCGTGCCATATCTTGCTTATGTCCCGGACGACTTTGCCCTCAGCCTCTGTTTTGCGGGTGGCGGGCTCTACTCCCCGGGCCGGCTCATGTTCGATGCGGATGGCAACCTCTGGAGCGGACAGAACTGGATGGCTGGATCGCAGTCCGGCGTCATCAAAAGCATGGGTGGCGGGGTGGTCAAGCTCACCCCGAACGGAACGCCCCTCTCGCCGCCGATCACCGGTTTCACCGGCATGGGCCTGGACGGAGTCGGCTGGGGCACCGCCGTGACGCTCGACAAAGTCTGGACGACGGGTTTCAACGGGGCGATCTGCGTGATGGATTTCGACGGCAAGACCATCGGCAGGGAAAGCGACTTCCCCTTCAAAGAGAAACTCATCGGCTTGATGGGCATCGGGGTCGCTGCGGACGGGGACGTCTGGATCGCCAATGGCGTGCAAAACAGCCTGCTGCATTTCCCCGGCGGGCGAGTCAAGGACGGCAGGATCGTAAACGTCGCCGGGCTGAAGTCGCCGTTCGATGTCGTCATTGACGACCAGAATCGCGTCTGGGTCAGCAATTCCCAATCCGACACGGTCGCCCGGTTTCCCAAAGATGATCCGTCCAAGGTGGAAACGTTCCGCTGCGAGATCTGCGTCCGCGCCCTTGCGCTGGACTCGAAGGGCAATGCCTGGGTCGCGAGCAACATGTCACTCGACTTCCCACCGCCCGTCATCCCCGATGGGGCGTCCATCATGGAGCAGTTCCAGATTTCCATTTGAACTGCCTAATATGTTCCGATTCACTGTGTTTGGGGCAGCGAGCGGAAACATCTACTTCTATAAACTCGCGATGCACCAAGTAATTCGAATCCTTTTCCTCATTGTCCTGGCTCTGGTTTCAAGCGGCGCCGGGGCACCAGGCCAGCAAGCTTCTGCCTTACCGGCGAAACCGACTCCGGCGCCCACACCCATCGCGCTAGCCAAAGTACCTTTGGAATCGCAGTCCACGCTTGCCTCTCTCCAGGAGATCGACGCCAGTGTGTCGAAGGATGAGTCAAGCGCGGACGGCATCGCCCACACTCTCTCGGACCTAACAACTGAAATCGATGCAAGAATCGCTGACGACACGAGGCTCCTGACGACTAGTCCGCCCCTCGACATGCTTTTCCGGCTCAAGCTTGCATGGCAAAATTTTGGCGCTCGTTTGTCGGTATCAGCTCGCGAGCTGACACAGCACGCCACAAGTTTGGAAGAGCAACTCGCGCGTCTGGATCAGTTGAACAAGACATGGCAGGCAACGCTCCAATCGGCGAAACAGCCCGAAACGCCCCCTCCAGTCTTGCAGCAGGTCCAGAGTGTAGTCGACTCCATTGAGCGGACGCGACAGGCGGCCGAATCCGGCCGAGACCATGTTTTGACGTTGCAGAGCCGGATTTCCGAGGAGGAAGCCCGTGTACGAACAGTTCTATCTTCAATGGAGCAGGCAGAAACTCGGGTGTTGAAAAATATTTTTGTCAGAGATAGCCCACCCATCTGGAGCCTTGAGACCAGTCTGGGCACAGAGTGGGAGAAGCACAGTGGCGAGTCGTTTTCTTCGCAACTGGAAACATCCACCGCGTTCACTAAACGACTCCCTTTTGCCTTCCTGATCCACGCTCTTTTCATTGTACTGATGGCTTCCGCGCTTCACTGGATGCGGCGCAGAATACGAAATTTAGCGGAGGAAAAACCGGATCTGCAGCGCGCTCTGCCGATCCTCGATCTCCCCGTGACAACTGCCTTCGCGCTTTCAATGCTCCTCGTACCCTCAATCTATGCGCAAGCTCCCCGCTTGATTCATGCAATCATGGGAGCCGTAACGCTTATCCCAGCCGCAGTGATTCTCCGACGATTATTGGAACGTAATTCGTATCCAATCCTCAACGCGATCGTCATCCTGTATTTCGTTGGTCAACTCCGAATACTCGCGGCGTCTCTACCGGTGTTGGCCAGGTTCATATTTCTCGCCCAAGTGCTCGGCGCGGCTGTCTTTCTTGTCTGGGTGCTTCGGAGCTGGCGCCTACCGGCGGAAGCTACTGAAACCCACGGCCGCATTTGGCGAACAATCCGAGCGATTGCCAAAGTCGGGCTTATTTTTTTGCCGGCGGCGTTCCTCGCAAATATTTTCGGATACGTCAACTTTGGGAACCTTTTGGGAATCGTTTTTCTCAGGAGCGTTTACATCGCGGCCATGCTCTACACCGCCATTCGGATCATCGAAGGATTGATTACTATTGCCCTGCAGGTCCGACCACTTGGCTCCTTGCGAGTCATTAGTCTGCATCGGCCGATGCTGCAGCGGCGGACGTGCCGCGGACTCGAGTTTTTGGCTTTTTTGATCTGGTTAAACCTGCTACTGAGCTTTTTTGGTCTACGAACTCCGTTGATCGCGACGATTGAAGCGGCGCTGAACGCGAACCTCGCGATCGGCTCCTTCAGCATTACTCTGGGCCGTATCCTGGCATTCCTGATCACGGTTTGGGCTTCTTTTCTGGGCTCGAAATTCTTGCGTTTTCTGCTGGAAGAAGACGTCTATCATCATTTGCATCTCGCACGTGGCATTCCGTACGCGATCTCAACGATGCTTCACTATGTGATCCTGCTCGTAGGCTTCTTCGTCGCCTTGGGAGCGCTGGGGATCGATCTGACAAAGGTTACAATCCTGGCAGGCGCATTCAGTGTCGGGATCGGATTTGGATTACAAAACGTGATCAATAACTTTGTGTCCGGCCTGATTCTGCTTTTTGAACGTCCGATCAAAGTCGGTGACGCCATCGAGGTAGGTGGCAATGTGGGAGAGGTCAGCCGCATCGGCATCCGGGCCAGCGTCATTCGCACCGCGGACGGTTCGGAAGTCATCGTGCCGAACGGATCGCTCATCTCGAGTCAGGTGACTAACTGGACCTTCTCGGATCGAAAGCGCGCGGTCGAAGTCTCCGTCAACGTGGTCGGAGGCTCCGATCCCCAACGCGTGGTTGAATTGTTGAAAAGTACTGCCGCTGCTCATCCTGGTGTAACAAAAGAACCGTCGCCGCAAGTCTACGTAATGAACTTCAGCGCCGGTGCGGTAACCTTTCAGCTTCGGGCTTGGACGGATCGCCATCAGGAATGGGCTCAGCTGCGAAGCGATCTCTCCATCGCCATCAATAACACCTTGAAGAGCGAAAACATTGCAATCGCATGATGGGGAGCCAGCAGGAGCCTACGTGAATGACGTTCTTACCTCGCATGGATTCGATGAAAATCGTGAAAGACGACTTCGCTAGCCTGCGCCAGATACTCTCTGGTCGTCGTTGATTTGAGGGTGCTAGGCAACTTCCATCCGCCTCGCTGTTTGATGGCGCCTCACCACGCTTACAAGAATACCCTATTATTGCACTCTGAGCCTGACTCTGATAAACCCCTCCACCAATGCGCAGAAGGACGACATTTACCCTGTTCAAGACCTCCTTGCAGGATGAGAACGCTTGATTGCTGCCGAGGCAGTAGGAAAAAGAAGGGCAGGGGAGCGTGATGGGGGAGGATTCGCTTCTTGAGCGGGTCACCGCGGCCGCCGAAGAACGCCAGCTTTCGCACAATTCACTCATCGCCTACCGGCGCACCTGGCTCAAAATAATCGCATGGGCGGCGGCCGAAGGCCTCGTCCTCGAAACCTTCCCACCGGAAAGGATAGGGGAGTTCTATGAGGAGGCGACCCGCGGCAGAAGTGCCTCACATCACCTCCAGGTTCAAAGCTGCGCTCGCCCTCCTCTATCACGTTCTCGGTTCACCAAATCCCTTTGCTGAGTGTCTTGCACCAAAGTTCGCCCCCGAGAAAACCGAGCTGCGCTACCACACCTCTTCCCAACTCGGCCAACTGCTGCGCGAACTGCGCGAGGATAAAGGCAGCTACTTTGGCCACCTGACTTATCACCTGGCGACCGCCCTCTTTTTTACCGGCTGCCGATACCACGAGTGGGCGCTTTTGAGGTTTCCTCGATTTTGCGGGCTGGACTGTGATAAAGGAGAAGACAGCCATGAACAGGAATAGTAGCGGTCGGCGTTACGACCGGGAGTTTAAGAACAATGCCGTCGCTCTGGTGCGCGGTGGACGAACAAGCCCGAGATCTGGGCGTCTCCAAATGGTCGCTGGGGCACTGGGTGCGGCGGGCCGAGGAGGGCCAGACGCTCAGCGAACCCAAGACGCTGGCTTTAGAGACACCTGAGCAACGCGAACTGCGCCGCTTGCGGCAGGAACTGGAGTATGTGAGCCGACAGCGTGACATTTTAAAAAAGCCTTGGGCATCTTGTCGGCGGAGATGCCACCGCACGCTTCACGATGATGGAAAAGCTCCAGCATCAATATGGCGCCGACGCTCTGAGTGAGGCCCTCGATGTCAGCGAAAGCGGCTTTGCCGCGCATCGGGGCAAGCAG
>JAXIPG010000265.1:0-36593 GCA_045403045.1 Terrimicrobiaceae bacterium
GCGTGGCGCGACAGCAATCCATGAAGCTTTACGTCAAAAAGAAAGTCTGAAGGCGTTTCGGAATCCCACCGATTCACGACTTTCTTAACTGGAACCGCGTAAAAGGTCGAATTGACCTCGACGTAATCGAAATGCTCCGCATACCAGCTCAGGCGAGCAGCTGCGGGAAGCTTCGGTGGATACCAATCCCTCACGAATTCAGGATCTGCCCAACTCGATGTGCCAATTCGGATCATGTGAAACTAATCTACAATCGCTCTTTGACCTCGTCGGCTGCACGAGCGAAGCGCAAGGGTGGGCTCGGCTGCAAAGCGTTGTTAGCGAGCCCTGTCGAAACAGCATGAAACAGCTGGCTACTCGTCGTGTGATCAGGCTTTCGCTGCCTCGACTACCCCTAAGAGTTTCGACGCTGGATATCGTGTCCTGATGTAGTGCCACCCCGCCTCATGGAAGAGCGCAGCATACTCCTCTTCCGTGCGTTCCCGGCCAGTCAACATACACATCATGTGGATATCAAACAGCTTCGCGAAATGCGGCGTGTCAGCTCCCGGCACAACGAATTCAGCCACAAACACTCTCGCATGCGAATCGGGCCGCGACCTGCGGCTCGATCCGACGCGCTGCTACACCGACTGGCGCAACATGGCCCAGGCGGAGGCAGCGCGCAAAGACGGCATCGCTGTCGTCAGCGTCGTCACGCCGAACGTCTCGCACCACGCGATCTGCAAGATGTTTCTCAAGGCGGGGATCGACGTCATTTGCGACAAGCCGCTGACGACCACCTTTGCCGAGGCGCAGGACCTGGTGGCGACGGTGCGGCGCACCGGGCGACTGCTCGGCGTCACCTATGCTTACACCGGCTATCCGATGGTGCGGGAGGCGCGGGCGCTGATCGAGGCCGGCGAGCTTGAGGCCGTGCGCATCGTGCAGGTCGAGTTCGCGCTCGGCTGGCTATCCGGCCCGAGCGAAGGCGACAGCAAGCAGGCGGCCTGGCGCACCGATCCGGCGCAATCCGGCGCTTCCTTCATCGTCGGCGATCTCGGCACCCATTGCTTCCACCTTAGTGAGTTCGTCACCGGCCGACGCGTGGCGGCGCTGGCCTCGGACCTGCAAACCGTGGTCCCTGGCCAGCGCCTCGAGGATAACGCGCACATCCTGCTGCGCTACGACAATGGCGCGCGCGGAGCCATGTGGGTTTCGGCGGTGGCGGCCGGCGAGCAGGTGGGTCTGCGGCTCCGCGTCTATGGCGAGAAGGGGCATATTGCCTGGGAGCAGAGCGATCCCGACAAGCTCAGGTTTGCCCTGCAAGGTGAGGCATCGCGCACGCTCGTGGGTGGCCAGAGCGGTCTGTCACCCGCCGCCAAGCGCGCGACGCGCATCGCGGCTGGCCTGCCAGAGGGCTATTTGGAGGCGTTTGCCACGCTCTACCGCGACTATGCCGATATCCTAGCCCAACTTCCGCATTCTCGATGTTTTTCGGGCATTTTTTTGGGGAGTAACGAACCGGGGAGGCTCTATTTTGCTTGGTCCGATGCGTCAAAAACGCCAATTATAGTCACGAATAGATAATATATTTATGCTTGTTTTTACTGGTCATAATCGGATATATAGGCACCCGTGTTCATCAAGCAGACCCGCAAGAAGCTCAAGGGCAAGACCTACTCCAATTATCTGCTGGTAGAGTCGGTGGCCACACCAAGGGGTCCCCGCCACCGAGTGGTCTGCTCACTCGGATCGCTGGCTCCGGGGCCAAGAGAGCATTGGCTTAAACTGGCTCATAATCTCAAGGACTCTTTGAGCGGACAAGAGAGCCTGCTGGCTAAAAGCGCACGCGAGCAAGCGATAGCCGCCAAGCTCGCAGCGGCACCGCATGGTGCCAAAGCAACACTAAGGGCGGTGGAGTTTGACACCGAGGCCCTCGAAGTCGAGCAGGCCCGTCAAGCCGGCGCGGTGCACGTGGGCCATGAGATCTGGGAGCGGCTTGGCCTGGAGGAGATGCTCGCAAAAGCAGGGCTCTCGCACAAAACGCGCCTGTTGACCGAGCTGATGGTGCTCAATCGGCTGATCGAACCGGCTTCGGAACGGGCCATGAGCGAGTGGGTGCGCCGCAGCGCGCTTTGCGACATTGAAGACGGACTTCTCGGCTCTCAATGAAGACCGGCTTTACCGCAACATGGACCAGCTTTATCCCAAGCGAGCGCAGATTGAAGCGGCGCTCTGCCGGCGGGAAAAGAGCCTCTTTTCGCTCAAAGAAAACGTCCTGCTTTACGATCTGACCTCGACCTACTTCGAGGGCTTGTGCCTGGCCAACCCCAAGGCGCAGCGTGGCTACTCGCGCGATTCGCGCCCTGATTGCAAACAAGTGCTTATCGGCCTGGTGCTCGACGCGGAAGGCTTTCCCAAGGCCCACGAAGTCTTCGCCGGCAACCGTCCCGACACCACGACGGTGGATGAGATGCTCGGGGTCATTGAGCAGCGCATGGGAAACAAAGCCCAAGCCACCGTGGTGGTGGACCGCGGCATGGCCAGCGCGGAGAACCTCGCCGCGATTCGCGCACGCGGCCATCACTGGCTGGTGGCGGGTCATCACTCCGAGAGGGCCGACTATCTTGAGCAATTCGAAGAAGAGGAAGGCTGGCAGGAGATCGTTCGCGAAGCTTCCCCCCGCAATCCTGGCCAGAGGAAGGTGGTTGTGCTGGTCAAGCCGGCCGCGGGCGCCGATGGCGCGCAGACCCTGGCCCTGTGCTGGAGCGAGGGCCGCACCCTCAAAGACCGGGCAATCCGAGAGAGAGCACAGGCAGGTTTCTTAGCCGACATCGAAAAGCTGCAACGTCGCATTGCTTGGGGCCGCCTGCGCCAGGAGGCCAAGATCCATGAGGCCATCGGACGCAACGGCTTGTCTGCGGTGTCAGAGGCACAAGGCCAAGGTCTACGGACATTGGCCTTTGCCTCTTCCTGGCAGGCCATTTCGCCTCGGCCATTTGGAAATTTCTTTCGGCATTTGCTCTAGACCCAATACTGTTCACTTAACATTTTTCCGCATTCGAATCGTTGGCTCACGTCTCTTGGTTGGCCCCCGAGATCTGCGAATCGGATATCCCGACATTTTTCTCTTTACGCCCCTCGGGCCGAGGCGGCCTTTTCGCTGCGGGACTCGTATCGGCTACTGCTTCTTCGCCTTGTAAAAATTGATGGCGGTGACAAGGTCCACGGCGCGTTGGAGCACGGTATCCCGGAGCTGCGGCGCCTTGCCACGGTCCCGCTGGGCGGCCTGCGCGGTTTCAATCTCGGGGTTAAGATTTGCCACGAGCGAAGCCTCGTTCATTCGACGGCGCTCAGGATCAAAGACAAACTGACTCACGCCTTTGTCTTTGCTCTCGCGAAAGATCTGCTCGCGCAGGTCGCGAGGGAGAGAAATTGAAACGTCCGGCTTCACTCCATCGGGAAAGATCGGACCCGATTCCGGCAGGATGACCTGCGCAACGGCCACTCGCAGAACGGCGTTGCCGCCAATCGGGGCCTCTGCGAATTCAACCGCCTGCCCGGTCGTCTCAGACCCGATGATCATGGCGCCGGCATTGAGCCGCAAGGTTCCCGCAAGTGCCTCCGCCGCGCCGGAGGTCTCGGAATCTGTCAGAAGGACTACGACGCCTTGGAAAGCGGGATCCTGGTTCGAGGTGAAGATTCTTTCCTGCTTTGCGCTCGGCTTCTGAATGGAGAAAAGCAGTTTTCCCTTTGGGCAGAACCGGCGCGCGAATTCCGATGCCGTTTCGAAATCCCCACTCTCCGAGAGACCTCGTAAGTCAAGGATCACCGCATCGATCTGCTTTTGCGAAAAGCTCGCTAGCGCCGCATCGAACTGTGCAAGGGTGTCCTTCGTCAACGCGCCAAGACGCACATAGGCACTGTGCGAATCGAGGATCTCCGCGAGAAATGGGGTCTCCGGGCGGGGAGAAGACTTCGTCGAAGCGCTCACGATGGCCGCCCCCGGAGACAGCCGCCTGACAAGCCCCTCCAGAGTCGCCCGCTTCATTTCCTTGTCGTCCACCTTCGAGCCATCAAAGAAGCCCTCTTTGAACGTCTGAAGAGCCTTCTCTACGTCTTCGTCTTTCAGCCCGTTGATCAATTCTCGCATCGTCCGCGAAGGAGGCGTCGGCGTGGGCGATGGTGATGCGGAAGGCTCAGGCGTTGGAGATGGAGATGGAGAAGGCGAGGGCTGCTGTGCCCAAAGCGCTCCGGCCGTAACGGCAAGAATCAAGAGGACTCGAAGGATCATGAGGCGCCAATGTCCTCTCTACGTTGAATCTGGTCAAAGCGGATTGTGTCCGCCGCGCGATAAGCCAGTTCGCGCGCCGCATTGCGGTCCGCGCCGAGCGCACTCACACCAATCACCCGACCGCCATTGGTAACGACGAGGCGTCCGTCCTGTTTCGTTCCCGCGTGAAAAACCACCACCTCCTTCATCGCCTCGGCCTCCTCCAATCCCTCGATCGTCTTACCTTTTTGGTAGGCGCCAGGATAGCCACCCGAAGCGAGAACTACGCAAACGGCGGCTCGTTCATCCCACTCGGGTCGCTGAGTCGCAATCGCTCCATCCACACAGGCCTCCAGCAGGTCGAGCAAGTCGCTGCGCAGCCGCCGGACGAGCACCTGCGTCTCAGGATCTCCGAATCGGCAGTTGAATTCCAGCACCTTAGGTCCGTCCTCGGTCAGCATCAGCCCGGGAAACAGCATGCCGCGAAAGGCAATGCCATCGGCATTGATGCCGGCTACGAAGCGGTCGAGCACTTCGGCTTTCACCCGTTCGATCAAAGAGGTATCAAGCGTCCCGGACGGCGAGATCGTACCCATGCCACCGGTATTCGGACCGCGGTCCCCATCGAACGCGCGCTTGTGGTCCTTGGCATCGGGAAAGAGACAATAGCCTGATCCATCCACCAACGCGTGAATCGAACACTCGACCCCGCGCAGACATTCCTCGATGAGGACTTTCCTGCCGGCCTCACCGAAAACGCCCAGGTCCATCGCCCGATGAATGGCCATCGCAGCCTCGAGCGGATTCTCGGCCACGACCACACCTTTACCCAACGCAAGACCATCCGCCTTCACCACGAGCGGATATTTCGCGCCACGGCACCACGCGTGCGCCTCAAGGCTTTCGGAAAATTCCCTTGCCCCCGCCGTTGGGATCCCGTGCCGTTGCATGAAATTCTTCGCAAAAATCTTCGACGACTCGAGCCTCGCCGCTCCGGCGCATGGGCCGAAAATCCTCAGCCCCTCGAGCTCAAAAGCGTCCACGATGCCCGCAGCCAGCGCGTCGTCCGGCCCGACCACCGTCATACCGATCTCTTCACGCTTCGCATACCTTACAAGAGCCGGAATATCCTCCGCGCCAAGCGCCACATTTTCGCCAAGTTGTGCCGTCCCTGCATTGCCCGGCGCGCAATAGACCTTCCTTACCCGCGGGGACTGCGCGAGCTTCCACGCCAGCGCATGTTCGCGCGCACCCGAACCGATGATCAATACCTTCATGAGTGCATTTAACAGTTCTCCGGAGTTGGAAGGAATCAGCGATCAAGTCCATCTCGGGCCAGAAAACAGCGGCCCTCCAGGCTACGTTGCGGCCTATGATATGAAACGCAATACAATCCTTACGCGACTCTCAGCTGAATTTTGCCAGTGTCTATTTTCCATCGGAGAAACCTTTTGCCTGGGAGCCGCTGCGCTCGCCGCAGAGAAACTGGGCGGCAAACTCGTCGATTCCTCCCCGATGTATGGAAACTCGGAGGAAGTGGTCGGCGACCTGGCCGCACAGCTCGGACTGCAAAAGAAACTTTTCATTGCCACGAAGGTATGGACCTCCGGACGGCAGGAAGGCATCACGCAGATGGAGGATTCGATGCGCAAGCTCCGTGCCGATCCAATCGATCTCATGCAGGTGCGCGACAGCATGAAAGCGGCCTTCGGGCCGCTGCCCGACGAAAAACTCCGCGCCCGCGTCGCCGCGGAAGCGATCTGATCCGCACCATGCCAGACGCTAGCTAACCCAACTCTGAACCTTCGGCGCGTGCGCCGAAGAGCAATCGCGACAACGGCTCCGTGCAGAGCTGACTAAACATACAAAGTATGATCAAGTCGCCGCTCTTCAATCACAGGCTCTCAACATGCGCATGGAGGATGCGCTTGATTTCGGCGACGGCATCCGGCTGGAGGAAGGCCTCGTGGCCGTAGCGAACGATCAATTCGGATTCTGCGCCGTCATGGTGGCTGCTCGAGTAGGCAACGACTCCGTCGTTCCCCAAATGCGCCGGGCCGGGATTCTTCTGGCCGATAATGTTGTGAAATGGAACTGCAGGCGGAATCGTTGCCAGGGCCATGAGCCCGGGGCTATTGGCGGATAGCGTGCGGATGAAACTGAGTTTTCCATTGGCGCAATTTTATAACAGCAACATCAGTAACGTATTACGAATAATGGCCTTGGGCGGAACGCCTGATTCCTGACGTAGTTCCTAAACTGTCGACCACAATCTACCGCCGTTTTACGGATATATTTTCCAGTGATTCGGGCGTATCGTGAAACGTCACGATAATGAACAGAGCGGCGCTCATCGACCAGATACATCAAGCGAGAGAGACCCTCGAAAAGCTACTGACTCTTCTTCAGTCAACACCTGTCGAACGGGACCGCTTTGTTTCTCACCTGTATAGTTCCCGGAGGGCGTACCGGCGGGCCTGCGAGACAGCCGGAAAGTCGGGCAAGCAAATCGAACGGTGCGTCATCGCGAGCTTTCAGATCGCCGAGAGCATGGGCTTTAGAGGCAAATTTCGCCAATGGAGGACCTCCTGCGGGTTGGCGAATAACGGGATGAAGTTATCCGCCGGAGCCGAATTTCGAGCTGTGGGGTAGCAGGCACACCGGGGCGAAGGCGGGCTGACGCCCCTTCAGCTCACCGCTGTGCGAGAGACCATGGCTGCAATATGCTGAAGTGGAGCGCCTTCCATCATGTATCGAATGGGACGGACTGCTTCGATGTGCAGCGATATCGGTTGGTGCTTCTCCTCTATCAGCGGAAAACTCGAAGGACAAAGAGAAGTTTTTGCAATTTTATGCAATGAGCGCGTAATAGTATTAGAACAGCTACTATAACGATTTACTCCCGCCGAAACACCAAAAGACCTACCACACAATGAAACTTATTATCTCCACACTCATAGCAGCCGCAGCATTCACAAGCCTACATGCCAACGAACGCGACGACTATTACAATTCACTGCTCGCAAAAACGGGCACCAGCACCACAAAGCCAGTGCAAGCAAATCGCGACGACTATTACAATTCGCTTCTCGCAAACATGCAAACCAGCAGCAACACACCAGCCAGCAAGGGCGAGTCCGCCATTAAAAAATACGACAATGGCCCCGTGCCATCCGCTGACGCGATATACAGCGCATACCCCAACGCCACGCCGCAGTTTTATCGCTATGCCGCTCGCAATCATCGCTATCGCGATTACTACCTAGGTCGCCGCAACTACTGAGCCGGAAACCCGCGAAACAAAGTCTCAACCAAAAACACCCGGCAGAAATGCCGGGTGTTTTTATTTGCCGGACAGCGCATCCTTCGGCAGATCGATTACCTCTGGCCGCTCGTTGACGAGCACGTTGACGGCGACCCATTGTCTTGGAGTTCACCGGCAAGACGGCTGTCCAGCTCCAGCGCTTGACCTTGTCCGGCATTTTAAGCTCAGTCAGGCTGACGATGAATCACCAAGCAATTCAAAAGCGCACGGTACCTGCGTTCATTGAGCCCATGCCGTGCAAGCAGGTCTCCGCGCTGCCAACAGAAGAAAAGTGGACCTTTGAGATCAAATTCGACGGCTATCGCTGCATTGCCCTGAAGCGCGGAAGAGAGGTCACGTTGTTCTCTCGCAACGAGAAAGTGCTTAACAAACGCTTCTCAAAGGTCTCCGAAGCGCTCGCCTCGCTCAAGGGCGACTTCGTTCTCGATGGAGAACTGGTCGCCCTCGATTCGCAAGGAAGGCCTTCCTTTCAGCTTCTCCAAAGCAACCTGTCTCGGGCGCTTCCAGTTTATTTCTACGCCTTCGACCTGCTAAACCGGGACGGGGAACTTCTGGTAGACTTGTCGATTGAATGCCGTCGCGAAATGCTGGAAAGGATGCTTGCCGCGCCCGAAGACCCGCTGCGCCTGTCGCCGCTCTTACGAGCGCCATCGGGACAAGTTCTTGAGGCCGTGCGCAAGCTCGGTCTGGAAGGTGTCGTCGGCAAACGGATCGCTTCAACTTACGAACCCGGTGAGCGATCAGGTGCCTGGATCAAGCACCGCGCGAACCGAGAGCAGGAGTTCGTCATCGGCGGTTACATTCCCGGTGCGCTCGGGTTCGATGCCTTGCTCGTGGGCGTTTACGAAAACAAACAGCTCATCTTCGTGGCGAAGGTGAAGGACGGTTTTGTGCCGCGAATTCGGGACGAGATTTTCCCGCTCTCAAAAGGCTAACCGTTGCCCACTGCCCATTTCGAAACCTGCCCGAGAAAAGGGCCTCGAGGTGGGGCGAGTCGCTAACCACAGACAAAATGAAGCGATGCCGCTGGGTCACTCCGAAACTGGTCTGCCAGGTCGCATTCGTCGAATGGGCGGCGGCCGGGCACCTGAGGCATTGCACCTTCGTCGCCATGCGTGACGATAAAAAGCCTGCGGAAGTGGTTCGCGAAACTTGAAGCCTACTAAGGCCGTCCACCATGAACACATCAAGCGACCACGCAAGTTTCCAAGGTGGTGCCAAGGTTCGCCTGAGGCTTGCATCATGCTATCCTCGCCGGCCCCTCTTCTTGGAAACCTCTTCTCCGAAAACATCGGCAAGAGAGAGGTTCTGACCGCGGAGGATCTTCTCGATTTTTCGCAATGTCGCCGACTGTTGGCGATTTGTAAGACGGTACAGGGTCGATTCAGCGATCCCGAGCTTGCTGGCAAGGCTGGCATAACTCTGCTCACCGCGCAGAGCTTTCAAGAAGTCCGAGTTCTGGACACCATACCACGACGAGCTTTCCGTTCGAGTCAAGATAGCCGAGGTGAATGTTTGCGAACTCGTCATCTCGTTCTGTGCAAAAACTCAAGACTGAAGACTGTAATGCGAAGTATCGACGGATTTCGATTTGAGATGTTGGATCTCGGAGACGACAGCGATTGCTTTTCTATACGATCTTTGGCGGCTCGCCTGTCGAGACGGCAAAACTATTTTGAAAAGTTCAATCAACGAAGCTCTAGAAACCAGCACACAACCGCTCCCGCGCTCACCATGCTGCGTCGCGATAATAGTAGTTGAGCATTCCGCCCAATCGCTGGCGCCGCTGAACTACTCCCGCGCAATCATGCTTCGCCACCTCTATCGTGAAAAAGTCGCTGGCGACAATCTGATCCCAATGTCGGCTGAGGAACTCCTTCCATGTCGTCTTACGGCTCCGTTCTGGGGCGGGTTCGATGCCATGCTGTTTCAGAATATCGGCAATCGTGTTGTGTGCCAGCAAGTGTCCGAGGTTGGCCAGTGCTCCTTGAATCCCGCGATAGCCCCAGTTTCGATTCTCCTCTGCCATTCGAGTGACGAGCGCGGCAATCTCAGCAGCGGTTCGTGGCCGTCCAGGAGTGCGTTGGGCGGTTCCATCGTATTTCTTGGCGATCAGCTTCCGGTGCCAAGCCAACAGAGTTTCGGGCGCCTGCAAGACGACGGCGCTGATCATCGCTGAATCGCATTCGCCGATTGCCAATCTGCTCTCGAAGAACCCGATTCTCTTCGATGTTCGACGGAAAGCGTTGGGCGGACCTCGTCTATTTCGTAATCACGGCGGAAGATTTCGGCTTAAAGAACCGGCGCCCTGAAATCGCAGTCAGATAGGGTGCTGCTATGTTGAGTCCATCCCTTTCCGTTTGAACGGCAAATTCAACGGCGTCTGAGTTACTTGGCAAGGTACCGATTGCGCGGCTCAATCTGGTGGAGGGCGGCCTCGGCCTCTACGGCGAGGATTCATGGCGTTCGACTGGTTTGCGATTAGACACCTGGGGCTTCTTCAAACCATTAGTATTTTGGCCAATACTAGTCCTTAGTTCCGTCGCGATACGATTCAGGGTGAGGTTCCGATGGATTCTCTAATTCCTCCCCAAGGGCCGCACCATACAGGCCGCCACCCACTGCACCCCACGGCCCAGCAGCCATTCCTCCTAGCCAGGCGCCTACGACCGCTAATACCTGCGCACCGCTCGGATCCGCTGCTTGGCGGCTACTATTGTCGCTGATATCAAAGCTCGAACCGGCCACGGCAAATGAGGCATCAGCTGCAACCCCAGCCACAGCACCCCCCACGCTCCTAGCAGTAGCCCCCGCCGTAGAAGCGCCTCCCTCAGCAGCCGCGCCTGGAGTCAGCGTAGGCGTGCGCACCGCTCCCGCTTCCGCTCCAGCTGCTGTTGGTGGTACGGCAGGCGGCATACCATGTGGGGGCGTGAGTGAATTAGGGTTAGTTGTTAACGCGGTCGGAGCCTTACCCGTTGAAAAGGTGCCCGGGCCCAATTTCGCATGAACGAGGGGATCACTGGTCATATGTAACGTATGGGCGGCGATATTGCTCTTCAGACCAAAACCACCATTTTCAACGGGCGTCATCAATGTTTGTTTCGCTTCCCTAAATACCTGTCCCATTGAAGGACCCTTACAGACACTCTCCCCCGTAACGAGATTCGCTGTGGGTTTAGCATTCATGGCCGCACTGTATTGACTTGCATAGGTATCCAAGTAAACATTTACCGGATCTAAACCGGAAAGATCGGCACCATTCACAGAATCATTTCCCGCGTAACGGTAGGCAGAATACTTAAGTGGGCTTTTTAAGCTGGCCCTTGCCATCCCCGCGTAAAGCGCAGGCTCAGGAGCTAGCCACGTGCTATCCTCAGCAGTCATCTGCCTTGCACCTATTTGCAAGAGATCAACATTCGCATTGTATCGTTTTCCTTGGAAGGCCTCATGATCCCAGGGAAGACCCGCAGAATCCAACGTCTCGCCAGAAGGCGAAAGTATTTCCCGGCCTGACAACACAGAAGTTCCAATATAGGTCGAGACGATGTGGCCATCTAAGTCTGAAAACTTCCAGATCCATCCCCATACTTTTGCAGGCGCAGGGGGGGCAGAGTATTTGGAATCAAAGTCGCACTCATGAATTTTGAGTAGTCTTCAAATTCGACACCGTTTAGGGAGAAGTATCGCCATGACCCCAGAAAGTACACGGGAGAGCCCCCGGTGGTCGGATTTGCTAGCTCACTGATGACCTTTCCGCTCGCGTCGTAGTAATAATCCATCTTCGGAACACCGCCGATCAATACTCGCCTCACTCGGCCAAGACCATCGTACAGATAGCTCGTCGTCACTCCATTCTTTGTGCTCGAGGTGCGGCGCCCAGCGGCGTCGTAGAGGTAGCTTTCGGTCACGGCGCCAGCAGTGCGACTCGTGGGTTTTCGCAGTCCTTTATTGGCTTCGGCGGTGCCCGCCTTTGGATAGAGATAGGAGTAAATACTGCCGTCCGCCGCTCTATAGGAACTTAAGCTGCCATCGGAGTGGTAGCTCGCATTGAACACGTCTCCGGCACCCGACTTTGCGATCCTCGTCAGCTGACCAAGAGTGTCGTAAGTGTTCGTTTGCAATCCACTGGATACCAAGTCTCCCAAATGATTTTTGGTGGAAATCATTGCGTTATCCAAATAGGTATATTCAATTTCGGCGTCATTGTCGTCCGCATCGTAAATCAATTTATCTATCTGAGTCGAAGTCTGCGTTCTCTTGATTTCGAGCGTAGGATAATCTGAGCCTGCAGAGACACTGGCAAGCCTAAGAAAACGCTGTCCATAGCCATAGGTGAGCGTTGTATTGGTATGCCCGTCTGAAGTGGGAAATGCCCCAGAGACCACTCTCGTCGCCAAAAGACCATCGCTATAATTCATTCTTTGGCTATTTCCTGAAGGGAAGGTGATATCGGTGAGCTCCCCGGTGTTCGCGTAGGCATAGTTATAGGTTTTGTCGAGAAGAGTCACTCCTAGAAGGCTCCAAACCCTGCGCTGAGAGTTCATTTCACCTTTTCCAGTCAAACCAATTTCTTCGTAGCCCAGGGCATCCGTATACTTTTTGGGTACGTTGTAAAAATTGGAGTCGTAGTCAACGCCATAGTCGATGTGGGTGAGCAGTGGATCGGACACTCGCGTATTTGTTAAGCGCGCCATCGAGTCAAAGGTGAAACTAATGAAACCACCTGGGGCCAGATTGTCAGTCCGGCTCAAGGGAAAAATGCCGTTATAGGCATAGGTGTACCACGGCGTGAGGGTCTGGCCGACGACACCTTTGTTCACCGTTCTCAAGCGACCTACCATATCGTAGACATAAGAGAAAACATCGGACTTAGGGGTTGTGTAACTCTTGAGCAACCCATTGGCCTCGTACGTATAGGACCCGGTGACAGCAAAGCTTCCGGACTTTCCCTTCCTGACTTGCGTCAAGTCCCCAGGCCATTGACCGTCAATTCATTTTGGTAGTCTTCGCCGTCTACACTGATCATCACTCGCGGCGTAGGTTTTTGGGTATAAGTATGCCCAACTCCAGCGCTGTAATCCGTGTAGGCTTCCCGTTCGTTTCCAAACCCGTCGTAGTAATGCATGTCGAGAACTTGATCGAAAGCGAAAGGGGCCGAACTATCGTGTGAGGGCGGACCACTTATGGGGTAGGCACTCTTGATCTTGAGCCCCCGGACATCATAGACATAGTCGGTTCTAACGAAGTTCGAACCTGACTTTGGCCAATTTCGAACGACATTTCCCATCGCATCGAGGTCTTGATAGACGTCGGTGCCCCCCATTCCCATCCCTTCAATGCGATGCCAGTTGGGAAAAGAGACATCTTGATAGCTGTGCTTCGGCAACATTGTCTTTGGCGCGCCCGCGGCTCGGCCCTGAATGCTCTCTTCAAAAGGGCGATCAAAAAAATCATAAGTCGTGAAAGTCTTCACGCCACTTGGAGCTGTCGATTCAATCACCCGAAGTCGATAGTCCAATGTGTCGGTCGTGGTGTACTGAGTAGTTGGAACAGCGAGTGAACTGACCGTGATTGTGGTGGGAATGGAATAACCAAAGCTGTATCCGTAAGTATGGGTGACTCCTGTCGCTGCTACTTTCTTCGCGAGCGATCCGCGCATCCCTGGGGTAAACAGAGTATCGGCCCAGCTTCCCCCACAACTTCCCCCAGACGCATAAATCAAATCAATACACTGATGCTTCTTCGTCAAGAAACCATTCGTGACCGTGTTATTCGTATTGTTGTCGTAATATCGGATTTCCTCTGAAAGGGCGCGGCCGGTCGAATCGGTCATTTTTATGGAATAGGGCAAAATCAAGCCCTTTGCCAAATTGAACCCGTAGGTTGCAGTGAGCTTATAATAGTCGGTATTCGTGGCGCTGCCGGTGTCTCCATCGATGATCGCGGTTAGAAGCTCCCCGCTGGTCCCCCAGGTAAAGGATTTACGTAGGACTTTGGAGCCCGAGACTTCTCCATGCTCGGACACGTCGATCGTACTCGGGAACTTCATGGTGTTCAGGGCGCCTTTTTTTACGAAACCCGAAATAGTCACCACGTTCTTGTGACTGGACTCCCCACCGGCGCCTAGGTCGATAACCGGGGCACAGCCACCTCCCGCAGCGAGAGCGGGCACGGTACACATATTCTCATCGTATCCTGACCACACATATTTGAGAGCGGCTGGGAATTCTGTTTCAAGGTCATAGTCTGAGCTTTCCTTTTTGGTCAAAACTCCGTTGATGTAAGTATCCTCATACTTGGACTCATATCCCAAGAACTCGCCCCGGGATTCATGGCCTGCCAAATAGCTGAATTGCGTGTAGCCCGTTTGGTTGGTCACTCGATCCGTTATCGTCATTCGTTTCAGGCGCGTGTAGTGCGTCGGCGTATCCTGGATGACATTGCCCAGCATCCCCACCGGGTAGGCATTCGCGTCTGACTCGTAATCCAAATCCACTTGGGTTCCATCGGGTTCTCTAATGCGAATGAGGTAAAAAGCGCGATCGCCCAAACCAAAAACCGCGGTATCATCCCTGTAGACGACTGCTCCACCGCCACTCACATCGACATCAAAGGTATCTAGAACGCTGTCGGCATTCAGATCCATGATGTTCATGGTGGTGGTGGAGCGGGACAGTGAGATCGAGCCCGTGAATGTTCCGCCTCCCGCTATGCTGATCCCAATGGGCCCTCCGGGGATGACGCCGTTGCGGGAAATGGCAGAATCGGTCTTTTGGAGGTAGTCACTCTCCCCAGACGCAGCACCAATACCTGCCCCTCCGAAATAGCCCTGGGGGTACCACGCGGGAACATTGTGCCAGGTGCTGCCAAAACCACCGCCCGTGTTTTGAAGCCACTTGCCTCCGAAACCCGCTACCACTGAAGGATCCATGACCAGAAAATCCGGCAGGCCGTCGCCATCCACATCAATGATCTGTTGGTAGATAATCCCCACTTTTTGATCCTTCAGCACGGGTGTGCCTGGCAACGCTGGAGGTGTCGGCGGATTCGTAGGAGGGGGAGGGGGCACCGGCTGGGCGTTCGGGGCAAAATAAGTGACCTCGGGCGACCCTTCGATCGCGATTTCAATGTAATTGTAAGCGTAGGGCATCGCCCAGGTGACAGAAGTGGTGCTGACCCCCGTGGGACCACCAAAATAAACTTTCCAATCGGTCCCTGTTGGATTTGGGCCCGGAGCTTCAACGTAATCTGGCCAACTGTCTCCATTCAAATCATGCCAACCTTTGATTTCACGACTCTGATCAACCTGCTTTTTTCGCTGTAACCAATCATAGAGATAGTCATGCAATGGCAGGTTCTTGACAGTGTATTCCATCGACTTTCCGGGCGAGAACGCATAGGGCGTTAAAGTTGCGCTGAATCCTGCCCCCCTGCTCCCCAGATGACGGTAGTATCCCCCAGGCACCCAGATATCGAGCCAACCATCCCGATCTATATCCACCAAATCCTGATTCATCGTCCCCGCAAGCACGGGCGCTCCATTTACGGACATGTCAGCGTTTACCGACAATGAAATCTGGCTATGAATATGACCAGAAAGCGCCCTTTCCGTAGTTGAAGTAGAACTAAAGCCCCCCTCAATTCCGTAATAGACTTTCCAGTTGTTAGCAGAAGTGCCAACGCCATCGGTTCTGATCAAATCAAGGTAACCGTCTCCGTCCAAATCCGCGAGTTTTGAGAGCGATTTGACCTGACCATGGCCAGTATCCAATCCAGAAGTAGCGCTTTCATTCGGAGCGGTGTTGATGGGCATTGTAACCGTGAATGGGGCATTCGACCAAATGGGCCCGTTCGAGTCTTTTACTTGCAATCTCACCGTCCATTTATTGGAGGCCGGTGGCAAGTAACTCATGTTCGTCGGGGTGACGAGAGTCGGACGTATGAATGTATTCGAACGACCGCCTTCAAGCGAATCTGGCAGGCCGTCTCGATTGAAGTCGGCCAACGCTCCCGAATAGCTTGTAGCCATCGGCGTCAAATCTTCAATGCCTTCAGTCAAAGTGTCGGAGTAAGTCGACACATGGGGAGAAATGATGTCACCCGTGTACTCTTCACCATGGGGTTGCGACGCATCCAAGAACGGCTGATAACTAAATTCTGCACGTGTGAGAGGAGGCGAAAACAAGTTCGTAGTGTACTGCTGAATCTTCTCCAGCACCTCGCGATTCCCCATCATGGCGGTGAGAAGCTTGTATCGGTAAACTTCTGCGTATCCGGATCCGGAATTCGCTGAGACCCTCACCTTGTCGAGCCGCTTATCGAGAATTTCAACGACTCCATAGTTGTTCGCGTAGGCGCTATGCCTGGAGCCCGCTCCATAAGCAGCCTTTAGAGCGTCGTCCACATAGTCGAATTCGATCTTCGCGATTGGTCAAAACATGTTTTACGCCATCGAACCAGATGGTCCAAGTTGACCCGTCCGATGTACGTAGCGCCGTGATCGCAACATCGGCGCCTTTCAATATCCAAGTGTTCGCAGGGGTGGCCGCAGGAACCAGTAGACCCGAACCAAACAACCCGCTCAGCCGGAAATAATTCTTCCCGAAAAACTTAGGCTCACGTGCTTTCGTGATTTCGGCCAATCCCGATATGGCCCAGCCCAACACCATTTCGCGACTCTTCGGCGCGCCAGAAGCATAGGACACTCCGATCGAGGGACGGAGACGCGCGGGTGGAATCTTAAATGAGTAATCGTAGCTTGCATCACCGTTCGCCGTTCGACCCACTGGCCCGGAGATGTTTCCGCCCGTACGAGGAACAGAGCGTTCGTCTTGAAGCATCGTCGCAGACGTGCCGTCCCCTGGAAATCCAGTATTCCCCTGCAAATCAGTTCCCTCCGGGATATCCATTTGCCCCGCGGAAACCTCAATTTGGATCGCGCAGAAGAGCACTACAGCGCAGGCAATCCATTTCCTCAAAATCCTCATGTGAACCTCCACTACAAGCCGACAGGCGGACAGACCCCAAGATTGGCAAAGCGCGAGTTCATCATGACGGCAGAGACGCAGCCGTTCGGGTTCTCCCACCGGATTTATCAATTCGTTTCTGCAGTCCGCTAGACCTGCAAATGCGCTCCACAAGCAATCCCAGCGCTCTCGATGATGACGTTTCGTCCATGCCCTCGCCCTTGTAAACCCTTCCTCATAGGCATACGCGGGATTCGTTCTGACTTGCAAAAAAAATGCCAAAATTTCTTCGAATCTTCTGCGGAAGACTGAACGAATGCGTCAGCCGCGTGGCTTGCGGGCGACATAGCGACGGGCATAATGCTGGACACTGCGGGAAATGGCCTTTCATGGAGGACGCCACGAACGACCTCGTTTACGTGCCCCTTCATTGAGTCCGTAGAAAATTGCCGCGATCCAGGCAAGATTTTCTCCCGCCATGTAGAGACAGCTCAGCGCCCTCATGCGGCATTCTGGTCAACGGCGAAGAGAGGTAATCCGGCATCGAGGATTTTTAATCCAAACTCTTCTCAAGGGTCGTATGACTGCATCAGATAGAGCCTCTCACGGCGCGGGATAGCCGTGGAATTGAGCATGCCGCGAAATCCACTTCGGCGCAGCGGTTCGGCTTTCCGGGCGACCTTGGCAATCGGCGCGCTGAAATTTGCGGCCAGCGGATAAGTGCGTCCTTCCACCGTGACGGTTTCGCGGCGGTATGGTGACAGGAAGCGTAGCGTCCACTGATGATTCCTTCCGTGCTCGAGCACGGAAGTGGCCGGCCCGGAAATTCCCTCTGGTGGACGGAGCGCATCCCATTGGTCCGAACCGTCGTTTGGCCGCCCGGCGACGAGAGGCACGCCAATGCCGGAGCGGATATGGCAGCGCACCAATCGATGCGCGGGCACCTTGTCCGCGACGGTGAAACGATACAGGCCGGTTTCTTCCATCGCTGAAACTTTCACCGACCGGCACGCCGACTGCTTTGTCGCCGGCCCCCGCGCACGCGACCCGCAAGGGATTGGCCGACTTTCGTTAGGTTGCCGGGCTGAGAATCATCAGAAGATCCTTTGCGTCGACCGTCTGGCCTATCTGAACCGGTCTCCCCGTCACCTTGCCCGACACAGGCGCATACACCGTCGTCTGCATCTTCATCGCTTCTATGACGAGCAGGCGATCTCCCTTGGATACCGCCTGTCCAATCTCTACAATGATGCTCGTCACAGCTCCGGGTATCGGAGCGCCTACGTGACCCGCGTTTGTCGGGTCAGCCTTTGCACGTTCAATCTTCTGCACTTTCAGCGATTTGTCCTGAACGGCGACCTCGCGTGGCTGGCCGTTAAGTTCGAAGAACACGGTGCGCTTGCCTTCCGGATGCGGTTCCCCCACGGTGAGGTACTTGATGATCAGCGTTTTGCCGGGCTCTATCTCAGCGGTGATCTCTTCGCCGTGCTCCATCCCGTAATAGAACTGCGGCGTGGGCAGCACACTGACATCACCGTAGAGCTGCCGCACCTTAGCGAAGGCAAGAAAGACTTGGGGATACATTAGGTAGCTCAACAGGTCTGTGCGGCTTACATCGTTGCCAATCTTCTCTTTGAGCATCACAGAGGTCTCTTCCATGTTCACGGGTGCGAGATGTTCCCCCGGACGCCCCGGTTTTGGCTTTTGACCGCGAAGCACGACTTCCACCATCTTCAGTGGCCAGCCCCCATCGGGTTCCCCGAGAGCACCGGAGAACATCTCGACGACAGAGTTAGGCAGCGTGAGAGTATGGCTTGCGCCCAGCCGCTCCAATTCACGAATTGTGGTCCCATGACTCACGAGAAAGAGAGCCATGTCGCCGACTACCTTGCTCGAAGGAGTGACCTTCACGATATCGCCGAACGCCATGTTCACTGCCGCGTAAGTTCGGGCAATCTCCGGCCATTTGTGCCCGAGGCCCATCGATTCGGCCTGTTCCTTCAGATTTGTGTACTGACCCCCCGGCATCTCGTGGAGATACACCTCGGCGGTACCGGACTTTGGACTGCTGTCAAACGGAAGATAGTAGTGGCGTACGGTCTCCCAATAATCGGCGCATTGACTCAAGCTGTCGAGGTCGAGACCAGACTCGCGGTTCGTATTGGCCAATGCGGCCACCAGGGAATTGAGGTTGGGCTGGCTTGTCGTGCCGCTCATCGATGCGATCGCTGCATCGACCACGTCAACCCCGGCTTCGCTAGCTTTTAGAAGAGAAGACGCGTTGATGCCGCTCGTATCATGGGTGTGGAAATGGATGGGGAGACCGATCTCCTCTCGCAGCGCCTTGACCAGTTTCTCTGCGGCGTAGGGTCTGCAAACCCCTGCCATATCCTTGATCGCCAGAATCTGAGCGCCCATGCTCTCCAGCTCCTTAGCCTTCTTCACGTAATAGCTGAGCGAATACTTGTCGCGCTTCGGATCCAGGAGGTTGCCCGTGTAGCAGATAGCCGCTTCGCAGACCTTGCCGCTGTTTCGTGCCGCCTCAATCGACACCTTCATATTAGGAAGCCAGTTTAATGAGTCGAAGATGCGGAAGATGTCGATTCCCTGCGCCGCGGCCTCGTAGATAAACTCCTCCACCACGTTGTCTGGATAGGCAGTATAGCCGACTGCATTGGAAGCGCGGAGCAGCATCTGGAAGCAGATGTTAGGAATCGCTTCGCGCAAGCGTTTCAGCCTCGCCCAGGGATCTTCGTGCAAGAATCGCAGGGCGACATCGAAGGTTGCGCCGCCCCACATCTCCAGGCTGTAGAGGTTGTGCAGTCTGTGCGAAACGTAGCTGGCGATACCCAGCATGTCGTGGCTGCGCATGCGCGTAGCAAACAGGGATTGGTGCGCGTCCCGGAACGTCGTGTCAGTGAGCAGGAGTCGCTTTTGTTCTCGAGTCCACTTCGCGAAACCTTCTGCACCCAATTGCTCAAGAAGCTGGCGGGTACCGGGTGGCGGCGCGGAAGCCTCGTGATCAAGAATCGGCGCGGGCCGCATGTTCATCGGCTTCGGTTTGCCCGCCACTTCTTTGTTTCCATTGACAATGGTCTCGCCGAGGTAACTGAGCAGTCTCGTTGCCCGGTCCTTGCGCGGCGTGAACTGGAATAATTCCGGTGTGTCATCGAGGAAGCGTGTGGTAGCTTCGCCCGATTGGAAGGTTGGGTTGTTAACCACATTCTCGAGGAATGGGATGTTGGTCATCACCCCGCGAATGCGGAACTCGCGGAGTGCGCGGTCGATACGCTGGCACGCTTCCTTGAAGTGCGCACCCCAGCCCGTGACCTTCACAAGCAGCGAATCGTAGTACGGCGTAATGACTGCGCCGCCGTAAGCCGAAGCTCCGTCCAGCCGGATTCCAAAGCCGGCGGGCGACCGGTAGGTGTGGATCTTGCCGTAATCCGGGACAAAGTTGTTCGCGGGGTCTTCCGTTGTAACGCGGCATTGAAGTGCAAAGCCGTAGAGGGGGATGTCCTCCTGCTTGGGAAGATGCATCTCGGGACCGTGCAGCGTGTGCCCCTGAGCCACAAGGATCTGCGAGCGGACGACGTCAATGCCTGTAACGACTTCGGTAACCGTGTGCTCGACTTGCACGCGCGGATTCACTTCGATGAAGTAAAAGTTGCCGGTATCGACATCGACCAGAAACTCGACCGTTCCGGCGCTGAAGTAGTTGGCCGCGCGAGCGATTTGGACCGCAGCCTCACACAGTTCTTTGCGAATCCTGGAGTCAAGGTTGACGGCGGGAGCCACCTCCACCACTTTTTGATGGCGTCGCTGAACGGAGCAATCACGCTCGTGCAGGTGAAGGATGTTCCCATGTTGATCGCCCAGAATCTGCACTTCGATGTGTTTTGCGCGGCGGATAAAGCGCTCGAGGAAAACCGCATCATCGCCAAACGCTGCTGCCGCTTCCTCTCGGGCTTCGGCAATCTTGGCCTCGAATTCGCCTTCGTTTTCGACGATGCGCATGCCGCGCCCGCCTCCGCCGAACGCAGCCTTTACAATCAGCGGGAAACCGATCTCCTTCGCTATCTTGCGGGCGGCTTCTATGTCTGTCACTGGTTGTTCGGTACCTGGAATCACAGGCACTCTGGCCCTCTGTGCCAAGCGCCGGGCAGCCGTCTTATCGCCCAGTAGTTCCAGAATTTCAGCCGAGGGACCTACGAACTGAATCCCCGCCGCTTTGCACGCTCTGGGAAGAGCAGGGTTTTCTGAAAGAAATCCATATCCCGGGTGGATGGCGTCCACGCCCTTTTCGGCAGCCATTGCGACGATGCCGTCTGCATCAAGATAGGCCTGCACGGGACCTTTTCCTGCGCCTATCAAGTACGCTTCATCGGCTTTGAAGCAATGCAGGCTGAGCCGGTCTTCTTGTGAATAGACCGCAACCGTTCGCAACCCCAGCTCAGATGCGGCGCGGAGTATACGGATGGCGATCTCACCACGGTTCAGTGCAAGCAGTTTTTTCATGGAAAGCCGGTTCTTGGGTTCTAGTCACGAAGCGCTTGCGTTCAGCCGAGGACATCGAATACGACGCACACGGTCGCGCTCAAATCGAGCTGATCGAGCGCAGCAAATTCGGCTGGAGAAAACAGGACCTCAAGACTTCTCACTTTTCTCAGAGCTGTTTTCGTGTTTGTGGTTGTCATAGACTTTTGCTTTTCGGGTCATCGACATGTCGATAAATTCAGCTTGCGCGAAGGCGAAATTCTAATCCTTTTTTGAATCCATGGCCAACTACGATTTACTTGTCATCGGTGCCGGCCCTGCCGGCTATGAAGCCGCGATCCGCGCGGCGCAACTGGGCAAGAAGGTTGCGTGTGTGGATAAAGATCGAACCGGCGGAACCTGCAATAATTGGGGCTGCATCCCGACCAAGGCCCTGCTCAAGAACGCCGAGCTGTATCACGACATGAAGGATCGCGCCGGGGAGTTCGGCTTCGAATTCGATGGTTTGAGATTCGACTGGAGCAAGATCATCAAGCGTTCCCGCGACATCAGTCAAAAGGGCACAGCCGGCGTGGATTACCTTTTCAGGAAGAACAAGATTGACTCGCTGCGCGGCGAGGCCTCGCTGGAAAAGGCCGGCCAGGTGAACGTGAAGCTGGTCGACGGCGGGGAGGAAACGCACTCGGCGGCGAATATTCTCATAGCCACGGGCTGTGCTTCACGTCCGATGCCGGGGCTTGCGTTCGATGGCAAGACCGTCATCGGTTCGAAGGAGGCGGTCGCACTGGAAAAGCTTCCGAGATCGATTGTAATCATAGGCGCCGGCGCGATTGGCATCGAGTTTGCCTACGTTTTTAATGCCTTCGGCGCGAAGGTAACCGTCGTCGAAATGCTTCCGAACATCTTGCCCGTTGAGGACACCGAAGTTTCGCAGGCGTTGGAGAAATCGCTTACGAAGCAGGGCATTCAGCTTCTGACCAATCGAAAGACTACCAAGACCGAGCCGAACGAGAGGGTGTCAAGATCAGTGTCGCCGACACCGAGGGGGCGGAGAGAACGCTGGAAGCGGAAATGGCCCTCGTAGCAATCGGTGTCTCGCCGGTTCTGCCGGGGGGATCACTCAAAATTGGTCTCGATGAGAAGGGATTTATCGAGGTCAACGATCGATACGAAACGACGGTAGCTGGCATTTATGCCGCGGGCGATATTATCGGACCTCCGTGGCTCGCGCATGTTGCGAGTTTCGAGGCTATTGAGACCGTCGAGGGGCTCTTTCTTCCCGGCCACAAACCGAGAAAGGTGACTGTTTTTCCCGGTTGCACGTACTGCCATCCGCAGGTTGCCAGCGTCGGTCTTACGGAGCGCGCAGCGAAAGAAAAGGGCCTCAAGCATAAGATCGGCAAGATGCCGTTCATAGCCAGCGGCAAGGCCCGCGCAATCGGAGAAAACGAGGGCTTCGTCAAAGTTATCGTCGGAGAGCCGTATGGTGAAATCCTCGGCGCGGACATCATCGGCCCGGATGCTACGGAAATGATTGCCGAGCTGGGACTCGCCATCGCTGCAGAGCTAACCTACGACGAAATTGCCGCTACCATTCATGCGCACCCGACCCTCAGCGAGGCGGTTTTCGAGGCGGTTCACGTCGCGCATGGCACGGCGATTCACCTCTGATGGCCAGTCGGGCTGACCAAGGATTACCTGGACAAGTGGTGCCCCGGCGAACCAACGTTCCGGCTGAGGGAGACAGGGAAATTCATGGCTATCTAGGTACACGCAGTTGAAACTCGTCTTTATTACGGCGCCTTGATAGTTCACCGGGCTAGTATCAATGACTGAAAAGACCCCAACTCCAACGTCGGGCTCCGGCTTCAAGAAATTTACCCTCACCTCGCTGCTTGTCATCGTGGTGACTCGCTCGGCGGCCTTCGCGCTGCCGCCGGTAGATTTCGCGGAGATTAAATCTCATATCCGGTTTGAACCTGCCTATGTCGAATCGATCGAGGCGCAGACTCTTGCCGAATACGACCGAGTGAATGCCAGGACGTCGCCCTATTATGAAAACGGCCGGATCGCTGCGCAGCTCTTCGCGTGTTATGTCGCGGGCGGTGACTTTTACGGTGAGGGCTGGCTGCAAATCGCCGATCTCTACGCCAGGGCGGCTTGGGAGCAGGGCTGTCGCGATCCACTGGTCGTCGCTATTTGTGATCTCTTTGCTTTCACGCGTCAGTATTCCATCGCGAAGGACGGCGCCATGAACCACCTGGAGAACATCGACATCCTGCTGGCGAGCGGATACCCGGTAATTTTTAAGTTCCGGGCGGCGGCCGTCGGTCTGCGAAATTTTCTCCACTTCTCTGAGCCCGATGCCAAACATCGCGAAGACATGTCCGCTCTGACCGCCCAGCTGCCAGCGGTCTTCGACAAGACCATGAAACAGTTCGCCGAGTTGGCCAAGTCGAGACCACCGGGGCGGGTCCTGGAGGTGGAAGCCGACTCTCTTTTCGATTACATCGAAGGCAGTGAGGTGTACGTTCCCAAAGCGGGTGACGCCATGGACTCCATTCTAGCCGAGGCAAACAGCGCCGGTGACGTTAGAGCCTATTGCCGTGGGACGTTTCTCGTCGAGTGGGCCTGGACCGCACGGGGAACTGGTTGGGCCAAAACCGTGACGCAGGAAGGATGGCGACTCATGAAAGAGCGCCTCGCGGAAGCAGCGAAGGTCCTCGACAAGGCGTCGGAAGCGTATCCTAAGAATACCTCCATCCCGACGCTAATGCTGACCGTTGAACGTGGCCAGGGTGTCGGACTCTATCGTATGCAGAGATGGTTTAAAATGGCTGTGGAAAACGATCCCGATAACTATCAGGCGTATTCCCGAAAAATGAACTACCTTCAGCCGCGATGGCACGGTTCGCCCGAAGACGTGCTCAATTTCGGCATCGAATGCTTGAAAACGGAGCGCTGGGAGGCCAAGATCCCAATGGTCCTCTGCAAAGGAATCCACACAATGGCGGATCAGAGCGAGAGCATTTACGCGAATGAAAGCATCTGGGAGCTCATTAGCAAGACGTATGAAACCTTCCTGGAACGCTACCCCAAAAGCATAAGCTTCCGCACGGAATATTTCCGCTGGGCTGTGAATGCCAAAAAATGGGACGTTGCCCGCGAACAATTGAAATTACTCGGCGATCTCTGGGACCGATTCGCGATTGGTGAGACGATGTTTGGTGAGCTCAAAGCGAAGATCCCCGAATAACGGATATTAAAGAATGGACGAATATCCTCGTTTTCCGAATACAAACCTGAATCAAGAAAAGGCAGAACCGCTTGGCTATCCGACGGTTGCGACTCGTGTTGAAGCGCCTTGCCCCGGCAGCATTGAGAACACGGTTGTATTGCTTAGAGGCCGGGAAGTTTTGGACGGGCTAAAGAAGCCGAAAAATGTCGGCTCATGCCTAATCCACATTCTATGCTTTGATAGTAGAGGAACCTTCATCGGCACCTATCATCTTGAACCGGGCGAAGAAATGGGTTTTCTGACATTTCCAAGTAACACCGAAGTCGTCAGATTTGGTTGTGCCAAAGGGTGCGCCGGAACAGCAATTCTGGAATATCAAACCCCGTACATTTCCTAATCCTCTATCCCCAGATCCCGCGGATCGATTTCTGGATGTCGGCGACGCGGACGGAGGCTGTGATCTTGGGCTGGGAAGCGCCCCGAGCTCTGCGGTCGAGCTGGAAACAAGACTTCAGTTCGCGAGGAATGAAGCGGGTTAACTGCGAATACATGTGGGCGTCGCCGCGCCGGCCTTTCACGTAGTAGCGAAGAGGATGCAACACGTAGAGATGCTCCTTGGCCCGCGTGCACGCGACGTAGAGCAATCTGCGCTCCTCCTCAATTTGATCGCCGTCGCCGGCGGCCATGTCACTGGGCAGGATGCCGTCGGAGGCGTGGATCACGTACACCACATCCCATTCGCATCCTTTGGCCGAATGGATGGTGCTCACGGTGAGCCAGTCGTCATCCTTGGAGGGCGGACCTGCAAGATCGCCGGTGGATTGGGGAGGATCCAGCGTGAGTTCGCTGAGAAAGACCTGCCGGCTGGAATAGGCGGAGGAGATTTGCTCGAGCTGCTCCAGATCGCGCTTGCGAGGATCCGGATTCTCGTAAAGCCGCTCGACGAGAGGATCGTAAAAGGACCGGATCCGTTCGATATCCGACGCTACGTTTCCGGCGGCATTCTTCCTGGAGAGCGACCGGATCAGGTTCGCTAGTTTCGCCAGCTCGGCTTCCACCGGAGCCGGGGCGGGCACCCATTCCAATGCCGCGACGTCGCCCGCCGACTCAGCAACGGCCTCGCAGGCACGCTTGGCAACGGCCGGGCCGACCCCTTCGAGAAGACGCAGGATGCGTGTCCAGGCAAGCTGATCGCGCGGATTCTCGAGCACCCGCAAGAAGGACATCAGATCCTTGATGTGTGCAGCTTCGAGGAATTTGAGGCCGCCGTACTTGCGATACGGAATGTTGCGGCGGGTCAGCTCTACCTCAAGATGATCCGACCAGTACGCGGTGCGCACCAAGATCGCCTGGCGCCGGAGACCCAGACCGCTCTCATTGTGCTCAAGAACCTTCTCCACCACGAAATCGGTCTGATCCTCCTCCCGCTCACACGTGATGAGAGCCGGCTTAGGGCCATCGCCTTTCACCGAGCGCAGCTCCTTGGCATGGCGCTTGGGCGAGAGGCCAATGATGCGATTGGTGGCGTCGAGGATCGGCTGGGTGGAACGATAGTTGGTTTCGAGAGTGACCACTGTCGCGTCGGGAAATTCGGCGGGGAAATCGAGAATGTTGCGCACTTCGGCGGCGCGGAAGCTGTAGATGCTCTGCGCATCGTCACCCACGACGGTGAGGTTGTGATTGAGCGACCGCATGCGATGGAGAATGGAGGACTGCAGGCGGTTGGTGTCCTGATATTCGTCCACGAGGATGTGATCGAACCGCTCGTTCAGGAGCGTGACGAGCGTCTCGTCGCCAAGCAGATGAAACCAGTAGAGCAGGAGATCGTCGTAATCGAGCACGTGCCGCTCTTGCTTGGTTTCGGTGTACGATTTGAAAAGCAGCCGCAGTTCCTGCTCCCACTCAATGCACCACGGAAAGAACGCCGCAAGCGTATGATCGAGGGGATCGGAACTGTTGACGCAACGGGAGTAAATCGAGAGACACGTCTGTTTGCGGGGGAACCGTTTCTCCTTTGAGCCCAAGTCGTGATTGTGGCGAGACATGTCCATCAGGTCCTCGGCATCCGACTGATCCATCACGGTGAAATCCGGATCGAGCCCGATGGCTTCCCCATAGGCGCGCAGCAGCCGGTTGGCCACGGAGTGAAAGGTGCCACCCCAGATGGATCCGAGCATGCGGCTTCCGGTCTCCCCCAAGGCCCGCCTCGCCCGGCGCACCATCTCGTCCGAAGCCCTGCGTGTGAACGTGAGAAGCATGATCCGGCCCGGATCGGTCCCCTGCGACACGAGCCATGCCACCCGCGACGCAAGAGTCTTGGTCTTGCCCGTGCCGGCCCCCGCAATGGTAAGAACCGGGCCCTCGCCTGCCGTGGCAGCGCGGAGCTGTTCGGGGTTTAGATCGTCAATCCGGGATTCGGGCATGTGAAGGAAGAAGGAAGAAGTAAGAAGGCAGAAGGAAGAAACGATTGCGAGCACTACGGGATGTCGTTAGAGCAAATGCTAAAAGAAATTTCTCGCGCGACTCGAACCGTCAAAACCGACGAAAATGCGCGTTATCGCCGCGATTCACAGCGAAGCCAAAATTTCCCGAATGGAAAAGCGAGCTCCGCAAACCACGCTGTCGGACGCGCCGTAGTAGAGCGTGAGCTCATCGCCGTCCGTCACATGGCCGTTGCTGAAGACAACGTTACCGAAAAAACCTTCGCGTTCATACGCCGCCACCGGCTCCATGATGGGCTCCTGCGAGCGCGCCAGAACGCGCCACGGTTCATCGAGATCGAGCAACAGGGCACCGAGGCAGTAGCGATGTTGGGCATTCGCGCCGTGGTAAATTTCCAGCCATCCCCATGCCGTGCGGATCGGAGCCGCGCCCGCGCCCACGCGCGCGCTATCCCACATGCCCAGGCGAGTCCGCGCAAGGCAGCGGTGGTTGCCCCAGTGCCGCAGGTCCGGCGACTCGGCGAGCCAAATGAAGTTCCCGCCAATCAGCGGGCTGCTTGGGCGATGTAGCGCGAAGAACACGCCGCTTAAGGTTTCAGTAAAAATCGCGCAGTCTTTGTTGTGCGGCGGAAAGATCAGGCCGTGGCGGGTGAAGTGCCGCCAGTCCCGCGTGCTGCGCAGCCCCACGCCCACCCCGTTCGCAGATACGGCGGTATAGGTCAAATAATAGTCCTCGCCGATCTGCCCGACGCGACAATCTTCAATGCCGTAGCTTTCGAACGGACCTTCGCCGATCAGAGGAGGGATGGCTTCTTGCTCGCGAAAGTGAATGCCGTCCTCGCTGCAGACGGGACGCAAGTGAGAGATCGTGGTCAGGTAGTCCACACCATCATATCGATACACGCGCGGATCGGAGCGATCCAACTTCGGATCGTCATGATCAAACTCCAGCAATTCCATGCCCCCGTCGGAACGGAAGATTGGCACGATCGTTTTTCCCGGCACCTGCGTGGGCCGTTCCGCGACGCGCAGCAACAGCCACGTTTTGTGATCGAACCGGAAGACGCCAGGGTTGAGCAAACATTCGATGCTCAAGTCGGGCAGGCTAGGCGCGATGTCCTGCGGCACGAGAATCGGATTCTGCGGAAAACGTTCGGCGAGGTCGGGCATAGGCGATCGAGGCGCCTTGTTTCTTTGCATCTGGCGCCGCGTCTCCGCGGACCCTAGCCCGTATGTCTCTCGCGTGCAATCGCGCCGCGCTGGGCGAGACCTTGCGGCATGACTCGATTCGGTTTCAGAGCACGGCGAGCCTTCCAGCCAAGGGCGAAGCCCGAGAAAATGGTTCCGGCTCATCGACAAGGTGTGGTCGGAAAAGAACCTGCAAAGCGCGCTGGAACAAGTCGTTTACAAATCTCATCAAGTTGTAGCCGGGGTCGGTGACCCCGGCCGACCTTCGCGCCACTGCCCGCGAGAGTTCTGCGCGAGAGCCGGGTTGTCTCGATCGAATCCTGCTCAGGACAAACTCCTTCACGCCGGTGAACTGGAAAACGATGCAGTTTCGCATTCGCGCATTCTCTTCAAAAGGAAATGCTGCTCCGAGGTGATTTCTGTCTGCTCTAGAGCTTGGCGGAAGTAGCTCGCGGCGGATTGTGGACGGCCCAGTCGCGCTTCGAATTCCCCAAGGACGGCGTAGAGCAGGTAATAGGATCGCAGCTCCCTGCAATTGCGGATGGATTTTACAGCTGCGATGCCCGCCGCCGGACCACGTACGTTCGCCACCGCCACAGCGCGATTGAGCGCGACGACCGGCGAATCATCGAGCTCAACAAGCCGGTCGTAAAGCGAGAGGATTTGCGGCCAGTCCGTGTCCTCGAAACTTCTAGCCGCACAGTGGCAAGCCGCAATGCCTGCCTGAAGATGGTACTCGCTGATTTCCAGGCCGCTTGCCGATTGAGCCAGATGAAACATGCCGCGCGCTATCATCGGCTTGTCCCAGCGGGACCGGTCCTGCTCCTTCAGTCGGAGGATGTTCCCCTGCGCATCCGTTCGCGCCGGCAACCGCGCCGCATTCAGAAACATCAAGGCGAGCAGCGCATGGCTCCGGGGCCGGGTGCCAGCGGCATGTGCTGCGAGCAATTCCGTCAGACGAATCGCTTCAAAACAGAGCTCCTCCCGGATCAATCGTTGTCCGACGGATGCCTTGTAACCTTCGTTGAAAAGCAGGTAAAGCGTCTGCAAGACCCCGTTAAGGCGCGCTGTCAGCTCTTCCCCGGCCGGTATTTCGAAGGCAATGCGTGCCACGCGGATTCGCTGTTTGGCCCGTGTCAACCTTTTGGCAATTGCCGCTTCGGTGGTAAGAAAGGCGCTCGCGATTTCAGCGACACTGAACCCGCAAAGCGTTCTCAATGCGAGCGCCACCTGAGCTTCCCGCGGAACTTGCGGATGACAGCACACAAACATCATGCGCAAGCCGTCATCGTTGATTTCGTTGGACAAAGCGAGATCACCGGAACTCTGCTGCTCAAGAAAGCCGGCGATGTCCGTTTCCTTGTTCCGAAACCTCGTTTCCCGGCGCACCTGATCCAGTGCCAAGTTTCGCGACACGCGCATGATCCAGGCGGACGGATTTTCTGGAACGCCATAGTAGGGCCATGTTTGCAAGGCCCTGACAAGAGCCTCCTGAACGACATCCTGCGCGAGCTCGAGGCGTTCGATACCAAAAATCCTCGTCAACGTCGCGACCATCTTTCCCCATTCGCGCCGGAAGAGATTCTCCACCATCTGCGGCATTTCCGCAGGTGGTGGCAGCACCTTGTTGTTGGACTCAGACACTGGCGCCTTCGAGTTCCGCCTCGGCTTGCCGCGCGATTTCCATCGCCGCACACTCCTCAGCCACGGGCCGGATTTCCACTGCTGCTCCATATTTGAGTCCGGGGCATTGCTTGGCGATGGTGACCGCCTCATCGAAATCGGCCACCGCGATCAGAAAATACCCCCCGATGGCCTCCTTCGATTCTGCGAATGGGCCGTCAACCACGAAGCGTCCATCGGCTCCGGAGATGACTTTGCCTTCGTTCATGAGCGGCAGCCCGCCTTTGACCTTGCCCACGGCCTCAAGGCCGTTGAACCATGCCCTCCATTGTGTCATAACCTTCTGGATTTCTGCCGGGGAGAGCCCCTTGTGCCAGTTCGTGCCACGGAACAATAACAAGTATTCAGATGTCGTTTTCATAGGTGTGTTTGTCTTGTTGGTTTCAAAGATACGACGAACGGAACAAAACGTTTAGGACATGTTGCGTGAATTTTCTCGAGGATTCGGCGCATCTCGGAGGGAACATCGAAGGTGGGCTGATTGCCTTGGGCCTTGTATTTGGTGGAGGGAGCCTCCGCGCATTGCCGTCCTTAGAAAAATCGGCACGAACTGGTTCATACCAGCGTTGGTGAAGAGCAATCTCATCAATGGGCCTCATCTATCGTTTTGCTATTTTCAGTTGTCATATCTCTCTCTTCGTTCGAGCGGCGATGCCACAGGCCATGCGCGCTCGCTCGCCCTGACTCTGCGGTTTCACTTCAATGATATGACGAACGAGCCGCGATTCGTGTCCCAAATGCGGGAAACTTTCCGCGTGTCTATTCGTAGAAATTACGGATCCAACGATGGGCCTTCAATTGCGCTACCTTTTCGCCAGGAAGCCCGCGTCCATCTCCCACCTGGCAGTTTCGTTCCACATTCCGCACCGAACGCATTCCCGGAATGACGGTGGAAACGGCCGTGTGGCTTAGAACATAACGCAGCGCTGTTTCAGCCATCTGATCCAAACTGATACCAAGATCGGAAGCAATGTTTTGCACGCGTTCATAGACCTGCCGCTTTCGGTCACCCCGGAAGTAGTTGCTGCGGAAATCACTTTCTTCAAAAGTGGTATCCGGGGTGATTTTTCCAGTCAATCCCCCTTCATCCAATGCCACCCTTACGATAACGCCAACGTTATGACGTTCACATGCGGGAAAGAGCCGATCTTCCGGGCTTTGCTCGAAAATATTATAGATGACTTGAACGGTATCTACAACGCCGGTCTCAATGAGTTTGATCGCGTTTTCCGGTTGATAGTCGTTAATTGAGACGCCAAAATACTTAAGTTTGCCCTCCTCCTTTAGCTTTTGGACGGCCTCCAGCCAATCCCCCTGATTGACCCATTCGTCCGACCAGACGTGGAACTGCTGTACGTCGATTGCTTCCAACCCGAGATTTTTCAGGCTCTCTTCTGTGCACGCAATGACATGCCCGGCAGGAAACGCCTTCGCCGCCGTCACCCCGGATTGCGCGGGCCATATTTCATTCTTCGGCGGGATCTTCGTGGCAACGTAAATCCTTTCGGAGCGCTCTTTTATGAGCCGTCCTACGAGTCTTTCACTGTGACCTTCCCCATAAACGAGAGCAGTGTCGATAAAGTTCAGTCCCAGATCAATGGACCTATGCAGGGCCTTGATTGACTCATCGTCAGAGGCTCCAATCCAACTGCTCTTACCGATTCCCCACGCACCGTAGCCGATTTCCGATACTTTTAATCCTGTTTTGCCGAGTATTTTGTAGTTCATTTCGTTACTGCTCTCCTTATTGTTAAATGTGTTATCTAGCCCTGTGAGGCGTTCTCGCCGGAACGAGTTGGAAGGCTATCGGTGAGCCGCCGATCCAGCCAATCGCCAATGCACTGGAGCGCCTTCGGCTCGTTACTGTCGTGGATAAGGTCGTGATAACCGTTCGTGAAGCGCTGTCGGTCTTTGGCTTCAGCAGGAATGCTTCGCATGAGACGCGCAAAAGCTTGCTGACCCACTCCGGACGTTCCAATTGGATCTTTGTCACCCGTGAGCACGATGACCGGAAGATCCATCTTTGCTGCTGCGATTCGTGCTCGCGCACCCATTCTCAGCGTCTCATCAAAGAATGACCAGGTAAACCCCGGCCGTACTCGATCCTCCGAAATGCCCCAGAACTGGTCGAACTTCACGTCGTTGGTAAGCGCCGGCTTGTCTCCCGGGATCAAACCTACGTTGAAGAGGAGTCCCCGTGGGTTGTGCCTGCGCAGCTCTCCGACACAGAGGCGCAACAGCGGGGAGGCATACATCATCGCGACTGCCGGGGAATGCAGAATGATCCCGGACGCCGGGACTTCGCCCGAAGGGGCTCCGCCCCTTGAGACCAAAATTGCGGTAAGTGAACCCATGCTTTGGCCATAGAGAAACAGGGGCGTCTCCGGATGGCGCCGCTGAACCCATGCAGCAAATTCGTAAAAGTCCCGCTCCCACAATCGCCCATCGTCGGTGTGCCCTTTTGTGCGCTGGGATGCCGCTGTAAGGTCTCCATGCTGCCCGCGAACGCCCGTCGAGTAGACCCGGATGCCACGCCGCGCCAGATAGCGGCCGAGCGGCTCAATGTCGCCAGCGGTGCCGTTCCAGCCCGGGACACCCACAACGATCGCTCGAGGCTCGTCATGCGCCGGCCCCCACGTGCGATAGATCATCTGGCGACCGTCGGACGCCCGCCAACTCGGCGGTCCTTCTTTGCAAATCGCAGGACCCAACCGACGCGCAATAGGGAGTTCATGTCGCGCACACGATGTTACAGCCAGACCTATCGCGAGCGCCAATATCCGTGCCGTGGCGCGCCGTATTGAGTTGCGATTGCTTTCCGCCATCGCGCTATCGTCGGCATTCAGCAGAAAGGTTTTCACTCAGCTGGGACATTTTCTCCATAAACGCGCTTTGTCAACAGAGGTTGGCCTGGAGGTATTTCACCGCACTGATCCGTTCAAGTCAGTTTTGTACGCGAAGGAAATCCGCCTATGCCGCTCTGAGTCGAGCGATCCGTACCGCCGCCGGCGGATGCGAATCATAGAATGCGGAGTGTAGCGGGTCGGGGGTGAGTGTGGAGGCATTGTCCTTGTAGAGCTTCACCAGAGCACTCCCGAGTTCCGCAGCGCTCGCGTGCGCCGCGGCGTAGGCGTCGGCCTCGAATTCGTGTCGGCGCGAGTACAGGCTCGAGAGCGGCTGCAGGAAAAAGGTGAAAACCGGCACGACCAGCATGAAGAGCAGCAGTGCGGCCGCGGTGCTCGGCGTGGAAACGCCCAACCCCTCGTAGAACCAACGCTCGCTGATCAGCTGACCGAGTCCCCACAGCAGACCGAATGAGACCGCGAACAGGAGCGCCACACGCTTCCAGATGTGATGGAGCTTGTAGTGGCCGAGTTCATGAGCGAGAACCGCCTCTACCTCGGGCGGCGCCAGCCGTGCGAGCAGCGTGTCGAAGAACACGATTCGCTTAGCCGCGCCGAAACCGGTGAAGTAGGCGTTGCCGTGGCTCGAGCGCTTGGAACCATCCATAACATACAGACCGCTCGAACGGAATCCGCACCGCTGCAGCAGTGCCTCGATCCGCCCAGCGAGACCCGGATCCTGGAGCGGCGTGAAACGGTTGAAAAGCGGCGCGATGAAGGTCGGGAAAATCAGGAGCATGAGCATGTTGAACGCGATCCAGGCAATCCAGACGTAGAGCCACCACAACTCGCCCATCGCTTCCATCAGCCACAGGACAAGAATCAAGAGGGGAATGCCGAACGCTGCCGCGAGCATTGCCTCCTTGAGGAGATCCAGGATAAAAAGTTTGGGTGTCGTGCGGTTGAAGCCGAAACGCGCCTCGATGACGAAATTACGATAGATCGAAAACGGCAACTCGAGCGCTGCAAGCAGAACCGCGACGCTTGCGCACAGCGCCACGCCGTGGGCGAGACTCTGCGGCTCAAAGAAGCGCGTCCATTGTGCGCCGAGCCAATCGACCAAGCCGCCCAGGGTCAATGCGAGGAGTGCGAAAGCACCGAGAACAATTTCCAGCATCCCCAGTTGCGTCTTGGCGACAGTATAGTCGGCGGCCTTTTGGTGCGCATCGAGCGAGATTGCTTCAGCGAACATGCGGGGCACCGCGTCGCGGTGCGCGCGGACGTGGCCGATCTGGCGCTTCGCGAGCCACAGTTGCGTTGCAGTTGCGGCCGCAAGCGCGCCGAGGAACAGCCACGTCAGTGCATTGCTCACGCCGGGAGAGCATAGAGCATGCCTGGCGATCCGAACAACCTGATCTGTGGAGCCTGGCACAACCCGGACTCTGACGTCCTCCAGACTTCCCAACTCCAGCTGGCCTCCGGATGCTAAGTCCGACGGTCTGCTAGACCTTACTAAGCTTCTTTTTTCGGTTCGCCGGTTTTCTCTTCACTGCCTTCGTTACTCCTGCGCGGGGAGAACGGTCGGGGTGCGGGAACGACAGACCCAAGGCAACGGAAACCAGGGTGCCAAAGTCCTGGGCCTCGGCATCCTTAATTTGCAAAGTCCAGCTGCCTTTGCAACTCTTTCCGGCAAACCCGGCGAGTGGTGGCGTGGTGGCTGCGTCGTAGGTCTTCTTCAGATTTTTTGTTGATCCGCCCGCGCGGTTGTGGAGCACAACCTGATTTCCTCCGGTAGTGGCCGGAGGCTGCAACGTGATGATCAGGTCCCCGATAAACGTGTGCCTTAAGTCGACCGAAACGGTCAAGGCTTCTATCGGTTCGTTTTCTGCTACCGACAGCTTGAAGGACACCGTTTGCAAATCCGGGAGGGGAGCATCGAAGGTATGACTGATCGTGATTTGGTTCTGAGGTTCGGGCTGCGCCAATTCAATCACCGTGCGCGCATTGAGCCGACCGAAGCCATACTTGGGGCTATGCCCCGCAGCGTCGTAATCGCCGCCTTGCGGGTCGATCCTATCGCAGGCTCGCTTGAACAATTCCTTCACCTCATTCCACTTGAGCTTCGGATTGACCGCCAGGGCCAGGGCGGCGACCCCCGCTGCTCCGGGACAGGCGCTCGAGGTGCCGCCGAAGCTGTTCGTAAAGTTGCCAGCGGCGTCCCCGTCAGCGGGTTTGCCGACATTGTATCCTTTGTCCCCGACCCGGTCAGTGGTCCAAATGCCGGGGGTGAGCGGTTCAGGATGATTGAAGGGCGGGTGGCCAAAGTCGCTACTGGGAAAGGCGCACCAGGAAGCCTTCCCAAAGTCGCTGTACACGCTCCGGGTGCCCCGGTCGTTGCAAGCCGTTACCGCGATCACTTTCGCGTAGCTGGCGTATCCGTCGTTGTCGACTGATTCGTTTCCGTTGCCGGCGGCAAAGAGAACAACGCAACCCTTGCCACCACGGCCTTGCGTTGTAACGAAGTCCAGTACCAGCCGCGTGCTAGGGGGCAGGGCGAAAACTTGCCTGTGCTTGGGGTCGTTCGGGTTCCACCATCTCCCGTCCTCAGGTCCCCAACTGCACGAGATTACATCCGCTCCATTGTCGGCGGCCCATTTGAAGGCGTCTGCCTCGCGTTGCGAGCCTAGTCCGGAGGCGAGTCTAATCGGCATTAGCTTGGCCCCCGGCGCCACCCCGGATGCGCCAATCGTGCCGTTTGCGCACGCCACTCCGGCGCACGCCGTGCCGTGGTTGTCGCCGTTTTCCGGGCCAGTGCCGAACGCGTCTTTCGGGCGCGGATCGTTGGTTTGCAGCGTAGCGTCGCGCGGAGCGACGACCTTGCCAGTGAATTCTCCATGGTCAATGTCCACCCCATCATCAATGATAGCGATGGTTATGCCTTCGCCGCGAGTGATTTCGTGCGCCGTCTCGACGTTCGCGTGAGCATCAACCGGCAATCCGCTCACCGTGGTCTTCTTCAAATGCCACTGCTCGGGAAAAATGCCCTTGCGCGCACGGGGGCGAATGAGTTCCGGATGACAGTATTCAACGTCGTCCCGCTTCAGCAGGCCGGCGGCAATGTCGAACACCTGCTGTCCAGTGCCTTCCGGCGCGCCGACAAAATAGGCATTGGTCGCGTAGGAAACTTTCTCTGTGATCGTTAGACCGGCCTCCCGCAGCGCAGCAGCACATTCTTGCGGATCTGCGCTGTCGGTAAACTTAACGAACAGATTCTCGGTGTACAGCACAGGCTCTTGGGTGAGCGGGTCAACCAAGACACCGCCCGCGAAACGCACGTCCGAAGACGCCCTTAGGGCAGTCTTGCGGGCAGCGAGGGAACGTGCGCCGCGGGTGACGGGCACGCGATACACCTCGACTCCTGCTTCTGGGTATGCGGCGACCAGCGTACCGTCCTCCAGTTCGGCAGACAGCGGATCGGGCACGGGGCCGGCGGACTTTGCGATGGATCTGCCGCTGCGCGTGCGAACGGCAATCAGATCGTCGCTCTGTTTTAGCTCAAAACCGGGTTCATCCTTGGTGCCAAAATAGACAGTGGGCATAATATTCTCCTGATACGAACGTGAGCAAGTGAAAGTCCTGTTTGATTGGTGCGCTTAGTGATAAGAAATCGCGTTTCGGGGTTGAGAGGCTGGGCGACACTTGACCGGTCGCAGGCGCTTCCTCGACTAGAGGATGCTCGAAGAGGGTCTGTAGTGCAATACTTAAGCGTCGGCCATTTGGGAGCGGGCTCAAACTGATGCCATTCATCAACTGGCGAGCCTTCGGCGTTAATGCTAACGTGACCGGATTGCGGAGCGTGTCCCATCGTGAATGCAGCCGTCCGGGCTCAGGAGGTCGCCACCGAGATAAACCTCGTTCGGGGTTCACTTTTAACCTCGGCAATAGAAGATCAGGTGGGATAAGCTGGATTCGAAATCCCTCGCGCACGCAATGACGACGCACAGCAAATCCCTGAGCGAACTCCTAAGTATTGAGCTGCCGATCATCCAAGCTCCCATGGCGGGGGCGCAAGGCAGCGCGCTAGCGGTCGCCGTGTCCAACGCGGGTGGGTTGGGCTCGCTTCCATGCGCCATGCTGACCGTTGACGCCATGCGTAA
>JAXIPG010000296.1:0-8814 GCA_045403045.1 Terrimicrobiaceae bacterium
CTGCGGGCCGGGGAACTGAGCGCGATTTACGTGCCGGAGCCCACCGATGAAGCGATCCGGGATCTCTGCCGCGCGCGTACCGACGCGGTGGACGACCTGGGCCGCAGCCGGCACCGGCTTAAAGCGTTCCTGCTGCGCCACGGTTACCGTTACCGGGGCAAAAGCAACTGGACGCAGGCGCATATGCGCTACTTGCGGGAAGTGGCTTTCCCGCATCCGGCCATGAAAGCCATCCTAGAGGACTACCTGATGGAGGCGGTTTTAACTGGTGGCCAACCCTCGACATCGCAATGAGGCGCCTCGCTTGACAGCAAGCCAGGACGACCCTCGGGCCCAGAATGAGGACAGGGCCGCGGTGAACAAAAAAAGATGCGTAGAAAGGTCTTCCTTCAATGAAGGGAGATAACCCGCGAATATCAGCATACCAACCGCCGGGACCATATCACCCGCCAGACCTCCTTCGCCTCCTGCCTGCCCTCGCTGGCTAAGCTCGTCGTCCCTAGAAGAACGATCGCGTGATCAAAAAACGATCTAAAGACCCACTTTACCCACTTGACAGAACGAATTTGAGCCAGGTGCGCCGGTAGGCGATGAGTGAATTCTGCGAAAGCTGGCGTTCTTCGGCGGCCGCGGTGCCCGCTCAAGAAGGGGTTCCGACAGCGAGATCTCGTTTGATCATGGTCGAAGGATCTCGAGGTTTCATGGGCAGGATGCCCATGCTACGCGTTAAAGAGGCGAGTCGCGTATTTTGTTTTCCGTTTCGTGCCCGAGCCCCGTCAAGCGCGACGAATTTGTATCGGCGACTATGGGATAAGCTATGAAACGGGAACAAGGGCGGCTCAAAGATTGCCGCGCTCCTTGGGAGCGACTATTCTGCGGCTATGTCTCTCCAGGCCCATTTCTTCTGGCCGCAGCTGTTTTTCCCGAACAGGAGAGTGCCGAGTCGCCGGAATATCCGCGGCATTACCGGGAGCGCACACGACCGCCTTGTCCAAAACAGTGACTCATCCAAACATCACGATCACACTGGTCCCGTTTGAGACTCTGTCAGGCTCCCCGGAGGACGTGCGGCTGGCCGATGGTTTCGTCCAGGACCTCATCGCCGAGATTGCGCGGTTTCCGCCCCTCGGGGTTATTGCGGCGGCTTCGGTTTTTGCGGCCGGTCGGGCCGGCCTCGACGACGCCGGGATCGCGCGGCGCCTTGGGGCCGGTTATCTCCTGAAGGGGAGCATCCGCCGGTCGGGCAAGACCATGCGCATCAGCGTCCAGTTGCTGGAAGCCAAAAGCGGCCGCCACCTGTGGGCCGAGCGATACGACACCGGGGATCTCCTGGCGCTCCAGGACGAGATCGCGGCAAAGGTGGCCAATGCGCTTGCGGTGCGCATCGATCAATCGGTGCTGGGGGCGGCCCGGCGCCGGCAGATCACCGGGCTCGAAACCTACGAATGTTGGCTGCGGGGAATAGAATGCCTCCAGCGCGGAACGCTCGACTCCGACGCGGAAGGGCGGAGGTTCTCGAGATCGATCCGCAATACGCGCGAGCCTACGGCGGGCTGTCGCTCTCGCACTTCAACGAATGGAGCTGTCAGGCGTGGGATAAGTGGGAGGAAAAGGAAAGGCTGGCCTACGAATACGCGGCGCAGGCGGAGGCCCTCGACCCGAACGACCGATCGTTCAAGTCATCCTGGGACGCATTGAACAGTACCGGCGCGAATTCGAACGGGCCGCCCCCCGGCTTGAACGCGCCAGGAACCTTTCGCCAAACGACGCCAACTTATTGGTGCAGCTCGCCACGTGTTACGCCTTCCAGGGCGATTCCAAACTGGGCTGGCAGCTTGCCGAGCGGGCGCTGGCGCTGAACCCGCTGTGTCCGAGTTGGTGTTATTGCTACGCGGCGCTGCCGCTGTTTCCGCAGCGCCGCTACGAGGAGGTGATCGCCGTAGCGTCCAAGGCGCCGCCCGGCTTGGTCGTCGATGCCCCGGCCTATAATGCGGCGGCTTACGCCTATTTGGGCAATAGAGAGCGCGCCGCCTTCTACCTGTCTGAATTTCGCAGGGAATTTCCTTCGCCGCATCACCTTTGGCCGCGAGCCTGAGCCGGGAGAACTACTGCGATGGATTCTCCACGTCAATCCCTTCCGCCGTGAGGAGGATGCGCTCCATCTTGCGGAGGGGCTCCGCCTCGCCGGCCTCGAGGGCGCACCGTCTCAACCTTCCCGCTCGGCCCCGGTCGCATGGCCGATTGCCAACGTCTTCCGCCGCGAGGGCGCTCTCTGGACGGTCTCGTTCGATCACCAGGTGGCCCACATAGCGGAGTTGCGCGGGTTCCACGACATTGCTCGGCTTCTGGCGCGACCGGGCGAAGAACTTCCCAGCGTCGCGCTGGCCAACCAGCCCGCCGCCACCGGCATCGGCATGGAGATGATCGACGAGCAGGCGCGGCGGGCCTATCGCGCGCGCCTCCGTGAAATCGATTTCGAGCTGGAGAAGGCCGCGCAGGCCCACGACCCCGCCCGCGCCGAGCGCCTGGAAGAGGAAAGAGACTGCCTGCTCGAGGAGATCAAGAAAGCCACCGGACTCGGCGGCCGAACCCGAAAGATCGGCGCCGCCGCCGAACGCGCCCGAACGGCCGTCACATGGCGCATCCGGCACGCCATCAAAAGACTGGAGCAGGCGCACCCGGCGCTCGCTCGCCACCTGGCCAACGCGATACGTACCGGCGCGTATTGCTCCTACCAGCCCGAAAAAGCGAGCCGTTGGTTCGTGTGAGGAGTCGCCTCACGATGTGAGGGGATTCCTCACGCCTGAAAGGTGAAAACGAAAGATCACCATGACCAAATACCAGGACCAGCCACAACTCTCCGATGCGATCACTATGGCCTCCGACGAATATGCTCATCCTGAAGCCCTTGTGAGTACGGACTGGGTTACCGAACACCTGGCTGATCCGAACGTCCGGATCATCGAAAGCAACGAGGATGTGTTGCTCTATGACACCGGACATGTCCCCGGCGCGATTCGCGTGGATTGGCGTGAAGATCTCAACGATCATACGGTCCGGGATTACGTCACCACACAAGGATTCGCTCAACTCGCCAGCCTGCTTGGAATCACGCCCGACACGACGCTGGTTTTTTACGGCGACAAGTCAAACTGGTGGGCTGCCTATGCGCTGTGGGTTTTCAGCCTTTTTGGTCACAAAGACCTGCGCATTATGAACGGCGGCCGCGACAAGTGGATCGCTGAGGGTCGGGAGTTGACGCGAGAGAAGCCCAAATACGAGCCAACGAAGTACCCGCAACCATCGAAACGGTTGGATCACGAGATCCGGGCATTCCGCCAGGACGCGCTGGCGCAGAGTGAGGCGAAGAAACCGCTGATCGACGTGCGTTCACCAGGAGAGTTCAGGGGTGAGATCACGCACATGCCCGAATATCCGCAGGAAGGAGTCTTGCGCGGAGGTCACATCCCTGGAGCCATGAGCGTGCCGTGGAAAACGGCGGCCAGGGATGACGGCACCTTTAAGCCGGTGGATGAGTTACAGAAAGTCTACGTTGAGAATCTCGGCTACAAGCCAACTGACGACACGATCGTGTACTGCCGGATCGGGGAACGTTCCAGCCACACCTGGTTTGTTCTGACCAAGCTTCTCGGGTTCGACAAGGTCCGCAACTACGACGGTTCATGGACGGAGTGGGGGAACGCGGTGCGAGCCCCGATTGAGAAGCCATAATGGGGTCGAGGGTCTCTTGTCTCCAGTCTCTGGTCCCTGGTTGTTGTGACTACGCCGTGCATGGGTTTATGGGAGTATGACGTTGGTCGTGCCCAGGGTCGTCTCATCTCCGTGCTTCGAAGCCTCAGGACGAGAGGTTCGCAACTGAGAACCTAGAAAACTAGAGACCCAGAGACTAGCAACCGATCCCGGTGGCTCCAGATGACAATAGACTCGACCAAGAATTGGGGTCAGCAGAGAGAAGATTGTGAGGCGGAATGACCCAAGCTCAAGCTCTTCAGGAACTGCTCGACAAATTTGTTTCAGACGATCCTTTCGTCCACAACGGCGTTTTGATGGTCGGGACCCCGAACTTCGTGTGGACAGGCGCCAGCGGTTTCTCCGATCCAGACCTCAAGCTTCCGATGCGTGCGGAGGATCAGTTCCAACTGGCGAGCATAACGAAGATGTTCACGGCATCCGCCTTGATGACTCTGGTGGAGGAAGGTCTTATCGAGCTCGACGCGGGAATTGGTGGCTACTTGCCGCCTTCCTTGACGCGAGGCCTACACGTCTTTCAGGGACAAGAGTACGGAGAAGACATCACGCCGCGCCAACTGATGAGCCACACAAGCGGCCTAGCCGATTTCTTTGGTGACGGGGAACGGGGTGATGGTGGCGTTCTCCCATTCATTGCCCAAATGCAGGCCGATCCAGACCGATTGTGGGACCCGCTCGATATAGTGACGTGGACCAAGGGTAACCTGCACGCGCATTTCCAGCCTGGTGGTGGTTGGCACTACTCCGATACTGGGATGCTCCTTGCGGGTCTGATCATCGAGCAAGTGACCAACAAGGCGTTGCATGATTTCATCCGCGAGAGGTTCTTTGCACCCTTGAGCATGGCTCATACCTACATGCTGTTTCGAGAACCCGCGCGACCCAGTATAGACGGACGCGGTGTCTCTCGTGCCTATGCTGGAGATGTGGTCTACGGACAAACCCGTAGCGTCACGGCCGATTGGGCCTGTGGCGGGCTTGTCTCTACTGCAGCCGATCTCACACGGTTTTTGCGAGCCTTCGTGGAGGATCGTATCTTTCGGACACCAGCGACAAAAAAACAGATGCTGTCTTGGGCCTCAACCGGCGAACTGGGCGTGTACTACGGGCTTGGCCTGCGCCGCTTCGATCTTTCAGTATTCGACCTGAAGGGGCTGGGGGATCTTTGGGGCCACACCGGGTTCATCAAGAGCTTCATGCTCTATTGGCCCCAAGGAGATACAACGATCTGCGGCACGCTGAACCAGGCGACGGCACAAGGCACATTTTCCCACCTCCGACCCGTTGCGGCGCTCGTCCTAGCCGTGCTCCGAGCATTGTGGAAAGGCTCGACTTGAGTGGTCGGTCTTGATCCGCCATTAGCCATCGGTTTTCTCCTGCGCTCCTAAGTCCCGGTCTGCGACGTACTTTCTCAGCGGCATCTCGCACGAGCCACGCAAGCGACACCTTTTTCCGTTTCGCGATCTCTTCGAGAGTCCGGTAAATATCGGGCGGGAAACTGATCGACGCACGGACGGCTGACACGCTTTGGACCTTCATGCTTTTGCCTTTCATTTCGACACGCCTCTTTTAAAAATTCACCACATCACACCATATCGGTGAATCTTGACCAGCCCTTTATGCAAAGCCGTCCCCCCCGAATTTCTCCGCTTGCCGTCCCTTGCGACGGTCTACCTTTGTTCCCTTGAAACAAAAGTAGAACATCTGAAGGTGTCTTTTTCATCGTCGCGCAGGAACGATTTTGTCCAGCCGATCACTCTGCAACTTTGCGGCAAACAGGGTGTTTAAATGGAGGACGGCCCCATGAAATACACCAGCCCAGGATTTAGGAGCGTTGAAGCCTGCAGCATCAGGGCAGCAGCCGTGATTTTTGCTGAGCGGGCGGCTCGCAAACAGTATGGCAAAGCCGGTTACTGCCAGACATGCACGCAACGAGCGTGTTCGAGTGACGGCACGTTTGCCGAGTACAGCGCGTTCATTGCCTACACGCCACGTGAGCAAAGAAGCGAAGCGGCCGGCCACAATGAGTTTTTCGCGGTTTACGCAGCTCAGTAGCAGCTCAGGAATTCCCTTTCCACCCGCCTCAATTCTGAATTCGTCTCCTGGAAGCGTTCCAGTTACGATCCTGGGCACAATATGGGATTAGGAACCAAGAACCGGCAGAACAAACGGCGGACATTTGCAAAACAGCATCTCCGAGAAAAATACCGGGACAAGCTGGGGCTAGTGGAAGAATTCATTGTGGAGATTGAGGGCGCCCGTAAAAACTGCGATGTCACTCGTTGGGGCCAGTTCACTGACATCAAAGAAGAGATGCTCAAGCGCCTCGACGTGCACTTCGAGAAGTGGCTTAATCCGTGAGCTCATAGCGAGAGCCGACAGCAGAAAGAGCGGGAAAAGATCGTCCGTGCCATTGCCGCTGGGGACAGAATCGGAGCAACCAGCATGTATATTTCTATCACCGAGTGCGGTTTGACAGAGGCACAGGAGTTTATCAGCGCGCGCACCACCGAGCTACAAGCGGAGAATCCCGAGAAGTTCACACAGAAACAACCAAAGAGACGTCGTTTCGCTGCTCGCCCCTCTCCTGCGCGCGAGATGCGCCCCGCGATCGGGGAGGATTCGCCTTGAAAGCAGGCCGCCGCGGCCGCAGAGCGACGTCAACTCTCGGGAGGACGCGCTCAAGGCCTATCGGCGCACCCGGCTGAAACTCCTCGCCTGGGCGCCAAATGATGAAGATGGGAATTAGCGACGCGATCCAGGAGAAGGGCGCCCCCCACGATCATCTTTTGGGCGAGCCTCATTAACCTTGAGTTTGCGGCCGCCTTTATCCTTTCCATCGAGACCCTTGATTGCCGCATTCCCTTCCGAAACATTGCCCATCGTAACGAACCCAAAGCCGCGCGACTGGCCGGTTTCGCGATCAGTGATCAGTTTGACTTCAGAAACAGTGCCGAACGGCTCAAAGAGTTCTCTCAGTGTGCGTTCTGTCATGTCAAAGGAAAAATTTCCGACGTAAAGCTTCATGATGATAAGTGATTTAAACCGATTGTCAGCTACAGAGCCGTTCCCGAGTATCGGATTTCAAATCATCAATGAGGTTTCCCTGACGGACGATTCACCGTGCCACTGAACCAGAACAAACGAATTCTCATCGTTGGTCTTGGGATGTCAGCACCATTTTTGAAAAATCATGGCACACGCGGAGACTCAAAAGGCGAGGAAATCACGTTCGAGGTCTCATAGCGCGATCGGCGTAACGCTCGATGAAGGGGCCTGGCCGAAGCTCGCGGTGAGGGAACAACTGGAGCGTTTCCAACAGCAGAAAGGAGAGCGGGAGATTCCGGGCTGCCAGTAGCAATGGAACGAAAACTTGCGCTAAGGAAATGACCAGCTCTTCGTCAGCGTCATTGGGACGGCGCAACTCACCATTCAGGACCTCTTCTTGAACTGCAAGTGGCAGCGTAATGGTGAGAATCGGGCGAGATCTTTTCCTCACCTCGTCCCCTGTGGCGCGCTTGCTGGTCAGTAAAGAGCCTACAGGCATCAAGTCGTCTCCTTTCGTCTGCTCCGCGCTTAGGGCGGTGAGATTCAAAGCAGCACGACCTGCAATTTTACTGAGTTTTCACGCTTAAAGTAACTTTTCGTTCCATTGCTACTGGGAGCCCGGGTCGTTAGGCAGGATCAGCTGAGACGAATATTTGAAGATCCATCGAGCCGTTTGGACAAATCCACAGGATCACCGATCCCGACCTCCTTTGGGTTTACCTGATAGGTCCACACCTCGAAATACGACAGACGAGCCTCTCCGTAGATTGTGGCAAATGCTCCATCTACAGCATCCAGGCCATGCGAGAGTTTGATGCGTCCGGTACGTGGAGCATTAAAGCGAGCATCGAACGTAAACCACCGTCCCCCTAAATAGACCTCACAATAGGCATGGAAGTCCTCTGGGTGACTGGAGACGACAAAGCCAATGTCTGGAAGGTGACCCGACACATAGCGGGCAGGCAGGTTGAACGTCCGGCAAAGAGCCACCACCACATGGGCGAAATCACGGCACACCCCGTAGCGTTGTTCAATTACCTCTGATGCGGAGAGATCCGGCCGCCCTGAGCCGTAGCGATATTCGATGTTGTTGTGAACCCAGTCACAGATGGCCTGCACCCGTTCATGCCCGTTGGCGATCTGGCCGAAGTGCTTCCATGCGAAATCGAACAGTTTATCGGAATCACAATAGCGGCTGGGCAGAGTGTAGCGTAGCAGCTCTGCCGGAAGCTCGTAAACCGGGACTGGGAGTACGCCTGGCGCCCCTTGATTTTCGGGTGTCGAGGATACAGCGACTAAAGCATCGTAGCGGATGTCATTGTGGCCCGGCTTGAGCATCGAGCGGCAGGCGAGATTGCCGTGAGAATCCTGGAACTCATTCGAGGGAAGACCAGGTTCAAATGATCGCTTCTCAACAGTGACAAGATGAGCGTCGTCGAGACGTGGCCTGAGCATGAACACCACCGGAGTCGGTGCGGTGGCTTCATACGTCAAGTGGCATCCCACACGGATGGTAAGATCAAGAAACGTGGATATCATGCCCATCTTCTATAGCAAGGAAGGCGAAATGTGGTTCTCAAAGCGAGTGTAGGAGAGTATTTCAAAACGGGGGGACTGGCAAATGAAGGCAACGGCTTATCGGTTCTCTGTCTGAGGTGGAAATCACTGAAAACAGAGGACGCAAATGGACTCCCCATACTTCATCGGGGCAGGAGGTCCGAATCAGCCCCCGGTTTGAAATACTCTCCTTACCGTGCGCGGCGTGAATGGCGTCGTAAATCCGCTTTGGCCGGCACCGTTTTTTGATTCCCTCAACGCCCCCCAATTGCCGGGATCGGAGGCAGCGGGAGCGGGCCTAGGCCTCGCGCTGGACGATAAAGCGGTTATCTTCTTGACTATGGCTTCCTTTCGCGTTGCGACGAATCTTGCAGGATTCTTTCGCGCCGCATCGCTCGCCAACTTGGAAGAAAAGCAGATGATGACAGTGCACGGAGC
>JAXIPG010000221.1:0-10768 GCA_045403045.1 Terrimicrobiaceae bacterium
CAGGTGCCTACGGAGGCCTGCATGAAGGTAAAGGCGGGACCAATTCCCACGCCCATCGTGACGAGTGCCGCCGTGAGGGGGACTTCGCCCCCTTCGCAGACATAGGCCGGTATGCCCGCCGCCACCGCGACGGCATAAGCCCATACGCCGCCGCCCATCCATTGTTCGATTTGCTCTTTGCCGATCAGGACCGACGCCACAGCTGCGGCAAGCAGGCCCAGCAAAAGGATCGGGGCGAGATTGCGGATCATGCTCAGCAGGTTGGTCCAAAAAGAACGGTCTTCCCCGGAAGAACAGCCGGAGTCGCCACTGCCGCACCCACACCCCGAAGAGCAGGACGCTTCGTTTATATCCCCACCGTCCGAGTGCAGCTTTTTCCCGAAACGCTGCAATCCCCAACCGAGCCCGCAAACCGCAATGAGCGGCAAAGCCACGCGAAGAACTCCCCACACCGGGCCAAACATCGTGAAGGTGAGCACGATTGAGGCAGGTCCAAGGAGCGACGAGGTGATGACGAAGGCGAGCAGCGGGCCATCACTCGCACCTTGGCGTTTCAGGGGAATCGCCAGCGGCACGGTTGTCATCGAGCACCCTGGCAAAGCCGCGCCTGCCAGAGCGGCGCCTGGAACAGACTGCGCCACCCAGGAAAGCGCTCTCGCCGCCCAATGGCTGCGTTCGACGAGCCATTGCACGCCAGCGGAAAGCACCAGCCCGACAGCGAACGCAGGTGCGGCATCGCTGACGAAACGGGCGAACTCGTTCCAGATCGCCAACATCACTATTTTTCTTACTTGGCCGAGAGGTGCTTCAGCCGTGCGTCCACGGCCTCCTTGCCCGAGACCAATTCGGTCACGGTCACGCGCACGGAGGGAGCGGAAGTGTCCACTTTGCCGATGGCCACGACCGGCTCTGTTGCTTTGGGCAGCGTTTTCAGGCCTTGGCCGAGTTGGGCCACGATCATCGCCCGCTGACAGCCATCTGCACAGCCAGCCTCGGACGTATCAATAAGCGTGAACATTCGCTTACCGGTGATTGCTGGCGGGAATTTGAGCCGAAGGGAAAAAAAGGGGAGAGGGGCGCTGCCGTGAATGAGGATTCGCTTTTAGAGATGGTCGGCGCGGCAGCCGCATGGGTTCCGCTCACGAAACGGAAAAATCCGTACCGGGAGATCAGCAATCTCAAGCTGCATGGCAGCTTCCCTTGTGTAGCACCCCCTATTGCGAAGCATCGGAAGCGCAGTGTTCTATTTGGGACTGTGGTTCCTAATCCAGTTGTTCAGTGGAGCGTTTGCGTTGGCCGGGCCCGAGGAGGTCGGAGGCATTGCGTGGTGGGCGCACATTGGTGGCTTCATGTGTGGAATTTTATTGTGCGGGCTGTTTGTGCGGCGCCCCGCTGAGCGACGGGTGCAGCCCGATGAGTACGGCATGGAGTGGGCATGGGATCCCAGGAGGCGTTAAAAGATCATGGATATCTTCTGGCTATTTTTGATGTTGTCAGCACTTCAACCGGTCATTAAACAGCGGTATTGGGGCCAGTCGACCCACAATTGGGCCAGTATCCCGCCGCTTCGATCATCAAGGTTGCACGCCGGAAGCCGATCGCTGAGATCGAGGACCAGACGTTGATTCTGGCCGACCAAGCCGAAAAAGCTCTAGCGCAGATGGAAAGCGAGGTGAGCGAATTGCTCGCTGATAACTATCCTGCCCAAAAGGCGGCGGAGCTTGCCAAATTGCTGACTACCGGAACGTGGACGCATGATTACCCGCTTACGTTCGATCGCGCGCGAGAGCTTGGGCTGCCTGTACGAAACGACATGCCCGAAACCGTGCTACACCTGATGCAACTATATCCACAACCGATACGTCGGCAGCCATCGGTCGAGTATCTGCCGGTTCGTAACCCTCCACGTCGCGCTCGCCCGCAGTCCGGCAAATAGGTCTTCTCCAACTGGCGACCGAAGTTCGCCTATTTCCGGGTATAGCATTGCAACCGCACTTGGGCCGTTTACGCGGGGAATCCCGCGAAATGCGCTGCCTGCACTTTCCTCGCAGCCACGGCCCGGCCCACTTCCTGCATTTCCCCGACATGCTCAACGGAATCCATTTGCTGGACATGGGCCGGGTCAATCTTCGGTAGGCCGAACGCGTCGACTTGGGGCGCTGATTCTGATCTACTTGGAACTCAGCCTCCCGCTGCAGGTCGCACTTCGGGCCGCTGAAGCTGATCTCTGTCAGCTCGACGTGGGAAAATGTGCACGGGGAGTGGAAACGGAGTTTTCTTTTCCCTTAAAAACATGACATAAGTAGCTAATCAAACATAACTTGCGAAAATCACCTTCGGCGAAAGCGGATTCCACGGGAAGATGCCAAGGAAAATTTTCGCCGCTCATTTTCGGGAACTTGGCGAAGAGTTCCTCCGGTCGATAGGATCGCAGTGTCTGGATATGTCCCGATGCCAATGGCCAGCTCCAGGGCACGGGGCGCGATGTCCGCGGGCGTAAGCAGTACCGCTATCATCCGGATTGGCGAAACCTGCGCGACGAGACCAATTACGATCGAATGATCGCTTTGTTCCAGCGCATAGGTCCGCCGCCTCAGTGCGTGACGATTAATAAATATGCCAGCGGAATCGAAAAAACAGCAAATGGCCGCGGGCGCAGCACTCGCAGCCAAACGGGGGGGGCGCAAGAAATCCAGCCTCAAAGGCGCGTCGGAGCAGATGGTCGAATCAATGTCGGGAAAGCAATTGCGCGACATTGCGAAGACGAAGCGAAAAAAACTCCCGAAAAAAGAGAAATAGCGGTGGTTGCCACCATTCCGGGAACATCCGCAAAGGGATATCACCGGCGTGCGCACTGCGATTCAAAATGCGGCAATTCTGAGTTATTAGCCGGAGGCTGTCTGAGTTTTCCCGCAAGAGCCGAACAACATTACCGCAAGCGGAATCGTCGTAAGCAAGCCGACTCCGAATAAAGCCCAGCCTACCGCCTTGCGTTGATTGGCATCGAGTTTGTCGGCAAGCAAGAGAGCCAGCCCACCCGCAGCAATGGCACGGGTGCCGCTGATTAACCCGATAAGCGGCAGGGTGACCGCATACGTCTTCATGCTAGAGATTCGGCTTGAGTTCGCCGGATGGATGGGAATTTTTCTTGGATGGCCAATTGCTGTGCGTCAGTACAAGCAAGGGGCAATGCCATATGCAGAGCCTGAAGGCAGTCGGGACAAACGGCTCCATACATAATTACGTTACAATAGACAATTACGATCCTTACTTGGTCAGCCGCCCTCTTGCTTCCGCTATGATTATTTCCGAGACCTCTTTGAGAAGTTCCATCCTCGGTGTATCATAGAGGCCGCCGTGGCGCTTTTTGTCGTCTCCTGGGACGCCGAGATAAATGCGCAGCAACTCTTCCTCGGCTTTCGTCCCGGGCATCTTCTCGGAGAATCCTGCGCGCTCGCTGGCCACTTTGGCGGTATAAAACCGCTGGTGTAGCTCCGCGAAGGCAAGAACACACGGTGCTACGCTGTTCTTCAGGTCACCGGTGTTGACGCCCAAGTTGCCGAGAATCGACTTCTCAATGAGGGATTCCCATCAGCGAGACTTTGTTGCAAACTTTCCCAATCGCTTCCTCATTCCAAATCTCTGACATGGCCGTATCTTTGTCTGCCTTGTACGGTAATTGCAGCTCTGAAAATGGCGAGAGTCGCGATTCGCTCGGCGGAAGCGGCATAACAGGAGACCCCAGGAACGCTCAACCGACACACAAGTCCTCCGCAGCAGCCTGGCGGTGAGTTAGAGCAAATGCCGAAAGATGGCCGACTTTCACGCGATCATCCTCGCCGCCGGCCAGTCTGTCCGCATGGGACGCGAAAAGTCATCCCTGCCATGGTTGAAAGGACAGCCGCTGCTGCTGTGGATGGTTGAGAAATTGTCAGCTGGAGGCTGGCAACCGGTCGTCGTGTTAAGGCCAGAGCATTTTGCTTTTTGGAAATCCGCCCTGCCGCAAGGTTGCGCCGTGGTCAATCCCGAGCCGGAACGCGGCAAGACCACTTCGCTCGCGGCGGGCCTTCACCACGTGCCGCCCGACGCTAAGTGGCTGCTCCTCACCGCGGTGGACCAGCCCCGGCCGTCGGCGCTTTATCGTCGTCTGCGGGAGGCGGCGCAAACGCACACGGGCAAGATCCTCGTGCCCGACCGGCAGGGCGGGCGCGGGCATCCCGTGGTGCTCGCCGGCTCACTGCGCAATCAACTGCTCGCCCTGGACGAAGGCTCACAAGGCCTGCGCGGCCTGCTGGACGCGCATCGGGAGGAAACTTGTCGCCTGCCGGACTGCAATCCGGCATGGTTGCGCTGGGATCTGAACACGCCCGGCGCCTACGAGGAAGCCCTGGCGTTTTTCCAGAGCCAATTGACCGAACGCGATCAACCCTGAACCCGCCATGAATCAAACCACGAAAGTCCTGCAGGTCATGGGGCGGCTGGAGGAAACGGGCGACGCCTTTGTCTGCGTAACTCTCGCGGAGGCGAGAGGCAGCGTGCCACAGGAGCCCGGCGCAAAAATGCTGGTCACCGGCGAAGGCCGCGCTTGCGGAACGATTGGTGGCGGCCGCGTCGAGGAGGCCGCCATCAAACATGCTCGCGAGTTGCTGGCGGGCCGCCCCAAGATTTCCTGCGAGTTGATCGAATGGAATCTGCAAAGGGACATTGGCATGACCTGCGGCGGTGTGGTGAAGTTTTTCTTCGAGGTTTTTCGCCCCTCATCGTGGTCCATCGCCATCTTTGGCGCAGGCCATGTTGCCCAAGCCCTCGTGCGCATCCTCGCCGGCCTGAGCTGCCGGGTCAGCGTCTTCGACACACGTCCGGAGATGCTCTCCCAGCTCACCCAGGCTTCCAACGTCAAAGCCCGGTTGATCGAGCCTCTGGAGGACGGCGTCAGGGAAATTCCCGAAGGCGCATTCGTCGTCGTGATGACCCAGGGCCATCGCACCGACAAACCCGTGCTGGAGCGAATTTTGAAGACTCGCTCATTTCCTTACCTCGGCGCGATCGGCAGCGCATCCAAGGCCGCCGTGCTGCGACGGGAACTGCGCGAGTCCGGAGTCGAGGGCGATCTCACTCAGGCCTTTCGCTGCCCGATCGGTTTGCCCCTCGGAAAAGACACCCCGGAGGAAATCGCCATCAGCATCGCCGCCGAATTGCTCGAGATGCGCGGTGCGTGAGGGTTAAACGGCGTTTGAACCACAGAGGACACGGGGAACACAGAGGAAAAACCCAGGACGAAACAGGACTATTTTGTTTGGGCTATTCCTTTGGCTCTGTGTTCTCTGTGGTTCCATCAAAAGCGGAATTCGGGTTAAAAGAGCACCGTGAGCCGGAAGATCAGCGCCCAGGCGCCGCCGAGACCGGCGCTCGCTCCCGGCGTGGGAATGTAGCTAACGGCGGGCTGGAAGAATGTCCCGGCGAAGAGGTGCGCTTGGTAGTAGCCCTGGAACATGAGTTCGCTCAAACGGTCGAAAAGATTCGGATTGAGCCATGACCACACCATGCCGACGCCCATCGAGTCTTCAGATCGGTGGGGCACGAGGCCAAAGCCGGTTAAACCCATGCCGAAATACTGATTCACCGGCAGCGTCTCGGAGTTGTTCACCCCGAATTGGAAGAACGTCGAGATCGAGGCATACTGCCTGTCATCAAGGGCTGAGAAGACGACTTTGCTTTTGCCCTCCCTTGTAATCAGGCCGTCCGGCGAGGCCCGGTTGTGGCTGTTGCACCAGATGCGCTGGCCGCCGAACATGTAAAATCCCCCGGTACCGCTTTGAGAAGCGCCGTTCGGCCCTTGCAGCACACCGGTCTGATGCCACAGGCCCGCCCCGAATTGTCCAGGGTATTTTTCGCCGATCACCCAATCGATCCCGGCCTCCCAGATATTGAAATAGTAGCCGTTGAACTGAGGGCCCATCATTCCGGTCTGCACGCCGCGCGCGACGTTGCCGTCGTAGAAACCGTAGTTCAGGTAGGTGTTCTTTGTCGGCGCGACGCTCACAGTGACGCCGGACACGGAGTTGTAGTAGCCGCCGATGGCGCCAAGCAGGGTCGGGTTGACGAAGACGGGAGTGTAAAGCAAGCTCGTGACGGCGGGAATATCCAGTTCCTTATCGTGCGTGGGAACCGGACGGGCGACGTTGTTGAAATCATACGTCGGAACCAGCTTACCGATGCGGAAGACGAATCGGTCCTCCAGGAGAGTTTGCCGATACCAGAGCTGATAAAGCTCGGAGCGGTTCAGCGGTTCGGGGCCTGGCAGGCTGTTGTAGCCCTGCACGCTGCCGGCCTGGCCGTTGGTGTTCTGGCCGTTGAATTGGAGAAACTGAATGCCAAACGACGCGCCTTTCCAGCCGATGAGTTCCTTGGCGTCGAGATTTGCGCCGACGATGAGGGCACTGTTCCAGCTCCATTTGCCGGGTTCTGCCCCGCCGGAGATGAGGCCGTTCGTATCCGCCAGCCAAAGGCCGCCCAGCCGCAGTCCGGATTCCTCCGGAAGGTGAAGGATGCGACCGGCCAGGCCGGTGCCCGGGAGATTGTTTTCCGCCGCCGGATTGCCTGTGATGGACTTGGGAACTTTCCCGCGAAGTTGATCGAGAGACGAAACCGGCCGCTCCGCGGCCTCCTCGCCCCGTACGGAGCAAGTCAGCCCACACAGAACCGCGCAAAGAGCGCGGGACAGTCGAAAGTTTCCCATCGCGCTACCACGGCAGAAGCCGCCAAAGGGCGATAATTTCGACCGCGTAGAGAAGGCCTAGGATGCCGATTCCGTTGGTGGTAAGGCGTCTTTCCAATCCCTTTTCCGGAAAGAGCCACCAGCCGAACCACCGCACGCACCACGGCATGGTAAAGAAGCTCGTGACCGCGACGCTGATGGAGTTGCCGATGAAGGTCGCGAGTGAGGCGTGGATGCCGAGCGCCGAGAGGTTCGGGCTGAGGGATTTCATCTCGAGCATCACAACGGGAAAAAGGCCGAGCAGGACGAGCATCGCAGTTTTCCAATTCGGCGGTCCCTTGCCGGTCATCGGATCGATGGGCACCCAGCCGGGGAAGGCCGTGGCCAAGCGCATAAGTTCCTCGCTCTCGATAAAGGCCTTCGACTCTGCGAGCAATTCCTTGCGCTCCGGCGCGTTCATCCAGGCCTCGAGGTGGGCTGCGGTGTCGTAGCGAAGAATGGTCGTCCAGTGCCCGTCGTCCTTTCCAGCGGGCGGCGGCTGCAAATACATGCCTCGGTAGCCGGGATACTTTGCCTGGGCGGATTGGATGCGCTCGACCCACGCGCGGTATTGATCGGCCATGCCGGGGCGGATTTTGGAAAAGATGACCTCGGTGACATTTGCGCCCGGAGCCTCGCCGGAGGCGTCGGTTTTGATTGTTTCGCCGAAATCGCCTCCTTCGAGCAGCGGGACGACTTTCCCGAGAATCTGACCGCGTTCCGACGATTTCTGCCAGGCGTCCAGGGAATCCTCGGACTCAAAATTCAGAATGATCGTCCATTGATCGCCCCGCTTGCCGCTGGCGGGGGGAATCATGTCACTGCTGATGAAGCCGGGAAATTTGGAAATTACCGCGCTATGCCGGGCCTGCCACGCGGAGAAGGCGGATTCCGAGCCCGGAAGGACTCTCGCGGTGGCGATAAGGACGGCGTGGGCGCTCATGGAATTTCGAGTCGGACTCCCTTCATTTGACCTCCGCGAGCTGCGCAAAGATGCGATCCGCGCTGAAGGGTAGACTGTCGAAACGGATCCCCGTCGCATCGGCCAAAGCATTGCCAAGGGCCGGGGCCACGGGAATAATCGGGGTTTCACCAGCGGACTTTGCGCCAAGCGGACCGTAGGCATCGTAGGTATCAGCAAAGAAAACCTCGGTTCGGGGAATATCGGCGAAGGCAGAAATCCGGTAATTACGAAACGTGGGATTCAACATTTTCCCGGAGGTGTCGAAGACCATGCGCTCGAACAAACTGCTCCCGATCCCCTGCGCAACCGCCCCTTCGACTTGCCCGCGACACTGCATGGGATTGAGGATCACGCCGGCATCCGCGGCGTGAACACTCTGCAAAATGCGAATCTCCCCGGTAATCCGGTGAACGGCGATGCGAAAACCATGCACATTAAAGCAGGTGGTGCGCGGTGATCCGTATGCTTTGCGCATGACTTGCAGCCGATGGCGTGCATCGGGAACGGACGCGAAAAGCTCACTGAGAGAAACCGTGCGACTGCCGCATTGGAGATCAACGTCGACCAGTTTGCACTCGGCTATCGGAGTGGAAGTGAATTCGCTGGCAACCCTCAGCAGATTGTCTCGCAGATTCTCGGCAGCCAGACTCACGGATTTGCAGGATACGCTTGTGCCGACACTGGAAAATGTCCCCGTATCGTAAGCCGTCCGGTCGGTATCCCCGTTGACGAGGTCGATGCGGCTGGCGGTAGTATTCAGAATCGATGCGGCCACCTGCCGCATGGACGTGACGGTCCCGTTTCCCATCTCCGTGGCGCCGTTTGTGAGATAGTATGTCCCGTCGGCGCGCAAGTTGATGTGCGCCTCGGATCGTTGCTCCGTGGGGGGGACGCAGTCGTGCATATGGATAGCGTGACCCTTTCCTTCAAGCCACTCATCGCCCTCCGGCTTCGGCGAGCCACGTCCGCTGGCGAGCGCCTCCTCGACGAAATCCATGCACTGATCGAGGCCGTAACTCCCCATCTCCGCATCGGAAGGCCCTTCCCAAATGCTGTGCACGGCGTCGCCGGGAACCACGACGTTCCTGCGTTGTAATTCGAAAAGATCCATGCCGAGTTTGCGGGCGAGATCTCCCATGGCGGATTCCACGGCGAAGACGGTTTGCGATGATCCGTAGCCACGGAAAGCTCCCGAGGGCGGTGTGTTCGTGTAGACCGCGTAGCCGTTGCCCTTCATGTTCGCGCACCGGTAGATCTGGAGCGACTGGCTGAGAGAAGCGGCCAATGTCTCGCCGCCATGGTTGCCGTAAGCGCCAGTGTTGGAAACCACCCGAATCTCGATCGCAGTGAGTGTGCCATCGCGCTTGGCCCCCACCTTGAGGCTTGTCTTCATTGGATGCCGCGAAACGCCGGCGATGAATTCCTCCTCGCGAGTGAACTCCCACTTGACCGGCCGGCCCGTCTTCAACATCGCCAAAACGCACAGTTCCTCGCAGAGCATCTCCTGCTTGCCGCCAAATCCGCCGCCAACCCTCTCGGTGTAAACATGAATCTGCTCGGGGTAGATGCCAAAAAGATAAGCCAGCTTGGCTTTGGCCTGGAAGGGAGCCTGCGAACTCGTGCGGACATGGATGCGTCCATCTTCGCTCTGCGAAGCGATCGCGATGTGTGTCTCCAGATGCGCGTGCTGGATTTTGTTGCTGAAGTAAGTGCCTTCCACGACGACGTCGGCTTGCGCAAAGCCCTCCTCCACATTCCCGTATTCGCTGTCGATCTGGACGAAAATATTCTGCCCCGGCCGCTGGATGCGGGAATCGGCATCTTTGTGGTGCAAAACCGGGGAGCCTGGGAGCATCGCTTGCTCGGGATCGAAGACCGCCGGAAGAATTTCATAATCCACCTCAATGAGACGGCAGGCTTCTTCGGCCGCGCCTTCGGATTCCGCAGCCACCGCCGCAACGCGCTGACCGACGAAACGGGCGACGCTGTCGAGAATATACGTATCGTCTGGATCGACACGATAATCGTCATGCAAAGCCGAGGTGTAAGGACGCCGCGGCGCGTCCTCCCAGGTAAACACCGCGTGAACGCCCGGCAAGGCGCGCGCCTTCTCGGTGCGAATGGCGAGAATCTTCGCGTGCGCATGGGGCGAACGAAGTACCTTGAGATGGAGCATCCCCTCCATTTTGACGTCTGCCGTGTAGCGAGCCGTGCCCGTGACGATGGAATGAGCCAAAGGATTCTGCAGGCTGGAGCCACAGGCGTGACCAGCGCGGTCTTCCTCGACAGAGGCCACACCATGCAGCGCATCCTCGATGGCATGATATCCGGTACAACGACACAGATTTCCTTTGAGTCGGAAGGGAAGATCCTTCTTCTCCTCTTCGGAAAGGCTGGCGGAGGTCATGATCATCCCCGCGGTGCAGAAGCCGCAGTGAAAAGCCTGCGCGTTAAGGAAAGCCTGCTGCATCGGATGCAGGTTGCCATTGCAGGCCAGTCCTTCAATGGTCGTCACCTCGCGATTCGCTGCGCGAAGGGCGGGTACGAGACAACTGTGGACTGGCTTGCCGTCGAGCCACACCGTGCAGGCTCCGCAATCGCCCGCGTCGCAGCCCTTTTTCACCCCGAACCATCCGAGATCGCGAGCGAAAGTCCTCAGACATTGCCCCGGCCTCGGCTCCGCATCGAAAGATTTTCCGTTGATTTTGTAGTTCATGAGATTTTTTAGGCTGAAAGTTCCTGGCGGATTTGTTCTGCGAAGTAATAGGTCAGGTGCTTGCGATGGGCGGGCGAGCCGTGGGTATCGTCGAGGTAAAGGTCATCCGGCACGGCGCGGTCGATGGCTTGTTTGACCTCGGCGGCGGAGGGTGCCGGCTCGAAACGCAGTTGGATTGGGCGCAGTGTCGAGGCGGTGATGGTGAGAAGGAACTCGCCGTGCTCCGGACAGCGCGTTCCGATGAGCAGCGTTTCGGAACGCCCGAGATGCGTGAGAGTGAATCGGCGGAAGGTCTGTATTTTCTTCAGCGCGTGCACGGGCAGGAAGATCG
>JAXIPG010000262.1:0-29514 GCA_045403045.1 Terrimicrobiaceae bacterium
GACTCGCGTACAGCTTTTTGCAATGCCGCGCTGTTGCCCACTTCCGCCCCCACCGCGATGTTCAGCAACCTTCCAACCGAAGCATTGAAGATCGGGGGACCAGTTTGCGACAAGCCGAAGCGGGCAAGCAAGGCGGTGATCAAGGCGGTGATCGCCGCTTGCGTGGTTGGTCCGTAGGTTCCGGCGGTGGTCGCGGTGAAGAGTTCGCCGGGGGCGATGTTGGCGCCAAGGCTAATGAGTGCTTTCTGTATCTCCGTGACCTCGTTGCGCCGTTCGCCCGGTTGAATCGTTTGTGTGATTACTGCCATAGGTTTTCTCCTGACTTCCTTTGTCCCAGGCCTTTAATTGCACCACCGCCCTTGGGGTGAGCAATGACCTGGCTCGTGGTGCCTGACTTGTTCATCTGCGCTTCGCCGGCGCACAACAGCGACGTGTCGAGCGGGCGTCAATCATGGCGGCATCGGCCTGCTCCGTTGAATCTTGGTGTGACCTCATGCTTATGATCGGGTTCAACTAAGTACAAAGGCATTGGAAGCGGCGAGTTTCAGAATTTCTCGGAAATTGTTGACGGTTCGTTCGAAGTTTGGGGTCTTGCCGAGTGATTGCAGCTTGAAATCTCTCATTTCAACTTGATGGTCCTTGATAGTCTTAGTTGACCATAGGGGTCAGAATTGAAGCCGGACCATCTGTGGCCAGCAGACGCCACTGGCCGATTTCGTCCTACTCGCTGGAGCGCGGTTTTACCTTCGGCTCAGAGCCAGGCATCTGGGGAGGCCAGGGGTAATCGCAGAGAAGCGATCTTCTGTCACTTTTTGCACACTGACCCGAGCTTTCCGATTATAGGCATTGATTATCGCTCCTGAAATACTTGGCTTCGTCGAGGAACCTCCAACCATTCACCGGTTATCGTCTCACGCGCGTCGGAGGGTTGTAAGGTGGTCAGATTCACTATTGGAACAACTTTCTCCCTAATGACTGGCTCATTAGAATCTGGGTGGCGATCTTCCTCGCCGTGGCGAAATCCCGCGCGATCACGGCATACCGTGCCAGCATGGCTAGCTCAGAAGGACCGGCAACCGGCACGGTCTGGATGACCGCGAAGGATTCGCGCACAGCTTTTTGCAGTGCCGCGCTGTTGCCCACTTCCGCCCCCACCGCGATGTTCAACAACCTTCCTATGGAGGCATTGAATTGCTGCGGGTTAAGGTGCGGAAAGCCGAAGCGGTCAAATAAGGCGATTATCGCCGTTTGCGTGGTTGGGCCGTAGGTTCCCGACGTGGTAGCGGTGAAAAGTTCACCACTGGCGATGTTGGCGCCGAAGCTAATGAGTGCCTTCTGCATCTCCGTGACCTCGTTACTCTTTTCGCCTGCTTGAATCGTTTTTGTGATTACTGCCATAGGTTTTCTCCTGACTTCCTTTGTCCCAGGCCTTTAATTGCACCACCGCCCTTGGGGCGAGCAATGACCTGACTCGTGGTGCCTGACTTGTTCATCTGCGCTTCGCCGGCGCACAACAGCGACGTGTCGAGCGGGCGTCAATCATGGCGGCATCGGCCTGCTCCGTTGAATCTTGGTGTGACCTCATGCTTATGATCGGGTTCAACTCATTACAAAGGCATTGGAAGCGGCGAGTTTCAGAATTTCTCGGAAATTGTTGCCGGTTCGTTCGAAGTCTGGGGTCTTGCCGAGTGATTGCAGCTTGAAATCTCTCATTTCAACTTGATGGTCCTTGATAGTCTTAGTTGACCATAGGTGAAACCGGTGCATCGATATGGCGCACAAAGTATCCAACCGCCTCTCCAATAAATTCACCGTAAAAAAGTAAGTCCCGCCCCGCACCCGATGCCGCCGATAGTCAGGCATAAAGCGGGTTGATCGATGGTAGCCTTATTTCTTCGGCTTCTTTGTGACGTCTATTCTTGTTGATGGGTGACCGCCCTCCAGGCGCTTCTTCACGAAGTCAAAAACGCGCTTAAGGCCAATCTTCACGGTCTGCCCTGCTCTGCGCAACAGCCCGGGTTTAGGGACCTGCCGTACCAGCGCGGTGCCGGGTGACGAAGGTGGGCCTCCGCCTCCGGGTGGGCCTCCGCCTCCAGGTGGGCCACTGCCTCCAGGTGGGCCTCCGCCTCCCGTGGCACTTGCATTTGCGTTGAGGCCCCTTGAACCGCGCACGCCGGAGTAGTAATGGGAACCCACTTCAGCGCCCACGCTCGCAACGGCGACAACTTTGTTGAGCCAGAAGCTAGTTTTCCTCGCTCCCGTAGCAGACCAACGTCTTGCAATTACATCAGCCCGATGTTGGAGAATGCTTTCACCTTCAGGAGTAAACTCAAAATGGTTCACAAGAATGGAATCCTTGACATAAGGAATGACCAAGGATGGCGGTACTTCCGAAATATACTGCTCCGCCAACTCGTATGCGGCAGTGCTACCGCCCGAAGCTCCGAATGTCACAGATGGCATATTCCATTCGACAGATAATATCCCCTTATCCGTCCCCTTCGGATTCAAGTAGTCGGCTCTCAATGCTTCGTCCGTGACATCAGTCCAATTCCCTTCGTATACTTTTCCGGCGCGCCATATGTCGGCGCGTCGATACAATCTTTGGGTTCCCACATTGGTTGCGGGTTCGAAAGTTGTCACGAGTCTTGAGTGGAGATTTTCTCTAACTAGTGTCTGAGTGGTTTTGATTACGCCTCCATGCACTTCCGTCTGAGAGACTACATCGGGTGAAGGATCCGTACCCTCGGGGTCACTAAAACGGATACTATTGTTATGAGAATACAGGTAGAGGTTAAGGCCACCTTCGAGTCCGATCGGATCGCAACTACCCCACCTCCCCAACCACGGCGCGTAATACCTCGCTCCATGATAGGTGAAGCCCGTTTCCTCGTCCCGCTCTTTCCCCGTAAACCGATACCGCTTCTTTGCAAAGCTCCCGAAACTCGTCTCCCCATATGGCCTAAACTCCTCCCGATTAACCAACGCCCCGCCTGAATCAACCACGACATTGCTACTGCCCAAGTGATCGCCCAAGTGGAACTGCACAACCGGTCCTCGATCATCGGGATGACCAGGCCCAAGGCGCACCAGGGCGATGCGCTGCATGTCATCCATCACATGCACATGGTTGTTCTCGCCGGCCTGCGACTGCCCGCCCCAGCGGTGATGCTCGAACACCCCATCGATGTAATGGGTGACCTCGACCTGGCCGCCCTGCTTGCGCACCAGCTTCTTGACCCGCTGCCCCGCTGCATCGTAGAGATAGTGCGCATGGACGGAGGGCTCGGCGCCCTCGGTCTGGGTGCGGAAGGACCTCATCTGGTCGCTGTGGTTCCACTCGAAGTGACGGGAGGTGGCCTCGGACCGCATGTTGCCGTTGGCGTCGAAGGTGTAGGCGTAGGGCGTGTCAGGGCCAACCTCCATGCGGCGCAGTCGATTGTTCGCCGCCTCAACCGTGAACTTGCGAACGAAGCCGCCTGCCGGTACGTTGTGGTGTTCCAGGCGCAGCACGTTTCCCATCGCGTCGTAGTGATACTGCTCGGTATAGGCGCGGCTGCGGGTGAGATCGGTGCAGCGCGGCTGGTCGTCCCAGGGCGGACCGTCGGGCGGGCGGTCGCACTCGCGGCCGGAGGCAGAGCGTAGGCGGTAGAGGGGGTCGTAGTGGAAGCGGCGGTTGAGCGCATTGCCGCTCACCAGCAGCTGCGCTAAGGCCGGATCGCCGGTGCTCACCGCTTCAGGATTATTGGGAATGCCGCTGCCCAGCGTCCGATCGCGGATGCCTAGGATGTTCCCGGCCAGATCGTGGTCATAGCCAAAATCTTGTAGCGCCTCGCCGGTCGGGTGGTAGCTGAGATCGTTCGGTTTGGTATAGCGCTCGCTGCGCAGGCGCTTCAGGCGGAAGGTCTGCGGGTCGTAGGCATAGCGGGTCATGACGCCGTTGCCATAGGCGATGAGCGCGCGCTGGCCCTTGGCGTCGTAGGCGATGCGCTCGACATAGAGGGTGTCGTCCAGGAAGACTTTTTCCAGCCCGCCTGCATTGTTGTAGATCGGGCGCAATTCCCGCCGCTTCCCTTCCACGTCCTGCGGGAACTGGAGGCGCTTGGTGCGATTGAGGGCATCGACGCTCGAGGTGGTCCGGTACGCCGTGGTCTCCAGCAACTCGCCTTCGCGGTCGGCCAGGGTTTTCTGCGGCCTCGGCTCCCAATCGACCTGGAAGGGCGTGACCCGCCAAGCGTTGGCTGGCGCCTGGTTGAAGACCGCGAGGATCGGCGCATCGGCGATGACGCGGAGGGATTTGTCGAGCACATTGCCTTTGAAGTCCATTTCCGCCACCGTGGTAACCCCGGCTTCATCGTGGTGGCGGTGGAGTAGCCCCAACAGGTTTCTGCCTCGCATCGCCGTGCGCTCTGGCGCGGCCTGGTCTGGTTTCCCCGCGTCGCCATATTCCATCCGTTGCCGCAAGGTGATCGGACCGCTGGCATCATCGCGCGCCCAGAGGCGGATCGGTCGCTGCAGACGATCGTAAGCCTGGAGGATGAGCGCCGCCTTGCTGTCCCGCCGCTCGGTTTCGCTGCCCACGACGTTCAGCACCATGCGGCGGAGACCGGCGTCGATGCTGTCGATGCGCCACGGACGGTTGGCGAGGTCGTAGGTATAGCGAAAGGCGACGCGGTTCAGCGCATCCGTCACCGTGAGCACATTGCCGCGAATGTCGTAGGAAGATCGCGTCCGGATCTCCTGGATCGGTGGCAATGGGTCAGCCGGGTCTTCCGGCGCGTCACGGTTGCGCGCGATGGTTTCAATTGTGCGCCCGAGCGCGTCGATCACGATGCTCGATGGGGTGAAATGATGGGGCGCCGGCGCCGCATTGCCGAGCGATGCGCCGTCCGGCGCTTTGCTCACTGGCGCCAGATCGTTGGCGTCGTAGGTGTAGGCCTCCCAGGGCGTGGGAGCGAACCCGTCGGGATTGTTCAGATTCACCGGGATCCCATAGATCACCCGCTGCTCCGAGCCATCGGGATTGAGCGTGCGGATTACCTGGCCGCGCGGATCGTAGAACATCGTGGCCTTTTGTCCGAACTCTCTATCGTTCGGCGCAGCATAGTCCCGGCCCACGGCGAAGAAGGGCTCGTACTTTTCGACGACGCGCCCCTTGTTGTCGTAGACCTGCCAACCACTGACGATCACATTCAGGGGACCCCCCGCGGCCCGTCGGCGGCCGACCGTATCGCCCGGGGGATTGGCCTGATCGGCGGGCAAAACGACGCCGCCGAAGTTTGAATCACCGAACAACACATCCTCGGCCGGCGTTCGGGTTTGCAGCAGCCGCCCGAACCCATCGGAATACTCTACGGTTTCGATGCTCTCGTCTCGCTGCGGCAGCGGCACGTCGGTCTCCGTGACGTGGTGCTCGCGGACGACGCTGCGGACGAACACCGGCTGCTGCCGGTTGTCGAAGGCGAAGAAGTCGTATTCGAGGCGACCGCCCGGGGCTTCCAGCGTGTCGCCGGCCGGCTCGCCTTCCTTGCCCATCACGGCGGTGGCGGTGACCAATCCCAAGGGACTGAAGCTCACCGCACCCCGGTTGCCGTTGGCATCGGTGACCATTCGTGGTTGCAGGACTCGGTAGTCATGCTCTGCACTGGTCGTGAGCCCCACGGCGTCCGTCACTTGCAGGGGGAGCAGATGGTAGGGGCGGTCGTAGGCAATCGTGGTGTCGTTGCCGAGCGGGTCACGCATCGCCACGGGGAGTCCGCGGCGCGGCAAGCCTGGCACCTGAAAATCCAACGCGACGCGCGAGGCGTGGGCGAAGTAGCCGCGCGTGCGGTGGTCCGACCCATCGGCGAAGACGTAGCCAGCCAGCGCGGGTGTCGCGGCTTGGAATTCTTTCGGATATTCCGCCGGCCAGCTCGTCACGCCTTCCGGCCGTAGATAGGGCGGTATGCTCGGCGCATTGGGATTAGCTGGGTCACGATGGGCTTCACGGAGGATCTCCTCGGTCAGGACCAACGACGCGGTGCGCACCAGCGCGCCGAAGTCCCCAAGCCGACCGACCGGCAGCCCGACGAAAGCCTCGCCGTCGTAATAGTTGAAGGTCTGCCCAAACAACTTGCGTGGCGCCGTGCCTGCCTGGATCTGGCGGTAGAGCTCGTAGACGGTCGGGCTACCGTCGTTCAGGATTTCGAAGCTCGTACTCCCGGAACCGCGATCCACCATATACCGCTCTGCATCGTCGCGTTGCGCATACTGGGTTTCTGCGAGCGTTCCCAGATAGGGCGCTCCGGCCGGCGCGGGGGCACGATAGTCCCGGTGGCGGGGTACGGCCAGGCCCACCTGCCGGTGCGACTGCCCGTACGCGTCATACTCGTCAGTAAAGGCAAACTGGGTCATCGGCTCATCGCCGCGTTCCCATTGCGTGGTGCGCTGCGCCAGGGGGTGCGGGAAGAAGATCCGCAGGCGTACCTGGTCGCCGCTCTCAGGCGGGGATTCTTCACGCAGGCCATACGCCTGCTCGGTCACAGTGTAGGGACGATCTTGATGGACCGTGCCATCGAGGGCGAAGAGCTCGGTGCGGAGCGTGCTCCCGCGCAGGGTCCGCAGGGCATCGCGCCGGTGGCGGGGATCGGCCAGGGTTTGCAGAAACGCATTGACGGCGTCGGTGTGTCCCAGGGCCTGCGGATCGCCGATCCAGTACTCTGCGGACCAGTCCAGTTCCTGCCAGTCTCCGGTCTCGTCATCCACCGGCCCCTGGTGGAACCACGTCTTGGTGAGGAGCGGCGGGGAGAAATGCTTTTCGACTACCGACTCGAACCGTGTCTCGGGCCCATGGGCGCCGAGCGCGTGAAAGTCGGCGAAGGTCTCGGTGTCGAGTTGTTCGACCATCCCGAAGCCGCGAAACTCGCGCTCCGTGCCGTCCCAGTACCCGTGGTGATAGCGGTACTCAGTCGTGAGTTTGCCGCGGGAGATTTGGTCGATTACTTCGACGCGCGCCACCACCTGCACGGGGAAGGGCAGCGGCGTGCGCCATCGCGTCCCGGGTCGCGCATCGTCCTCCAGGTAGAATCGGGTCGAGGCGGCATACGACACCTTGGTGACCGCGCCCATGTGGTTGTCCATTTGATCGAGCACATAGGGTTTGACCCCACCCGTCAGATCCAGAAACTTGTAGGTGCTGTCGGAAAACGCGCCGAAATCATAGGTCCATAGGATGCCTTCGGTGCCGGTACCTAGCATGTCGGCGAGCCGCACAGCCGTCGCGTCCGTGACCGGCGGGGTGCCGTGAATGACAATGGGATCGCTCCAGGCGTTGCCGTCCTGGTTGATCCAGACGCTGATGTGACCAGACGAGATATAGACGAGATCCGCTACGCCATCGCCATCCACGTCCCCCACCAGCAGTCGCTTCGGGTCGAAGCCGATCCCGGGAAAGAACTCGGCGTCCTCAAACCGGGGGCTGTTGCGCATGGTGACGCGGCGGCCCCAGCGGCCGTAGCCGCGATAAGGCCAATACTCGACACGCCCATTGTGGATGAGGAGGATGTCCTGAAGGCCGTCGCCGGTCACGTCCCCAAGTTTGACGCGGGGGTCTTCAAAGGTGACGTTGGGGAAGGAGTCGCTGTCGATCCGCTCGCGCAGTTCAAGGTCCGACCAACCGTCGTCGGGATCGTTGTAATAGAGCTCAAATTGAGGGCCGGTGCGGAGCGCGTCCGTCACCCCGTCGCCGTCGAGGTCCAGGAGCCGCACATCCGGCGCGTCGAGATTGACGGTTGGCACGCTGCGGTAGCGCACGAATCCGCGCTCGTTCCACTGGCCGTCGAAGGTCAGCGGGTAATAGCCGTTGCGCAGTCCCTCGATCACCATCAGGTCGGCCCGCCCATTGCCGTTGGCATCGAGCAGTTGTACGCCCGGCTCGCTCAAGCGCACCCCTGCGGGAGCCGTCTCCATGGTGCGCATGAGGTCGAACTGGCCATTGCCTTGGTTGCGCCAGTACCTCACCTGCTCGTTGAACTCCAACACGGTGGGCAAACCGTTGCCGAACAGATCGACCAACTCGTATTCGGGATGGCCCAGTGAGCGCTCCGGCCTTGATCCGCCGGAGCCGGTCAGCGGCTGGTAGCGTCGCTGCGTCGGTTCGAATGCCGCGTATCCGAATTCCGGCGGCGGCAGCGACTCGCGGCGCTCGCCGTCATGTCCTTCGACGATTACTTGACTGAGCAGCGACGCCGCATTCAACGGGAGCTGCTCGATCGGCAGACCGCGTTGATCGAGGTAGATCAAGCGATAGACGCGGACCAGGCGTTCGCGTTCGGCGTGAGTGCGGATCTCGATGCTTTTGCAGCGCCGCGTCGTGCGCATCTCAAAGCCGGGCCGGTATTCCGAAAAGGGGTCAGGCCGCTCTTCATAGTTGAACGTCACTGAGATCAGGAATTTCTCGCCGCCAGTTTGGGGATCGGAGTAGTCTACGTAGCGTATTCGCTTGAGGTAGAGCTGGTCCCACAGATGGTCGGCTGTGTCGCCGAGGTCCCGTTCATAGTCGTAGCGGATGGCATTTCCGAAGGGGTCTTTGGTCTCGGTGAGATTCCAGTTGAAGATCTGACTTCGATTCTCCGGATTGGCGACAACCGCCGGATCGTTCTGGATACTCAGGGGTGTGCCATACACACTGACCAGCCCATCCTTGCTGCGAACTTCCCAGTGATCCGTCTCCGCATCGCGGCGATGTTCGATGCGAGCAAAGAGCCCCTCCGTTCGCGGACGATAGCGCGTCGTTCCTGTCGTCTCCGCGACGGGCACCAAGTCTTCCGCGCCGGAAAGCAGAAACGTATCGCGCTCGTCAGCGTATCGTGGGATCCCTCTGGAAGTCTTACGGCTGACGCCCGGAATGCTCAGACCCCAGCCCAAGCCGAAGGGGCCGTTCCCGTTGCCGGTGCTGTAGACAAGATTGAGTTGTGGCTCGAACCCGTTCCGCCCAGGCGGGAGCGCGATCGGCACCGTGAAGTTGCCGGTGCCGGTGTGGAGATCAGGCGAAAAGGTCTCGCCGATACCGTGCAGGGCCCCTCCCCCTTTGGGCAGGGAGATCACCTGGTTGGATACGCTGGATTTGTTGCTCACTGCGCCTCCCTGACAAACTCGATATCTCTAAAGATCCTCCGTAATGCTCTCATCAGTGCCGAAAGCGGGGTATCGCGCCGTCTACCATTGTTTACGGTTATTTTCGTGCCAGCGCTGGGCATACTGGAGCTGTTGAATTTGGCAATCTCCTGGGTGTCATGGCAAGGATCGTGTTCATCTAGTACAAAGGCATTGGAAGCGGCGAGTTTCAGAGTTTATCTGAAAATGGTTGGCGGTTCGGTGGAACTCTAGTCTTGCCGCAAGCGGGTGAGTGTTTGAGACTAAAGGGGGGGTCAGAAATTGAAGCCGGAGCATCAGTCGCCAGCGGACGCCGCTGGCCGATTTCGCACCACTCACTGGAGCGCAGTGCTGCTTTCGGCTCAGAGCCAGGCGCCTGGTTCCCAAGCCGCGCTTGCCGAGCTCTGCAGGATCTACTGGTATCCGATTTATGCGTTTGTGCGCCGCCGTGGATACGATGCCGAGGAGGCGCAAGACCTGACTCAGGGCTTTTTGCTGCATCTGCTGGATCACAAGGCGCTGCGGCAGGTTAGCCCCGTTAAGGGCAAATTCCGCTCGTTCTTAGCCGCCTCACTGCAGAACTATCTTTTGGATGAGACCGATCACGCGCGCCGCCTTAAGCGAGGTGGACACATTGAATTCGTTCCGTTGGATACGAAGTTTGCCGACTATCGTTACCAGCTGGGAGCGCTCGATTTTTTGACTGCAGACAAGATCTTTGACGCCCGGTGGGCGATAACTTTGCTCGACGAGACAATGAGCCGGCTCGGCCACGAATACGCTGCCCAGGGAAAGACGTCTATATTCGAAACGCTTAAATCTTTTCTAGACCCCATTAACAGCAAAGCCTCACTTTCGTACGAGCAAGTGGCGAGCGCCCTCCAGGTTAGTGTGGGATCGGTCAAGACACTCATTCACCGCCTGCGCAAACAATACACCCGCCTTCTGCGCGAGGAGGTCGGCCGCACGGTTAGCGACCCGGGAGAGGTCGATGAGGAAATCCATGCTCTTTGCGAAGCCCTGATCGCAACCGAAGGGCGGTTAGGTCCATAAAGATGGACGACAGGCGCACATGTTTAGTTTGCGGCACGCAATTTCCCGCGGCTAGAGAGTATTGTCCCGTGTGTATTCTCCGTGAGGCTCTCGATGTGGGAGCTGAGTCCGGCGAGTCTTCTTCTGAGGATACGGTCACGCCGGCACCGGAAGACGCGGCACTCCGATTTGAGCATTATGAACTGGAGAAGGGCGAGGACGGGACGCCCGTCGAGTTGGGTCGCGGCGCGATGGGCGTCACATACAAAGCGTTCGACGTCGATCTGCGCTGCCCCGTGACATTGAAAGTCATCAGCGAGAAATATCTTGGTGACGAATCGGCTCGGCTTCGTTTCTTGCGAGAGGCGCGCGCGGCGGCCAGCTTCCGTCATCCAAACGTTGCCTCAGTCTTCCACCTGGGTAGAACCGGCGAGAATTACTTCTATGCGATGGAGTTTGTAGAGGGGCAAACGCTCGAAACCCTTATCAAACGCTCAGGCCGGCTTGAGGTAAAGACGGCGCTGGAAATTGCGACGCAGGTCGTCGCCTGTTTGGCTGCGGTGCACAAGCAGAAGCTCGTTCACCGGGATATCAAACCAAGCAACATCATGGTGAGCTTGGACGACGCAGGCGCTGTGACCGCCAAAATCATCGACCTCGGTCTGGCCAAGGCTGTCAATGAGGCAGGTCCTCAGACCGCGATTTCAATACTCGGGGGCTTTGCCGGGACGCCGGAATTCGCCAGTCCCGAACAATTTGCAGGAGTCGGCGTAGACATCCGTTCGGACCTGTATTCGCTAGGCGTGACGCTCTGGGAGATGGTGACAGGCCACGGGCTGTTCAGGGGTTCCCCTGCTGAGGTGATGTATCAGCATCAGCACGCACCGATACCGCTCGAACAACTCGAGTGTGTGCCACAGCCGGTCGTTGTCCTCATTGAGGTGCTCCTCGTGAAAGATCCCAGACGGCGTTTCCAGACGCCGGCCGAACTTCTGAATGCGATGCCGACCATATTGGACGCTATCGACGGAGAGCGGACAATCACGTATCAGAGCTTGGGACAAATGCCCGCTGGCGATTCCTACGCCGTACCTCGCGAGCCGCCAGCAAGACTTGGACCGGAGAAGATTTCAATAGCCAGATTGCCCGTTACAGGAAGCGATATTTCTGGTCGAGAGGAGGATATCGCTTTCCTGGATGCTGCATGGGCAAACGAGGATGTAAATGTCGTTATAATAGTTGCCCCGGCTGGTGTCGGGAAGTCCACGCTCGTCAACCATTGGCTTCGAGAGATGGCTGCTGAACGGTATCGTTCTGCGCAGCTCGTTTTTGGCTGGTCCTTCAGCAGTGGCGACACTTCATCGGCAGATGAATTTCTTGACGCAGCTCTCGCTTGGTTTGGAGATCCAGATCCACGGATTGGAACGGCGTGGGAGAAGGGCGAACGATTGGCGAAGCTCGTTGCGCGCCGCCGGACCCTACTGATTCTGGACGGCCTGGAGCCGCTCCAAAATCCGCCTGGCCCACAAGAGGGACGGATACGCGAGCCTTTCCTCCAGGCGCTTCTGCGGGAGCTCGCCGCCTTCAATACGGGGCTTTGCGTGATTACCACGCGGATGCCGGTCGCTGATATTGCGGATCACGAGCGCACCTCGACTGGAGCAACTATCCAGCGAATCCTTCAATAGTGAAAACCGTAACAAATGAGACAAGGTTTTCTGGTGGAATCCAGATTGATGCAGAGGCAGATTGATGCAGGCGTTGGAGCCCCCATGACTGTTGATAGACAAATATCAGGCCTCCCGCATCAAAATGGTCTTTGTGGAGTTTCGGCAGCCCGTGACTCGAGTTTGAGGCGCCTGGCCTTCAATCTGCGTCCATCTGTTCCATCTGCGGATTGTTCGACCAATCCTCGTCGGTTTGAGGCGCAGCTTCGCTAGAGCAAATCCGGAAAGAGCCGCACGCAGTGCGGCATCAGCAGCCTGTCTGGAGAGGCGCTTGCTTCTCGGCAAGTGTCTTGGTTTGGCAGCGGCACTTTCATCTCAAGTCCGACAGGCTGCTTGCAAGACCTCCGCAATCCGCTCCATCTCTGCCCGCGTGTTGTAAAAATGCGGGCTGAACCTCAGCCACTCTCCGCTTTCGCGCGCCATGCGCAGCGTCGCCGTGATTCTTTCCCTCTCGAGGGCGGAGAATAGCGAGTTGATATCAGCCCCCGGGTGTCGTGCAGTGACTATGCCCGAGCGCAGAGGCTCTTCGCACGACGGCGACAGGAACTCGAATCCCATTTGCTCGAGAAGTCCATGCAGGTGGTCGCGCACATCCAGGATCGTCGACGAAACAGTTTCCAATCCGGTCGCCTCGAGCATCTCAAGACTCGCCTGCATTCCATAAACGCCTGTCACATTGAGAACTCCGGGTTCGTATCGCTGCGCGGTTTCGTGGAACTTCATCGTCTCCTGCGCAAGGAATTGCGGCGAATGGACGTTCCACGATCCGAGCAGGGTCGGACGGCACAGCTCGAAATTCCGCTTCGCCACGTAAACGATGCCGATTGCCATCGGGCCGAGCATCCATTTGTGAGCATCCGCGCTTAAAAAATCCACAAACCTCGCACTGAAAGGAAAGGCGCCGAGCGTCTGAATGGCATCCACTGAAAAGAGGACGCCACGCTCGTGGAGCAGCGCGCCGATGGCGTCCACATCAATGCGCCAGCCGGAGAGATAATGGCACGAAGCCAGCGCCACGAGCCGCGTGCGGGAAGACAATTCGCGCTCGACAAGCTCCGGAGTGATGCGACCGGGTTTCTCTGGTCGCAGGTGACGAATTTTCACGCCTTGCGAGGCCAGAGCCATCCAAGGATAGACGTTCGAGGGATAATCGTCCTGATAACAGACAACCTCGTCGCCTGCGCGCCAGGTAACTCCATTGGCGAAAAGGCTCAGTCCCAGCGATGTCGGGCCAAGGAGGGCGATCTCGGACTTGTCCGCGCCGATCAAATCCGCACACACTTTTCTGGTCCTGTCAATGTCGCGGAGCACCTCGCCGAATTCCTGATGGTCTTCGCAACTCCTGCGGATGTGCGAGATCATGGCGTCCGCAGCGCATTTTGGCAGGGGCGTGACCCCGGCGTGGGCGACAAAAATCTGGCGTTTCGCGACGGGGAAGCGCTCCAGGCGCTCAGCCTCGCTGGTGAACGGGCTCACGATTTCTTCTCAGCTTCCTCGATCAGCTTCCAGAATCCCTTCGCGCCTCCAAGCTGTTCGTCCTCCTCATCCATCGGAAGGCTGGAGCGAAAAAGGAAGTCCCGGATTGTATTCTTGTGCAGCACGCGATGGATGAGGACACCTTCCGGATGCTTTTCGAAGTAAATCCGGTAATCCTTGGCCCGGCAGCGATGCAGCTTGCGGCCACCACGCTGCACCTTGCCGAAGCGGCTTGCATCCAGATTGTCCACATCTTCCGGAAGCAAGTGAAATTCCGCCAGCAGGTCAAGCTGCAGCTCTTTCGGCAGCGCCGCCATCTCTGCTGCGCTGATTGCATTGAATATCATCTGAAACACGGCCCACCATACGAACGGCTGGGGGTCAGGAATCAAGACTCGATTGCACGCTCGCAGAGAAACGCTCATTTTCTCGCGACACCTCGCACGCCTGCGCTTATGAATGTGCGTTTCCCGGGGTTCGTCTTCCGACCAGTTCACATGCGAGCCGGATGGCGGATATCATGCTATCTGGACGGGCAATACCCTTCCCGGCAATATCGAAAGCCGTTCCATGGTCAGGACTGGTCCGCGGAAACGGCAGCCCTAGCGTGACGTTTACTCCCTGATGGAAGGCATGGAGCTTGAGTGGGATCAAACCTTGGTCGTGATACATGCACAACACGCCGTCAAATTCGCCCGCTGTCGCGCGGTGAAACAGGGTGTCCGGCGAATGCGGACCCGAAACCTCCGCCGTGCCGGACAGGGAAAGACGAAGCGACTCAACGGCCGGGGCGATGACCAGGATTTCCTCGGAACCCAGATCGCCGCTCTCGCCGGCGTGAGGGTTCAAACCGGCCACGGCGATGCGGGGACGAGCGATCCCTCGGCGGACGAGGAAATCTGCGAAAAGGCGCCCAACCCGCACGATTTCCGCTGGCCTCAAAAGTCCAGGAACACGAGCCAACGGAACGTGCGCCGTGACGAGCGCCACAGTGATCTTGCCGCCAGTCAAGCACATGGCGAAATCGGTGACTCCGCAACGTTCGGCGAAAAATTCCGTCTGACCAGGAAAGGCGAAGCCGGCATCGTGCATCGCTTTCTTGGAAACCGGTCCCGTGACGACCGCCTGAATTTCTCCGGTCTTTGCCAATAAAACCGCCTCTTCCAATACGCGAACCGCATGCTCCGCGGAAGCGCGTTCCGGCTTTCCAGGCGCAAACGCGTCTGTCGCGCCGACAACATGGTAATCGAACTCGCGAGGAAGCTTGCCACTTCCCAAGGCAGCAAGGATGATTTCCGGTCCGACACCGGCAGGATCGCCGGAGGTGATCCCGACCTTCACATCTTCTAGCAGGCTGTCGGACTTGGAAGTCTGAGTGGAATTTTTCCTCGAAGACCCACCGTGCAAAGAGGGCCAAGCGCCTGACATCCTGCTAAAATCGGCGCTTCGTGCCGAAAAAACTCGAAATAGGTGTTTCTTCTCCGCGAAGCGGAGTTTCAGCAGCATGTCTGAAAGGGCGGGTCATTTTTTCGGGGATTTTCATGCTTCAAATTCCCGCTTCATTCCAAGTCCGAAATGCTGCTAGGAGAGGATTTTGATGTACGCCTTTTGCCGCAGGGTCTCGAGCCAGCGCTGCTGGGCCTTAATGCGTTCCTGCTGAATAAGGTTTTTTTCGATCTCGTCGCGAACGTCGCCAATCGGCTTCACGGCGGCACTTCTCTTCGCCTCGACCATGATAATATAATAGGTGTTTTCGATGGCAATGACCGGGCTTACCTCGCCAGGACGTAGCGAAAATGCCAGGTTTGTGAGCTGTTCATTCAAGGTGTTCCGCTCAATCCAGCCCCAATCTCCCCCAACCTGCTGCGTCGTCTCATCCTCCGAATACATCTGCGCCATACGGTCGAATTCCGCGCCCGCGGCGACCTTTTGGCGGATCTCTTCCGCGAGTTCCTTCTTGCTCCCTATGTCCGGCACATCGCCGGACGAGCCTTCGCGAATCACGATCATTCGCAATTTCACCTGTTCGGGTGTCGCATAGGCTCCTTTGTTCTTGTCGTAGTAGGCCTGGATCTGCGTCGGCGAAATGACGAAATTGCTCTCAATCTTTGACTGGCGCATTGCCTGGACAATGATCTTTTCTCGCTCGATTTCCTTGAATCGCGTCACCGTAAAACCCTGCGCCTGCAAGGTGCGGACAAACGCCGCACGGTCGCCGCCGAATTCCTCACGAATCACCGCCTGCACACGGTCATCGATAACGTGTTCGGGAATCGCAGCCCCCTTCTCCTGAAGTTTCTTAAACTCCTGAAGAATGAGCTGGCGATCTACGAGATCCTTGATCGCCGAAAGCCGCATTTCCTTGATTTTGTCTTCCAGCTCCTGGCCACGGTACATCTCGCGCAACGAACGTTCGCGGGCGCCGACAAGTTCGCGCACCTGCGAGAGCGTGACGACATCATTATTGACGATGGCGGCTATGCCGTCGATCACCTCGGCCCTCTGCGCCAAGGCGCTCCCGGCGAGAGCGAGCGCCACAACGGAGAAAACTGCAATACGTATCATGGGCAAGGAATCATTTCGAGACTGGATAGAACCTCGCGCAAACTAGAATCGGGGTCGGGGGCCGTCAAGCGGGGAAACCTTCCGTCCTTTTGCAGCAACTCCCTGCGCTGCGTGAGCATCAGCCTGCGCTCGCGGACTTCGACCATCGTGATCCTTCGTCGCGCGGCCTCGATACGGATCGTCGCAGCGAAAAGCGCGTTTTCGGCCTGGACAGGGAGAGGCCCGAAGCGGTCACGCCATTCGGTGCGAAGTCGCTCGATGGCCTCGCGATCCTCCGCTTCGGCAAGACGGCGATAGCAGGCGATCCGCGTGCGGGAATCCGCAATATAGGTTGCCGGGAGGAAAGCTCCGGCCAGTTCGCCCGGCGCGCGGCGCCATTGCGTTTCTTCGGTGGAAAGGAAATCGAGCCTCAGGCCGGCCGGCGGGCGAGGTGCGCGCGACTTGCCGGACAACGTTTCCACCGCCCGCCTGAGAAGCTTGCAATAGAGATCGAAACCGACGGCGATGATGTGCCCGCTCTGAGCCGTGCCAAGCAAGTTTCCGGCGCCGCGAATTTCGAGGTCACGCATGGCGACTTTGAACCCTGAGCCCAGGTCCGAGTACTGTTTGATGGCCGACACGCGTTTGCGGGCGGCACCCATAAGATCGCGAGGAAGCATCAGATAGGCGTACGCCTTGGTCTGCGAACGGCCCACCCGCCCCCGAAGTTGGTAGAGATCGGCTAGACCAAAGAGATCGGCACGATCGATGATGATCGTGTTGGCATTGGGAATATCCAAGCCGCTCTCGATGATCGTCGTCGAAACAAGGACATCCGCATCGCCCGCCACGAATGTCCGCATTACCGACTCGAGTTCGTGCTCGCTCATTTGACCATGTCCGATAACGACACGCGCCCTCGGACACAGTTCGTAAATGCGCTTTGCGATGCGTTCGATTGTTTGCACACGGTTGTGCAGGAAATAGATCTGTCCACCACGGGCCAGTTCGCGCTGGATGGCATCACGAAAGATCCTCTCATCATACGCGCTGACGATGGTCTCGACCGGCTGACGGTTGGGCGGCGGCGTTTCGATAAGCGACATGTCCCGCGCACCCATCAATGAAAGATACAAGGTGCGAGGTATCGGCGTAGCCGATAGCGTGAGCACGTCCACCTGCCGAAATCGGTCCTTGAGGAGTTCCTTGTGCTTCACGCCAAAGCGTTGCTCTTCATCGACCACGAGAAGACCGATATCCCTGAAGCGGACATCCGATGACACGAGCCGATGGGTTCCGACTACCACGTCAACACTGCCGTCAGCCAGCCCGATGAGCACCCGCTTTTGCTCGGCTACCGTCCGATACCGGCTGAGGAGTTCGATCGTCACCGGATAATCGCTCATGCGCTCCCGAAGCGTCTGATAGTGCTGCTGTGCCAGCACGGTCGTCGGCGCCATCAAAGCCGCCTGCTTCCCGCTCATGACCGCCTTGAATACCGCGCGAATCGCCACTTCGGTCTTTCCGAAACCCACATCGCCGCAGATGAGGCGTTCCATCGGACGCTCCGATTCCATGTCCTGCTTCGTCTGGGCGATCGCCCGGAGCTGGTCCGCGGTTTCTTCGAAGGGAAAACCATCCTCGAATTCCTCCTGCCAATGCGTGTCCGGGCCAAAGGAAAATCCTGGGCTCATGTCTCGCTCGGCCTGCACGCGCAGCATTTGAGAGGCGTAGTCGAAGATCGAGCGTCGGGCTTTCTCTCGAGCCCGCGCCCAGCGCCCGTCGCCTAGCTCAGAAAGTTCGGGGTGTCTTTTCCCGACGCCCACATAGCGGGCGACCTGCCAGGCTTGATCCAGGGGCACATAGAGCCGGGCGTCGCCGGCGTACTCCAGTAACAGCGCCTCTCCCCCGCCATCGCCAGGCGTCGTCTGCAAACCAACGTATCGGCCAATGCCATGCTCGAGGTGCACGACATGGTCGCCTGGTTCGAACTCTGTGAAATCGATGGCCGCGCGACCCGCCAGCAGGCGCTCGCGGCGATGGGAGATGCGCCGTTGGCGCAGCGATGATGAACGCCCGAACAGCTCCGCGTCAGACAGGACGGCAAGTCGAGCCGAAGGAAAAACGAACCCGCGGGTGATGGGAGCTTGCAGAAAGTTGACGGAGGAGACGTCGAAATGCTCTTCGGTGGCTAGTTCCTGAAATCGCTCGATTTCACCGTCGCTACCCGCCGCAAGCGACACCTGCCAGCCTGCGACTCTCCACTCCTCCAGCTGACGGAAGAGGCGGTCGCGGCGGACCGCGTCAAGCACGAGATCGCCGGCATCGAATGTCCCAAATGGTTGAGGGAAAAAGGGCGTCGCGTCATTTCCGCTTTCGCTCGAAATCCGGACATCCGCCCGCTCCTCGCTACCCGCAACATCGATGATCAGGTCTTCTTTCCGAAGATAATTACGAAGCGGAGCAAGCTTCGCATCGAAATTCCCGGCAAGAACCTCACATGCAGTCGCTTCGCCAATGGAAATCTGCGTGTCGGGATCGAAGCTCCGGATCGAATCTACGACCTCGTCGTCCAACTCAAGGCGCATCGGCAGGGACGCCTGCCACGAAAATACGTCCATGATGCCGCCGCGGATCGCGAACTGCCCGCGCGTTACCACCTGCGCCACGCGCTCGAATCCGGCATTTGTCAACTTTTCGCCCGCCTCAAACAAACCGACCCTGTCGCCCTTTGTCAAAGAGAGCACCGACTTCGCCAGAGCGCGAGCAGATGGCACTTCTTGCGCCCACTGACCAGTGTGAATGACGAGCGGCCCGATTGATTCCTCTTGCGCCAGCAAGCTCAAAATCTCAAGGCGCTCGGCAGACGTCTCGGGATCAGGCAGCAGATCGTCCGCGAAGGGAATCTCCAATTCCGGCAGAAGCCGCGCCTCCGGAAGCCATGCCATTAGTTCCGCCGCAAAGTCTTCCTGAGCCCGCACGTCTGAACAGACGATCCAGACACGGCTTCCGACCGTAGCGCGGGCAATGAGAGCCGCTACGAAGGGTTGCGCGGCTTCGGCCACTTCGCCGAAACACCTTCTCGATTTGGCGCCCAGCGCGGGGCTGGCGCGGTCGAAGATCGCTTCACTCGCCGAGGATTCTTTCACGATACAACGCCGCCAAAGCCTCGCCACGGTTTCGTGAAGGCAGGCAGCGCCCTTCGATCTCTGCGACGGGCATCACGCCGAGCCGGCTGTTTGTGAGAAAGCATTCGTCGGCCTCTTTGATGTCCTCCAAGGAAAGCAAAGACTCGCCAACGGGTGTCATTTCCTTGATCCATGCTCTGACAACTCCTTGTCGCGCACCGACGCGAACCGACGGTGTACGCAGCACCCCGCCGAACACAAAAAAGACATTGGCCATTGAGGCGGAAATCACGGCGCCCTGGATATTGAGAACGAGGACCTCGTCGAAGCCATTCGCACGCGCTGCGGCGAACGCCTGCACGTGCGGCCAGTAATTGCCAGTCTTCCACCCGCCGAGCACGGAAACTGTGGGTGCACGCGAGATTCCGATTCGTATACCTCGCAAGACGTCTCCAGAGCGCGGAAACTCTGCCGACTCGAAAAAGGCGACCGTCCGACACTCATCGGCGGACGCAAGCGCGGTACCATCCCCAGCCGTGACATATATACGAAGCATGCCATCTGGAAGGCCCTCCAATCCGCTCAAAATCTCCGCTTTTTCAGTACGAAATCCCGCTTCGGCACAGGCACTCTTGAGCGCTGCAAGATGCTGATTTAGAAAGAGGATTTTCCCCTGACGGACGGCCAGGGTTTCGAAGACGCTCATCCCGTAACGGAAACCGCGGTCTGTTAGCGGAACAGCTGCCCCCTCGCGGAAAGCTCCTTCAACGAGGGTCCAGGCGCGAAATCCGCTCACTCGTCGTCCGCCACCCCAAGTGCGCCATTACGTTCGAGCCGCTTGCGGAGTGTTGCACGGGTGATGCCGAGAAGTTTGGCAGCGCGAACCTGATTGTTGTTGGTCTTGTGCATTGCACGCAGAGTGAATTCGCGTTCAAGCCAGGGCAGAAGCTCGATGGAGGAATTCGTGGACGCCGCATTGAACAGCGATTCGATGGCAGTCTCAACGGAACTGTCGCTGCCATTCGTGATAGGCTCGGAAGCGGATGTGGAAACCTTGCCGAGCGGAAGATCCTTTGGCAAAAGGACATCCGCAGTCGCCAGCACGGAAGCTCGCTGGATAGTATTTTCCAGTTCACGCACATTTCCAGGCCAGGGGTACGCCTCGAGCACGCGCGCGGCTTCTTCGGAAAGCTTAAGCGGCGGCCGGTGTTTGTGGTGGGCGATTTTCTGAAGGAAATATTCCGACAGTTGGCGGATATCGTCCTGCCTCGAGCGCAAAGGCGGCAGGTGAATCCGCACGACGTTCAAGCGATAAAACAGATCCTCGCGGAAGTTCCTTTTACCGACTTCTTCTTCGAGGTGCTTGTTGGTTGCGCAGACGATGCGAACGTTCGCGCGAATCGTCTGATTGCCGCCCACGCGCGAAAACTCGCCCTCCTGCAACACTCGAAGGATCTTGCTTTGCACCTGAAGCGGCATCTCACCGATTTCATCCAGGAAGAGCGTGCCGTTGTCGCTCTGCTCAAAACGTCCGATCCGCTGGCTATGGGCTCCGGTAAAGGAGCCCTTCTCGTGACCGAAGAGCTCACTTTCCAGCAGATTTTCCGGGATGGCGGCGCAGTTGATCGCCAGGAAGCTCTTGTTACTCCGCGCGCTGTAGTTGTGGATCGCCCTTGCCACAAGCTCCTTCCCGGAACCGCTCTCCCCTGTGATCATCACCGGCGCATCGCTAGCCGCCACACGCCCGATCATCTTGAAGACCTGCTGCATGGCATCCGATCTGCCGACAATCTCATCCTGATGCTGTTCGACGGTGAGGACCGGTTTAAAGGTGTTGGCCGCCTTGAGTTCGGCTGAGGCTTTGAGTGCGGAATCAACCACAATTTTGAGGTTGAACGGCAACTGCTCCTTGCGCACGAAATCGAAGGCGCCCACCTTCATGGCTTCGATGACGTTCTGGTTCGTTCCGAAGGCGCTAATGATAATAACCATAGCATTTTGGGAATGCTTCCGGATCCGGGCGAGCAGCTCGATGCCCGAGAAAGGGCTCAGGTTCAATTCTGCCATCACGAGCTCAGGCGTTTCCATGCAGAAGCTCTTGTAGGCGGCATCAGCCGAAGTCTCTGTAAGTACACGCGTCCCGGTCGCTTCGAGAAGGTGCTTGGCCCACTCAAGAAAGTCCGTTTCTTGATCGACGAGGAGAATGGTTTGTTTAGGCATAATTACAGATGTCTAAAAATAGACAGCATCAACAGGGCACGGGATGAGGTATCGGAAGTCAAGGGCAATCCGGCCCAGAAAGCCTCAGAAAGCGCAAAAATCACCAAATTACCGTCAAACTCCCCCGTACCTGCGGCTTCTCTGGCTAAAATCGTTCAATGCATTAAGGAAATCTACTTTACGAAAATCCGGCCACAACTTGGAAGTTACATGAATTTCAGTATAACTGAGCTGCCAAAGTAAAAAATTCGACAGCCGAATTTCTCCTGACGTCCGTATGAGCATATCCGGGTCCGGAATATTCGCTGTGTAGAGCCGTTCACTGAAGAGCGCCTGCGTCACATCCTCCTCGTCCAGTTTTCCGGCCTGCGCATCTCGCACGATACTCTTGACCGCATCGACAATTTCGGTTCGACCGCTGTAGCTCAAGGCCAGGATGAGCGTCAGGCGGGTATTTGCTGAGGTGGCAGCAATCGCTTCAGCTAGCTTTCGCTGGCAAACCTCCGGCAGTTCGGTCAGACGTCCAATCGCTTGCAAGCGCACCCCCTCTTTGAGCATCTCTCTGAGTTTATCCTCCAGGAAGCGCTCGAGGAGCTTCATCAGGCCTTGAACCTCCGCCGCCGGACGCTTCCAGTTCTCTGAGGAAAACGCGTAAAGCGTGAGATATTCAACCCCGGCCTCGATGGCTGCGTCGACACATTCGCGGATCGATTTTGCTCCCTGTTCATGGCCAACCAGCCGCGGGAGGCCGCGTCGCTGCGCCCAACGGCCATTGCCGTCCATGATGATCGCGACGTGACGTGGAACGGCTTTCACGACACTTCGTGCCGAAAAAGGACCCGAAATCCGTGTTTTTTCTCCGCGAAGCGGAGTTTCAGCAGCATGTCAGAAATGGGCGGATTCATTTTTTTGGGGATTTTTCATGCTTCAAATTCCGGCTTCATTCCAAGTCCGACAGGCTGCTCTAGAGACGGATCGTCTGCTCGCGATCGGCTCCGACACTTATCAAGGAGAGCTTCGGGCCAGTCAGAGAAGCGATCTTTTTCAGGTAACTTCTTGCTCTTGCCGGAAGGGTGTCAAAAGTCCTGGCGCCTTCCGTGGATTTCTTCCAGCCGGGCAATTCGATAAGAACTGGCACGCAACGCTCGAGTTGGCGAAGGTCAGAAGGCGGGACCGATAGCGTTTTTCCGCGGAGTTTGTAGGCAACGCAGACTTTGATGCGTTCGACCTGGTCAAGCCCGTCGAGGTTGGTTACTGCCAGCTCGTCAATACCATTAATCATTGATGAATAATGCGTTGCGACAGAATCAAACCACCCGCAGCGTCGCGGACGTCCCGTGGTCGAACCAAACTCCCGGCCCATCTTGTGCAGCATGTCGGAGATTTCCTTGTTCTCGGTGGGAAAGGGTCCCTCGCCTACGCGCGTCGTGTATGCCTTCATCACGCCAATCACACGGTTGATGTGATGCGGCGGCACACCGGTGCCCGTGCATGCTCCCCCCGCCGTCGTATTTGATGACGTGACATACGGATAGGTGCCGTGATCAAGATCGAGAAAGGTGCCCTGAGCTCCCTCAAACAGAATCCCCCTGCGTGCCTTGATCGACATGTGCAGATACACAACGCTGTTCGTGATAAATGGCGCGAGTTTTCGGGCGGCGGAGAGATAGGCTTTGTTGACCTCCATGAAGTCGATCGGCTTCTCGCCGAACGCCTGGAGGATTTTGTTGTTTTCCTCGATCTTGGCGTACAGCTTTTCCGAGAACACCTTCGGTCGCACAAGATCCCCCATTCGCAGGCCCGTGCGTTCGACCTTGTCGCCATAGCAGGGACCGATTCCGCGCTTGGTCGTGCCGATTTTCTTGTCGCCCTTGGCGCGTTCGCGGCATTCGTCGAGCAAACGATGGTAGGGAAGAACAACATGCGCACAATCGCTGATGATGAGGTTGTCGGCGATCGTGATTCCTTGCTTGCGCAACCCGTCGAGTTCTCGCACCAAATCGACCGGGTCGATCACCACGCCATTCCCGATAACACATGTCTTTCCGGGACGCAGAATGCCTGAGGGAATCAAATGGAGAACATACTTCTTGTCTCCAATGATCACCGTGTGGCCGGCATTGTTTCCGCCCTGGCTACGGACGACGATATCAGCCTCATCGGTGAGAAAATCGATAATCTTTCCCTTGCCTTCATCTCCCCACTGAGCCCCGATTAGGATCGTATTTGGCATAACGCGAAAACTCGCCAGTATTGTCGTCCGCTTCCACCTCGCTCAAGATAAATAATCCTGCCTTTGCGCCGCAGGGCTGCCGTCGTATCCTGAAGCTGTGAAAGAGCCGCGCACAACGGCCACTGCCTTTCGTTATTTCTGCCGCGCCATGCGTTTGCGCTGTCCGGCATGCGGGGTCAGCCCGATTTTCATTCCTTGGAAACGAATGCGGACTCTGCGCGATTGGTTTACCCCACTCGATGGTTGTCCGCGCTGCGGATACCCTTACGAACGGGAACCCGGCTATTACCTCATCTCCATCTGGGCCATAAATTACGGCGTTGGCAGCATCGTTGGGCTTGCGATTTATGGCTTGCTGGAATGGAAATTCGACCTGCCGGTCTGGCAGTTGCTCGCGGCGGTGCTTGTACCGGTTTTTCTCTTTAGCCTGATCTTTGCGCGTCACTCCAAAGCCTTGTTTCTTGCAGTCGATCTTTTTTTCGATCCTCATGAGAAAGAGGGCGGCAACGATGGGGGAAACGTTCCTGCCTCGCCACGCGTGCCAGCGGGAGACGCGCCATCACAAAAGCCTGTGCCGCCTTGCGATCCCGCACACCTGGTGCGATAACGCTCGCCCCAACATGCGAAGTCTCCGCTTTCTCACTGCCTTCCTTTTTTGCTGCGCGACACTTCACGCCGAGCCACTCGATGAAATCGGAAGGCCTGTTGACGATTCAGTAATCCCGGGCTCTGAAATTCGTTTCAAAGTTGCGCTCTCCGGCGCGAAGGACAACGTGAAGGCTGCCAGGCTGAAGGACGGATCGCTCGTTTACATTGTCAAACGGTTGGGTCCGGGCACCGATCGAATGCTGACGCCGGACGAATTCTCGCGGTTCTATTATGATCAGCAGACCGGGCGAGGCTGGCTCTCTACAGTGTTCAATGTGACGAGTCCAGTCGGCTTGGTCTGGGTTGCCATTGGCTTGTCCGGTCAACTGCTCTTCACGGGCCGCATGATTGTTCAGTGGTTCACAAGCGAGAAAAGCAAACGTTCGGTCGTGCCTGTCTCGTTCTGGTGGATGAGTCTCATCGGGGCGACGATGCTGCTCATCTATTTCATTTGGCGCCGAGATATCGTAGGAATCCTCGGCCAGGCGACCGGGTGGATCATCTATCTGCGAAACCTCGTGTTGATCAGCCGGTTAGAAAAGGCAGAAGTAAGAATTAAGAATTAAGAAATGAAGAAGGAGGACGACCTCAGGGAACGGACGAAGCAGTTTGCGCTGCGCATCATCCGTCTCTTTGGAAGCCTGCCGAAAGGCACCGAAGCTCAAGTGCTCGGCAAGCAACTGCTCCGCTCGGGAACGTCCGTTGGGGCAAACTACAGGGAAGCGTATCGTGCACGGAGCAAACCCGAGTTCGCCGCCAAATGCGGCGACTCCCTTCGAGAACTCGAAGAATCCGCCTATTGGCTCGAACTACTCGTCGATGGCGGGGTAGTGCCCTCGGAGAAACTCCACACTTTGCGAAGCGAATGTGACGAACTGACCGCAATCTTTGTCACGATCATCAAGCAGGCACGCGACCAAGGATAGTCGCCTTTCATTCCTCCTTCTTAATTCTTACTTGTACCTTTCCGAGTCCTTCTTCATTTCTTCCTTCTTAATTCTTACTTCTGCCTTTCTAGCCTTCCTCTACCTTCTTACTTTGCATATGAGTGTAGTCATGGACGATGGTTGGTACCCCCTCCCCCGCGGTCAGGTAATAATTCAAGACGGCTTCTGGAAGCGCTGGCGCGATCTCATCGGAGAAACCACGTTGGTTCACCAGTTTGAGGAAATGCGCGCGGAAGGGCAGATGGATGCGATGCTTCTCGACCAGAGGATGCATCGGGGTCGCGAGCTCGCAGACCCCTGGGCCGATGCGGGATATTGGGGCGGCAGCATCTTTTGGGATTCCGACCTCGCGAAATGGTTGGAAGCCGCATCTGCACGCCTGGAGCAGACGCGCGACGCGGCGTTGGAGGCGCGTGTCGACGAGATTATTGGCCTGTTTGAGCGGGCGCAGTTGCCTGACGGCTACGTCAACAGCCACATCCTTACCTGGCGCCCGCAGGATCGATTCAAGAACTTCGAGACCTGCACGAACTCTATTGCGCCGGGCACTTGATCGAAGCAGCGGTGGTTCATTTCGAAGCGACCGGAAAGGAGCGGCTCCTCCGAGTCGCACAGCGTTTTGCGGACCACATTGCGGCGCGTTTCGGTCGCGAGCCGGGCCAAATTCGGGGCTACTGCGGGCACCCGGAGATCGAGCTGGCCCTTCTGCGTCTTTATCACGTCAGCAAAGAACGTCGCTACGGTGACGAGCGCTGTGCGCCTCTCCTGAAGTTCCCCGTGATCGCCAATGAGATCGGGGAGTTGCCTGGCAAGCGCTTCGCGTTGATGTTGGACGAGGCGCATTCGTCGCAGTCGGGCGAGAGCACGAAGAGCCTCAAGGCCGTGCTCGCGTCGCGATCGCTCGACGAGGCCGAGGCGCAGGAGGCCGGGGCCGAGACGCCCGAGGAGGAGTTGGAGGGCGCGATCCTAGCCGAGATGGAGAAGCGCGGGCGGCTCCCCAACCTCTCGACCTTCGCCTTCACCGCCACGCCCAAACCCAAGACGCTGGAGCTCTTTGGCACCAAGCGCGCCGACGGGAAGTTCGCGCCGTTCCATCTCTACAGCATGCGTCAGGCGATCGAAGAGGGGTTCATCCTCGATGTCCTCGCGAACTACACGACCTATAAGGTCTACTGGCGGCTGCTCAAGAAGGTCGAGGACGACCCGCGCTACGATAAGAAGAAGGCCGAGTACCTTCTCAAGTCCTTCGTCGAGCTGCACCCACACGCGATCAACGAGAAGGTACGGATCTGCGTCGAGCACTTCGCTGCGCAGGCGCAAGGCGAGATCGGCGGCAAGGCGAAGGCGATGATCGTCACCCGATCGCGCCTGCACGCAATGCGGTACAAGCTGGCGGTCGACAAGTACCTCGCGTTGCGTGGGTATCCCTTCAAGGCGCTCGTGGCTTTCTCGGGGACCGTCCAGGACTGCGGTCAGTCATATACCGAGTCCGGCATGAACGGCTTTCCGGAAGCGCAGACCGCCAAGACCCTTGACCGCCCCGATTACCGCTTCCTGATTGTCGCAAACAAGTTCCAGACCGGCTTCGATCAGCCGCTCCTGCACACGATGTACGTGGACAAGAAGCTCGGCGGGGTGAACGCGGTGCAGACGCTCTCTCGCCTCAACCGGACGCATCCCGAGAAGAAGGGCACGATGGTTCTCGACTTCGCCAACGAAGCTGACGAGATCAAGGCGGCCTTCGAGCCCTACTACGAGACGACGCTGCTGTCCGAGGCGACCGACCCAAACCTCCTCTACGAGATTCAGACCCGCCTCGCCGACTTCCCAGTCCACACCGAGGCCGACGTGGAGGGTTTCGCCAAAGTCTATTTCGACCCGAAGGCCACCCAGGACCGGCTCTATGCTGTCCTGGCCCCTGTGCTCGACCGCTTCCGGGATATCGCGGAAGAGGAACAGCACGACTTCCGGGGCCAGCTCACCGACTATGTGCGTCTCTACGCGTTCCTGGCGCAGGTGCTGACCTTCGCCGATGCCGACCTCGCGAAGCTCTACATCTTCGCACGGCACCTGCGGCGGCTGCTCCCCGCCGACCGCACCGAACTGCCGCGCGAGGTACAGCAGAACATCGACATGGAGTCCTTCCGCATCCAGCAGACCGGCAGCGGCAAGATTGCGCTCGAGCGCAGGCCCGGTGTCCTCGAACCCGTGAGCACCAAGAGCGGTTACGAGACAGGTCCGGAAGAGCTGGAGACGCTCTCCCGCATCATCGCCGAACTGAACGAGCGCTTCGGGCTGAACCTCGGCCCGGAGCACCGCGTGACGCTCGGCCAGACGATGGATAAGCTCGACGGCGATGCGGCCCTCGACGCCGCGGCGCGGGTCAACACACGCGAGAACGTGCGGCTCACCTTCGACCATAAGGTCGAGCACGTCATCCAGGAGATCGTCGACTCGAACTTCGAGCTATACAACCGCATCACCGATGATCGCGCCTTCGGCGAGGCAATCAAGGACGTCCTCTTCGACCAGTACCTGCGTGCCCATCGCAACGCCGAGGAATTGATTAAGCGCGGCGAGTCGAAGACGCTGGAGTTCAAGTCCACGTTGCGCTGGAACCTTAAGGAAGACAGGAAGGACGACAAGGGGGTGACCCACGCGGTGCTCAAAACCATCGACGCCTTCCTGAACACCGAGGGCGGAGACCTGCTGATCGGAGTGGCCGACGACGGCCCAATCGTGGGGATCGAGCGCGACCAGCTCGAGAGCGACGACAAATTCATGCTCCACCTGGCGCAAGTCGTGCGCAATGGCCTCGGTGATCGCGCTGGCACGTGCATCGACCCTAAGACCCAGATCGTGCAAGGCAAGACAGTGTGCGTGGTGAGCTGCCAGAGGAGCCCGGAGCCGGTGTTCTTGAAGTGGAAGGGGATGGAAACAGCGTCGGACGGTGACTTCTTCGTTAGAAGCGGTCCCGGGACCGTAAGACTGCCGCACGACAGTGCGCAGGAGTACATTCGGACACGCTTCGCCGGGCCCGGGCGTGAGAAGAAACCCGATGCAGCACTGGACGGGACTCTCTAGTCTAACTCGAGGGCCACGGCGGTGCCCGTCGGCTACGGTCTATTGACATTACTCCTTTGCGACCCGGCAAGGACGCGGGCCTCACGGCTCGGGAGATTGTTCACCACCTGATTCCCTGTGCTCGCTGCGTCGGCGAAGGTCCGGCGCCAGAGCTGGGCGTCAAGGTCGAGGTCGTTCGCGAGCTGGCCTACCGCCTCTACACCCTCTGCGAGCGCAAGAAGCGCGCGCGGCCGATGCGCTCGTCTGCTCGTCCAGAGTTGGCCCGAGATCGCCGCCTCGCCTGTGTAAAGGCGGAAGGAAGAAGGAAAACGACCCTGAAGAAACGAACCAAGTATGATCGCATTTCTTCCTTCCTAATTCTTCCTTCTACCTTTCCTAGTCCTCTTGCCGTATGAGATTTACAGAGACCATGAAAAAAACTCCAAGCGCTTCAACGAGCAGTCGTTCGACCTCACGGACTCGGTTGCCCTCGTTGGTCCGAATAACGCCGGAAAGTCCCACGCTCCTCCAGGCGGAATCGCGAAGTGGACGCATTGTCGAGGTGGCCAACGTGTATCCGGTGTGAAGCGAGCGGATGGGAGATGAGTATCAAGAATAGTGCCAGGCGAGACGACATCCGAAGCTCACTCGACGAGATCGTCCGGCGCATTGTCGAGCGCTTCGATCCCGAGCAGATCATCCTCTTTGGCTCCCATGCGCGTGGCGCCGGGGGTTCTGACAGCGACGTCGATCTGCTCGTAGTGATGCCGGTCGAAGGCTCGAGACGGGAGAAGGCGGTCGAGATCGGAGTAGCTCTACACGACATCCGCGTGCCCAAGGACATCATCGTCACCACTCCCGAGGACTTCGAATGGCGCAAGGAGATCGTGGGTACAATCGAGCGCCCTGCGGCGCGAGAAGGAAAGGTCCTCTATGGCCGCAAGTGAGCATCTACTAGCGGTCGTTCGTGGCTGGATCGACAAGGCGGAGAACGACCTGAGGAATGCGGCAATCACGCTGCGCGCAGGCGAAGAGTGTCCGACAGACACTGTGGCGTTTCACGCGCAGCAGTGCGCGGAGAAATATCTCAAGGCCTACCTGGCATACAGAGGAACGGAGTTCCCGAGGATCCACGACATCGGCGAGCTCATCGCCCTTGCGGCAGGCCTGCGCGTCCCGCTGCCTGTTGAGGAGCAGCGCCGCCTGACGGCCTATGGAACGGTCACGCGATATCCTGGAGACTACGAGACAGTGTCGCTGGCCGAGGCGAAACGTGCCGTCGCGATGGCGCGCCGCGTCCGCAGAGCCGTCAGACAAAACCTGCCGCCTGAGGTCCTGCGCCGCAGGAAGTCCTGATGGAGCCC
>JAXIPG010000178.1:0-26666 GCA_045403045.1 Terrimicrobiaceae bacterium
TATGTTCGAGTGGAGGGATCGAAAGCGAAACTGTTTGGCGACAGCGTGAGGCGGGGAAAGCTCCTGCCGGCCCTTGCGTTCCCGGCAGCGCTGGCTTTTGCGCTCACGGGCCGTGCAGCTGCTTCGTGTGTCCTGGCAGCCGTACTTGTGACGGGACTCGCCGGCATTTATTTCAAACGAAAGATCGGCGGCGTGACCGGCGATTGCCTGGGAGCGGCCAATCAGTTGGTGGAACTGGCATCCTACCTCGCGCTGGCAGCGCAACTTCGGTTACCGGACATTTAAGACCATGTTGCTCCGCCTTTTGCGCCATCCGGCGACTGCATCCAGCGGCGAACGATGCATCGGACAGACTGATGTGGCCCTTTCCGCCGAAGGTCTCGCAGCGATCGAGCGCATTGCGGAAGACGCCGCGCGCACGAAGCCGGGCCGGCTTTTATCCAGCGATTTGCGTCGCTGCCGAACGTTGGCGGACGCGATCGCAGCCAGGCTGGACATTTGCCCGCAGCCTGATGCGATCTGGCGGGAGGTGAATTTCGGCGCGTGGGAAAATCGGACTTGGGACGAGATCCGAAGCGATGATCCCCATGCGCTCGCGGCGTGGATGGACGACTTCGTAACCGTTGCTCCACCGGGCGGCGAATCGTTTCACCAACTCCGGTCCCGCGTGGTGTCCGAGTTGCAAAAAATCGATCCTGAGCCGTTTGACAGTCTCCTCGTGGTCACGCACGCCGGCGTAATCCGCGCGGCGGTCTGTGCCTTCTCGGATTTGCCGCTGCGAAGAGCGTTCGAACTGGAAGTGCCCTGCGGCAGCATTAACTGCCTTCGACGGAAGGATGACCATTGGAGCGTCGTGCCCGATGCGCTCCATGTGGCGATTGAGGCGGAGGTCCGGCCTTGAAATCCCTTCTCCATCTTGTGATCGGCGGGAGCCGAAGCGGAAAGAGCCGGCATGCGGAAACCGTGGCGGCCGCTTCCGGCCTGCCGGTTTCCTACGTCGCGACGTATTGCACGGAGGAGGCGGGCGAAGAAATGCGGGCGCGCATCGAACTACACCGGCAGCGCCGTCCCAGCCACTGGAGGACGATCGAAAATCGTTACGATCTGCGGAATCAGATTCTCGAAAACGACGGACGTCTTTTGCTGGTGGATTGCCTCACCCTCTGGCTCTCGTTTCAACAAATGCAGGCGCGCTCCGCGGAGAGCATCCTGGCGGAGTTGGAGGAGGCGATGCAGACCGCCCGCAAGCAAGAGCGTGCACTGATTCTTGTGAGCAACGAAGTCGGGAGTGGCCTTGTTCCTTTGACGCCGGAGGGCCGCAACTTCCGCGATTTATGCGGCTCCGCGAACCAGCTTGTCGCGCGCTATGCGACCACGGTGGAATATTTGGTGGCCGGCTTGCCGTTGGTGCTGAAAGGGGGCGGCTAGCCATGTCCCAGGCTTTTCATGGCGGCCGATTGTCGGAGGCAGCGAGAGAGTTCGGGCTGTCGAAGGATGCCTTCATTGATTTCAGCGCGAACATCAATGTGCTCGCGCCCGTCGTCCCGCCGGCTGATTGGGAAAAATGGCGCGCTCAAATCACGTGCTACCCCGAAGCCGATGCCCGCAGCCTTCGCGATCAACTCGCTTGCCTGCATGGGGTCAACGCCGATCACATTCTGCCGACCGGCGGGGCCATCGAAGCGCTGTATCTCGCGGCGAGGCTTTTTGCCCGTTGCAGAATCGGCATCATCGAACCGGCGTTCAGCGACTATCACCGCGCGTTTCAAGCCGCCGGTTGCGAGCCGGAACGCATCGCGCTGGCTCACGAGATGTGGCATGTGCCAATCAGCGCGTGGGAGCATCTGCTTGATCCATTCGACCTGGTAGTGCTCGGCAACCCGAATAATCCGACCGGCGCGCTGCAGACGCGAAGACAATGGCTCGCCCTGCTCGAAAAACCATGGCCGCGCTCGAAGACATGGCTTGTCGATGAGGCATTCATCGAGTTCGTCGCGGATCACGAGCAGGAAACACTCCTGCCGATTCTAAGCGAACACCGGCCGCTCATCGTGCTGCGTTCACTGACAAAGAGCTGGCGCATTCCGGGACTGCGCCTGGGATTTTTGGCGACGTCGAATGCCGCATGGATGGAGCGCCTCCGCACGATGCAACCGCCGTGGAGCATCAATGCCGTCGCACAGGCATGGGCGGCAGAGTGTTTAACACCAGCAAATCATGCGCAACTCCTCGCCGGGCTTCGCGAATTCCCAAAAACAAAAGACCGGTTCGAGGCCGGGTTATCCCGGATCGCGGGGCTCCGCGTTTATCCGTCCGCCGCCAATTTCCTGCTCGTGGAGCTGCTGGATTCGTCGCTCGACGCTTCGCGCATTTACCGCGAATTGGGGCGTCGCGGACTGCTCGTGCGCGTATGCGATTCGTTTCACGGCATGCCGAAGGGACGCTTCATCCGTCTCGCCGTCAGGACCGAGGAGGAGAACAACCTGTTCGCGCGAGAACTCACCGCGATCTGCATTGCGCTGAATCGGAGGGCCGCATGAAAGCGATCTCGGTTCTCGGCACCTCGTCCAACAGCGGCAAGAGCTGGCTCGCGACCGCGCTCTGCGCATGGCTGCGCCGCAAAGGCTTGAAGGTCGCGCCGTTCAAGGCGCAAAACATGTCCAACAATTCCTACGTCACGCTCGACGGCGGCGAGATCGGGCGTGCGCAAGCGGCACAGGCGGAAGCGTGCGGGCTGCTCCCGACGGTGGAGATGAATCCCATTTTGCTCAAGCCATCGGGCCTTGCAGGTTCGCAGTTCGTGGTACTCGGCCGCGCGCGGAGGCACGTGAAAGCCGCCGAATATTACGAGCTGGTCGAGGAGCTCTGGCCGACGGTTTGCGAGACTTTGGAGCATTGGAAAAAAAAGTGCGACGTGCTGGTTTTGGAAGGCGCGGGCAGTCCGGTGGAGCTCAATTTGATGACGCGTGACATTGTGAATTTGCGGCCCGTGCATCATCTCGACGGCAAGTGGCTGCTTGTCGCCGATATTGAACGCGGCGGCGTCTTCGCGCAGATCGTCGGCACATGGATTCTGCTCGAACCTCGCGATCACGCGCGAGGACTCGGCGTCGTGGTGAACAAATTTCGAGGCGATCTATCGCTCTTTGCCGATGCGCGCCGATGTCTGGCCCAAAGGATTCCGCTGCCATACCTCGGCCTGCTTCCGTTTTGCGCCAATCTTCAGCCGGAGAGCGAAGACAGCCTTTGTCGCGATGCGGAAGAACGTGGCGCCGGCGACAAGCTGGCGTGGATTCGTTTCCCGCATTTGTCGAACTCGCAGGATTGCCAGGCGTGGCTGCTCGACGAAGGCGTTCGCGTGCAATGGGCACGCGACGCCGGCGAGCTGGAGGACGCAAAGGCAATCGTCCTTCCAGGCAGCAAGAATACCGTGGCGGACATCGAGTGGCTGCGCGCGACGGGTATGGATCAAGCCGTGACAGCGGCGGCGAAGCGCGGCGTTCCCGTTGTCGGCATGTGCGGCGGCTATCAACTGCTCGGCGAGCGCGTGTGCGATCCGGACGGCGTGGCAGGCGAGCGCGGGACTCTGCCGGGGCTGAATCTGCTGCCGATCGAAACGACTTTTTCAAAAGAGAAAACCGTTTCGCAGGTTCTGGCTTCGTGGGGCGGCGACCGGTGGACTGCCTACGAAATCCACATGGGGCAGACGCGAGCCACAAGTCCGTGCGAGGCGCTTTTGCGGGTGCAAAATGGCGGCGTAGCGCAGGCAGAAGGCTGCCGAAAAGGAAAGGTCTGGGGCACCTATATTCACGGCCTGTTTGAATCGTCCGCAGTGCGCGGGCAGTTGGCAAAACACGCGAACTTCTCGCAATACCGGCCTTCCTCCGCGTCGTGGCGAAGTCACTTGCAGAGCGTTTACGACGGAATGGCGGACGCCGTGGAGGAACATCTCAACCTCGAAGAAATCTGGCGCTATGTGGCGAGTTGATCCCTCACAAATCTTCATCGCGATCGTGCTGGACGTCCTGCTCGGGGATCCGCGCGGCTGGCCGCACATCGCGCGATGGGCCGGCTGGCTTTCGGCCGCTTACGAAAAACTGCTTACCGCGCGTCTGCGTCGAAGCGTGCTCCTCGGCGTCGTCTTTTGGATTCTCGTCGCGGGGACGATGCTCGCGATTTACGCGGCGGCGCATCGCATTTGCTCGGCGCTGAATCCGCTTGCAGGGCAGGTTCTGGAGACGCTCGTAATCTATCAAGCGATTGCGGCGATGGATTTGTCGCGGCATGTCAAAGCGATCATCGTGCCGCTTGCAAATGGCAATCTCCCAGCGGCCCGCAGCCGCCTCGCGTGGATCGTGGGCCGCGACACCGAAGCGCTCGGTGAGTCCGAGATCAGCCGCGCCGCAATCGAAAGCGTGGCTGAGAGCACGACAGACGCGGTGATCGCGCCCCTCTTCTGGAGCTTCGTCGCGGGAGCGCCCGGTGCGTTGCTGTATCGCACGGCGAATACGCTCGACTCCATGGTAGGACACCGGACAGATGCTTACGAAAAATTCGGCAAGGTATCGGCCCGCATCGACGACGTTCTCAACTGGCTGCCGGCTCGAATCTGCGCCGGTGCATTTTGTGTTTTTCGTTCTGCGGTTCATTGGAAAACGATTCGCCGTGAGGCAGCCGCGCACGCCAGTCCGAATGCCGGATGGGGCGAGGCCGCCATGGCTTACGCGATCGGCGTGCGCTTGGGCGGCGACAATTTTTACGATGGGCAATGCGTTCACGGCCCCGTTTTCAACGCGTCGGGCCGGGCCGCAGCCGCTGCGGACATCGCGTCGAGCCTGGTCTGGATGTGGCGGATTGCCGGTGTGTGCGCAGCCGTTTTCGTCGCGCTTTCATTTGCGCTGAAGTTTTTCCCACTGACATGAGCACCGAATCTCCACGGCCACGTTTGAAGCGCGGCGCTTTTCAAATCTACACCGGCGAAGGCAAGGGCAAGAGCACCGCATCGATGGGGCTGATGCTGCGCGCGCTCGGCTGTGGCTTCCGCGTTTATTATTTGCGGATGATGAAGCCGCGCTGGAAAACGGGCGAACTGGCGATCTGCCCGAATTTGCATCGAAATCTGACCTATAAAAACGTCGAGCAGGACTGGATCCTGTCGAGAAGCAAAAACATTCCCGAGCATGTGGAAGCAATGCGCGCTGCGCTCGCAAAGGAAATGGATGAGCTGCAACGCGTGCTCGCCAGCGCCGAGTATGACTTGGTGATCGTGGATGAAATCAATTACTGCATCCACCGCGAGCTGATAGGACTCGATCGGGCCATTGCTCTGGCCGATGCGCGGCCCGCGAACGTGGAGCTCGTTTTCACCGGACGATATGCCCCGGAAGAATTGATGGCGCGCGCCGGAGTGGTCACCGAGATGCGAAAAATCAAGCACCACTTCGATCAAGGTGTGGAAGCGCGCAGGGGGATTGAATTCTGATGAATGCAACTGCATCCTGCGGGCTGATTTTTGCGGGCATGCAAAGCAGCGGCGGAAAAACCGCCGTGACCTGCATGTTGCTGGCCGCGCTCGCGGAACGTGGCCTTGCCGTGCAGCCTTTTAAAGTCGGGCCGGACTTCATCGATCCCGGCTATCACAGACTCCTTGCCGGAATTGCCTCACGCAACCTGGATGCGTGGATGATGGGAAGCGACGGCATCGCGCGCGAGGTGGCTGCGCACGGCGCGGGAAAGATTTCGATCGTCGAAGGGGTGATGGGACTTTTCGACGGAAGCGATGTGCGCTCAGACGAAGGCAGCACGATGGAACTGGCGCGGTTCCTTGATTGGCCCGTCGTGCTGGTCGTCCCGAGCGCCAAGGCCGGGCGCTCACTGGCTGCGGCGTTGCGGGGATTTCTTGAAGAAGCCGGGCATGGCCGGATCGCAGGCCTCATTTTGAACCAGGTGAGCGGAAGCGGTCATGCCGATTACCTGCGCGAGGCGATCGCTCCGCTCAAGATTCCCGTGCTTGGAGTCGTGCCGGTTTGTGAAGAGCTGGCTTGGCCGGAAAGGCACCTGGGCTTACAGGCGAGCCAGGAGCGGGCATTTCCCGCCCGCAAGGAACTCGCTCGACTCGCCGAAAAGCATCTCGATCTACCGCGAATCCTCGCAATGCTTTTGCCTGCGCCCGCGCAAACAAACACAGGTTTAACCGCAAAGCATCTCCGCATCGGCGTGGCAAGGGACGAGGCGTTTCATTTTTACTACGAATCCAATCTCGATTACCTGCGCGGTTGCGGAGCGGAACTCGTGGAGTTTTCTCCGATTCACGATTCTGCGCTGCCGAATGCAATCGACGGCGTCGTGTTTGGCGGCGGCTTCCCGGAAGTGTACGCGGACGCTCTTTCGCAAAATGAATCGATGCGCTCAGAGATTCGTTCCGCAATCGATGCCGGCCTGCCGTGCTACGCCGAATGCGGCGGCCTGATGCTGCTCGCCGAAGAGCTCGTCGCGCTCGACGGCACACGATACCCGATGGCCAGGGCGGTGCCCGGCGTGGTGGAATTGACCGGCCGGCTTCATCATTTTGGCTACTGCGTTTGCTCCGGCCTCGCGGGCGCGGATAGCGCAGAGTTTCGCGGCCATGAATTTCATTATTCGCGGTGGCAGGCTGAGAGCCAGACGGCGAATCTGTGGACGGTGCGCCGCAAGCGGCTTGGCTCGGAGCGCCGCGAAGGCTTCACTCGCCACAACCTTCATGCTTCGTATGTACATCTTTATTTTTCCATGAGCGAACCTGCACTTCGTCCGTTATTGAGAAAGGCAAACGCATGATCTGGTGCGTCGGCGTTGGTCCCGGCGATCTCGGGTATTTGACTCAACGCGGCAGAGAACTCGTCGAGACTGCGGATGTGATTGCCGGCTTCACGGCTGTAATCGATCTCGTGCGCCCGCTGATTCGTCCTGAATGCGGTGTCGTTACCATGGGATACAAAGATCAGGTGGAAAAATTGCGCGACGTCGCCGCGCTGCACCATCAGGGATCGAAATGCGCCGTCGTTTTCATGGGCGACATCCATTTTTCCGGATTCCAATTTCTGGAACGCGTGGAGCGCGCGTGCGGGCATCGGGTGGAGACGCTTGCTGGCATTTCTTCCGCTCAGATTCTCGCGTCGCGCGGCCGCGTTTGCTTTGACGAAACCACCTTCGTCACGTTCCACCGGCGCGGCGATCTTGAGCCGTTCAAGGAGCACCTCGTTCACGTTTTGGAAGATGGCCGGAACGCGATCGTGATTCCGTGTCCGTGGGATTTCATGCCGAAAGACATCGCGGCGTTCCTGCTGTCGCGCGGCATTTCCGCAAACCACCCGACCGAAGTGTGGGAACGACTCACGCAATCGGAAGCCGCGTGGAGCGGTTCGCTTGCCACCTGCACAGCGGACTTCAGCGACATGAGCATCATGCTCATTCGCACGCTGAACCCGATGCGGAGCCAAATCGAACCGGAGGTGAAAGTATGATCGCTACACAGCAAGACGATTACGGCATCGTGATTGCCGGCCACGGCAGCCGCGATCCCGAGGGCGTGCGTGAATTCGAGCGCCTTGTTGAAATCATCAAAGCGCGCGGCGGCGGCCGGCGAGTTGCGCATGGCTTTCTGGAGTTTGCGCGCCCGACGATCAACGAGGCCGTGAGAGCCAGCATCGGAGCGGGCTCGCAGCAGATCGCGGTTGTCCCCGGCGTGCTGCTCGCCGCGAGTCACGCGAAGAATGACATGCCAAGTGAAGTGCTCGCTCTGCAGCGGGAATTTCCACAGGCGCGGCTCAGCTACGGCGCGGCGCTCCATTTGCATCCGCTGGTGCTGAAACTGTTCCGCGAAAAAATCATCGAAGCTGAGTCGCGATCGATGAAGCTCGTGAAAAGATCCGACACGGGCCTTGTCGTCGTAGGCCGCGGCACCACGGACCCGGATGCCAACTCCGACGTGTCGAAACTCGCGCGGATGCTGGAGGAAGGCATGGGCTTTGGAGCTTCCTTCGTGTGTTACTCCGGCACCGCCAAACCTCTCGTGGCAGACGGTCTCAAGCTTGCGGTGCGGCTTGGTTTTTCGAGGATCGTTGTTGCGCCGTTCCTGCTCTTCACGGGAGTCCTAATCAAGAGGATTTACGCGGCAGTTGATGATCTTGCGGTGCGCCACCCCGAGCTCGAAGTGCTCAAGTGCGACTACCTTGGAATTCACGAGCACATCGCCGATGCGTTCCTCGAACGGGCTGCCGAAAGCATCGCGGGAAAGGCGGCGATGAATTGCGGCCTGTGCAAATATCGCGTGCAGATCGTGGGATATGAAAAGGAGGTCGGCGCGCCGCAGCAGGGACACCATTTCCACGTGCGCGGCGGAAATGGAAGCCATGCCCCGCAACAAGCATCCGGAGCCTGCGCGCCGCATCCGATCGAAGCGGAAAGCTTTCGCATCATCGGCGCGGGACGCGATTGGTCCGGCGTTCCTGAATTGCAGCGAGACGTGTTGCAGCGGCTCGTTCACACCAGCGGCGACCTCGAGATCGTGGACGACATTTTCATTTCCCCCGGAGCGGTCGAGGCCGGCGTGAGAGCCTTGTCGCAATGCACTCGGATCGTCACTGACGTCACGATGGTGCAAAGCGGTTTGCGCCGAACCCTTTTGCAAGAGTTGTCGGTGCAAACGGTCTGTTGCGTGCACGATGAGGAAACAAAACTGCTCGCGGAAGCCAACGGTCTCACCCGCTCGGCAGCAGGGATTCGCCGGGCGTGGATGCAATTTGGAAATGATCTCATCCTCGCCATCGGGGACGCGCCGACGGCAGTGGAGGAAGCCGTCCGCCTCGTGAACGAACAGCAGTGGCGTCCGCACTTGATCATCGGCCTGCCAGTCGGATTCGTTGGGACGCGCGAGTGCAAAGAAAATCTGCGTCGCTGCCTGCGAGTCCCGCGCATCACGAATCGCGGCACGCGCGGCGGATCGCCATGGGCGGCGGCCGCCGTGAACGCGATGCTCATTCGTGTGGCAAACCAATTGGCAACGAAATGATGGCTCAGGAAACATCCACCGATTCAGCGTCGCGATCACGTTTCGATCTGGGGCAATTGGCTGCAAACGGCTTGAAGCGTGGCTACACCACGGGCAGTTGCGCGACTGCAGCGGTGAAAGCAGCTCTGCTCAAGCTCGTCTGCAACGAGTCGCCAAACGAAGTGAATGTTACCCTGCCGGATGGCGCGCAGCATCTCACGATTCCGATCGATTGCATTCGCGATGAAGATGACGGCACGGTGCGCGCGGATGTGATCAAGGACGCGGGAGATGATCCCGACCAGACCCACCGCGCGCGCATTTTTGCGCGGGTCAAACGCAATCGCACTGGCGAAATCGTATTTCTGCGCGGCGAGGGAGTCGGCATCGTGACGCAACCCGGCATGCAAATCGGCATCGGGTCGCCGGCGATCAATCCCGTTCCGCGGCGCATGATGATCCACGCCGTGCACGAGGTCCTGAATGAAGGAGATGGCAGCCGGGACGCGGGATTCGATCTGCAGATCGGCTGCGAAAACGGCGAGGATATTGCGAAGCGCACCTTCAATCCGCGCCTCGGGATTCAAGGCGGCATCTCGATTCTCGGAACCACCGGAATCGTGGAACCGAAATCGATGGCAGCATTTCAAGCATCGATCGAGATTTACATCCGCGTGGCGCTCGGCGGGAATCCGGACGAAATCGTGCTCGCGCCGGGCAACCTCGGCCAGCGATTCGCGCGCAGTTCGCTCCAACTTCCGTTAAAACGTGTCGTGCAGATGTCAAACTTCATCGGTTACGCCTTGGAATGCGTGGACCAGACTTTGACGGAGAACGCTTATCGTCTCCCGCTGCTCTGGGTGATTGGCCATCCCGGGAAGCTCGCGAAGGTGCTCGACGGCGTGTGGGATACTCACTCGCGACAAAGCCGCAGCGCAGTGGAAGCCATCCTCCGCGCTGCGAGCGAATTCGGCTTGAGCGATCGCATTCTGCGCAGCATTGAAGAATCGAAAATCGTGGAAGGCGTGGTGGAGCTGCTTCATGCGGAGGATTGCGCGCCGCAATTCTGGAGTGCCCTCGAAAACAAAATCGGCGCGGCTGTTTCCCGGCGATTGCAGCGCGTGGATCAAGTCGCCGTGCGGCTTTTTCAAATGGACGGCAAAGCTTTGGGAGGAATCGCTTGAGCATGCCGGGCATGTTTTGCGGGATTGGCGTTGGCCCCGGCGAACCGGGACTGATTCCGGTGATCGCGTGGGAATTTTTAAAGCGATGCGACGTGATCTTCGTGCCGCGCGCCACAACGATGGATCATTCCGTGGCACGCCAGTGTCTGCCGGCGAATGAGATACCCGGCGAGCGGTTTCGCGAAGTGGAGTTCACGATGGAGTCCGATCGCGACTTGCTGTGCGAACACTACGCCACCCTCGCGGAGACCATCGCCGCGGAATTGCGCGCAGGCAAAGACATCGCCTATCTCACGATCGGCGATCCATTCACTTACTCGACTTACACTTACACGCTGGCGGCATTGAGGGATTGTCTGCCGGAGTTGCGGCACCGGACTTATCCCGGCGTGACCAGCTATTGCGCGGTTGCGGCGGCGACGGAATTTCCACTCGGAGAAGGCAAGGAGCATGTTTTGATTTTGCCGTGTCCGGACAAGCTGCCGGACTTGCGGGCTGCCATCGAGTCGCACGACATCGTCGTTTTGATGAAAATCGGCAAGCGGCTTCCGGCGGTTCTCGCGTTGGTTCAAGAAATGGGCATCGCGGCAAATTGCGCTTTCGCTCGTCATGTCGGAATGGACGACGAAGTGGTTCACAGCGGCGTTCACCACATGGAACCGGAGAAATCGCTGGGCTACCTCGCGACGATGCTCATTCGCAAAAGCCCGGCAAAAAAACGTCACGCAGGAGTTCAATCATGAAAGTCTATTTTGTTGGAGCCGGTCCGGGGGCCGCGGATTTGATCACACTCCGAGGAGCGCAAATTCTAGCGCGAGCGCCGATGGTGCTCTACGCCGGGTCGCTGGTGAGTCGCGAAATGCTGGCGCATTGCCGCGCCGATGCGGAGATTATCGATACTGCCAAGCTCGACCTCGATGAGCAGGAAGCGAATTACATCCGGGCTCGCGAACTAGCCTGGGACGTCGTCCGTCTGCACTCGGGGGATCCGTCGATCTATGGTGCCACCGCGGAACAAATGCGACGGCTGGACGCGCTGGAAATCGAATACGAGGCCATCCCCGGCGTTTCCTCGTTCGTCGCGGCGGCTGCGGTGCTGAACGCCGAGCTCACGAAGCCGGAAGTCGCGCAAACCATTATTCTCACCCGCACCAGCGGACGCGCTTCGCGCGTGCCCGAGAAGGAATCCTTGAAATCGCTCGCGGCCCACCGCGCCACGCTTTGCATTTTTCTTTCGGGAGCCAACCTGCCGCAAGTTGTCGCAGATCTTCTGGCATCCTATTCTCCCGAAACTCCGTTTGCCCTCGTTCAAAAAGCCACCTGGCCGCAGGAAAAAATCCATCGTGGCACGCTTGGCAAAATGCTCGATGAAATCAATGCGCACGACTGGCAGCTTTCCACCATGCTGATCGTCGGCGAGGTTCTCGACGAAAAGCTCGTGGCGGAGTCGCGACTTTATTCGGCCGAATACTCTCATCGTTTTCGGAAAGCCAGCAGGAAGGTTTCCGCATGACTTCATCACTCGGAATCTGGATCGTGCGTGCCGGAGCGGAAAAGCTCGGCCGGCATCTTGAACACAGCCTTGGAGGCAAACTTTGCGGTTTGGAAAGCGACGAGAACCGCCAGGCATTTGTGACATGCTACGCGAGTTATCACCAATGGATTCTTGTCATGACCACAGGTATTGCCGTTCGCTACTTGCAAGGGCTGCCAAAAGACAAATCGACCGATCCTGCGATCGTGGTCCTTGATGAAGGCTGCCGCTTTGCCATCTCGCTCTTGAGCGGCCACGAAGGCGGTGCTAATCGCCTGGCCTATCGCGTGGCGAATCTCACCGGAGCTGTTCCGGTCATCACGACGGCGACGGAGACGCTCAAGCCGCTGGTCGTGGGGATCGGTTGTCGAAAAGGAATAAGCCGTGAAAAAATTGATGCGGCCATCCACGGCGCGCTGTCAAAAATTTCGCGCGACCGCAAAGAGATCCGTGAAGTTGCGACGATCGATTTGAAAGCGCAGGAACCCGGATTGCTGGAATGGTGCGAAGAGAATGATCTTTCTTTGCGAATCATTCCACAAGCGCTGATCCAGCAGCGGCCTTGGGTGACCAACGCTTCTTCATGGGTGCGGGAAAACATCGGCGTCGATGGTGTTTGCGAGCCGTGCGCTTTGCTCGCGACTTTCCGCGGCAGGCTGGTGCTCTCCAAGACAAGCCTGGATGGCGTCGCGATCGCGATCGTTGAGGAGATTTCCGAACTATGACTGCATCGGGCAAATTACACCTCGTTTCCGTCGGTCCCGGTTTCGCCGAATTGATACCGCCAATGGCTCAATCGGCCTTGCGGGCTAGTGATGCGATTGTGGGTTACGAGCTTTATTTGAAGTGGATTGCCCCTTGGATCGAAGGGAAGGAAATCCATACTCTGCCACTGACGAAAGAACGCGAGCGAGCCGCTAAGGCAATCGAGTTCGCGCGTGCTGGCTGCGTCGCGAGCCTGGTTTCAAGCGGCGACATCGGCGTGTATGCAATGGCTTCTCTGGTTCTGGAAGAGATGCGCGAGGAGGATGATTTCGAGCTGAAAATTATTCCGGGAATTTCCGCGGCGAACAGCTGCGCCTCCCTGCTCGGGTCGCCCTTGTCGCACGACTTTGCGACACTCTCGCTGTCGGATCTTCTTTGCCCGTGGGAATGGATCGAACATCGCGCGCGCCAGCTCGCGCAGGCGGATTTGGTGACGGCTCTTTACAACGTGCAGAGCCGGAGGAGGCAGGACGGCGTGTATCGCATCCTGCGCATTCTGCTCGAGCACAAGTCGCCGCAGACCTGCTGCGGCGTCGTGAGGAATGCCTACCGCGACGGCGAGGAGCATTACGTCTGCACGTTGTCGGAGTTGCTCGATCGTCAGTTCGACATGCTGACCACGATCATCGTGGGCAACCGCTTCACGCGGCGCAAACGTCAATTCATCTACACGCCGCGTGGCTACAATTCATGGGACATTCCTCGCGAGCAAGAATCGGCACCCATCGCCGCGTGCCCGTCCGTGTGGGTTTTCTCAGGCACCAGCGATGGCAACGCGCTGGCTTCGGAACTTGCCGGCAGCGGACATGATGTGATCGTTTCCACCGCTTCGGAATATGGCCAGGAGCTTGTGGTGGAAAATTTTCCCGGACTTGTCGTTTGCTCTGGAAAGATTGGCGTGGAAGCCCGCCGCCGGGAATTGCGGCAGTCGGACGCGAAAGCCATCGTCGATGCCACGCACCCTTTTGCGACGGAAATTTCCGGGCAACTCATCGGCCTCGCCCGCGAATTTGGCATTCCCTACGTGCGCTATGAGAGGCCAGAGACCAGGAGCCGGCCCACGGCAATCTCCTGCCGCGACATGGAGGCGGCGGCAGCGGAGGCGGTCGGGAAAGGAACAAGGATCTTCCTCGCGACCGGCACGAAAGACTTGTCAACGTTTGTAAAACATAGGCTGGCGACGGAGCGCCAATGGTTTGTCCGCGTCGCCCCCGATCCGGCGTCACTGGAACGCGCCCTCCGCTTTGGGATTCCGCGGGCTCACCTCTGCGCGATGCAGGGGCCGTTTTCCAAAGAGTTCAACGAAACACTGTGGCGAAGCTGGGACATTGACTGCGTGGTCACGAAAGACTCCGGCGAAGCAGGCGGATTCCAAGCCAAGGCCGATGCCGCGCAAGCAATCAACGCCACTCTGATCGTGGTGGAACGGCCGCGGATGGATTATCCCGTCGTCGCCCGCGATTTTCAGACCATAATAAAATATTTAGACACTTGCTTGCAGAGCCAATCCGTCGCGCTTTGAATTTTTCAGCAGCACCAACCAAAACAAAACAAACAAAAAAGAGACAGGCAGTATGAACAAATCCATCAAAGCATCCCCGTATCCACTGTTGTTGGCATCCCTTGTGGGCCTGCCATCGCTTGCTCAAGCTCATCACGCCGAGTTCATGACCAGCGAGCCGTTCCTGCAAGGCATCAGCATGCCGATTCACGGACTGGATCACATGCTGGTGACTATCGCTGTCGGGCTCATCGCTGCACAACTTGGCGGCAAGGCCTTGTGGGCGATTCCCGGCATTTTCAGCGTGTCCGTGTTGCTCGGAGGCATCCTGAACATCATGGGTGTTCCGGTCCCACTCGCAGAATACGGCATCCTTGCTTCCATCGTAGTCTTTGGGGGATTGCTCGCATGGGGTTCGCGTCTGTCGATTCTTCTCACGCTGTGCGTGGTTGCACTGTTTGCGTCCTGCCACGGCAGCGCTTTGATCGCCAACGATAGCAATGTTCACAACATGCCAGTATTTATCGCCGGATGCCTCTTTTCTGCATTGCTCTTGCAGGGCGGCGGCATCGCGTTGGGACTTCTGCTCCAACGGGTGCTGCAATTCGGTGTCTATCGTTACGCGGGCCTGGCGATGCTAATGGCTGCAGTGGTTATCAGCCTCTTCCCGGGCGTCAACGACTTCATGATCAACCTGATCGAAAAATCAGGCTAGCAGCCTGTCGGACTTCGAATGAAGCCGAAATTTGAAGCATGAAAAATCCTCGAAAAAATGAACCCGCCCTTTCAGACAGGCTGCTGGGACTCCGCTTCGCGGAGAAAAACACGGATTTTCTTATATCGGCACGAAGTGCCGATTTTAGCAGGATGTCGGGCGGTTGGCCTTCTTTGCACGGTGGGTTTTCGAGGAGAAATTCCACTCGCACTTCCAAGTCCGACAGCCTGCTAGGACACTGTAGATGAAAATTCCTGTCACCATTATTACCGGCTTCCTCGGCTCCGGGAAGACCACATTGATTTGTGGTTTGTTGAAAAAAAATCCCGACCGTCGGCTCGCCGTGCTCGTGAATGAGTTCGGCGAAGTCTCTGTGGACGGGGCTTTGCTGCGCAGCGCCGGCGAGGAGTGCGGCGCGGAAATCCACGATCTTCCCAACGGCTGCATCTGCTGCACCATCAAGGACGATTTTCTTCCCGTGATGAAGCAGCTCCAAAGCCGCAAGCAAGAGGTCGATCATGTGCTCATCGAAACTTCAGGACTGGCTCTGCCCACGCCTGTGATGAGGGCGCTGGCCTGGCCGGAAATCCGCAACGACTTCCAACTCGATGCAGTTCTCACGGTCGTGGACACTCCGCAACTCCTCGCTGGGAACCTCGAAACCGGCAAACCAATTCCCGGCGCAGAGCAAAGCCAAGTGCCCGAGCATCTTGGTTCGCTGGATTCGATCCTCAACCACCAGTTGGAGAATGCCGACGTCGTTGTTCTCAACAAGATCGACGAGTTGTCGGAAGGGTCTCTCATGAAGGCTGAGGAGCTGGTTCGCCAAAAGGCGGCAAAGATCCGGTTCCTGGAACTCGCCTACCATGCGGAACTCGATACACGCTTGTGCATGGGCTTGAACATGCATGAGGAGCCTGTGGCGGCCACTCATCACGATCACGACCATCATCACGGCCCGATCCAGCAGATGCCAATGGAGCTGGATCGCCCGCCGGAAGACCAAAGCCAGTTTGACGGGCATTCCCATACCGGCCTTTCCGCGCACGAGCACGGCGAGCACACGCACCAGCATTTCCACGAGCATGATACGGGATGGCAGTCATTCGTGCTCCGCTGCGAGAAGCCGCAGGATGCGGCGAGAATAAAAGCCGCCGTGCGTGAAGTCACACTGCAGCAGCCGATTCTCCGGGCCAAGGGCTTTGCGGCTGTCGATGGCAAGCATCACCGGCTTGTCGTGCAGGCCGTGCGCACTCGCGTGCAAACCTACTTCGAGCAAGACCATCACCATGAGCCGGAGTCCAGCTTGGTGTTCATCGGCTATCATCCACGCCGTGAGAAAGTCGTTCATTTGATGAAGGAACTTACCGGTTCGGAATGGAAATAGAGCAAAATCATGCACTGGACCGCAGCGCAGCCGGGTTGCCTGGACACGGAGCGGGAGTTGATCCTCATCGATCAAACTCCCGGGGAGATCGTCTTCCTGAGCGCCGCCGACACCGACCTGGCGTGTGTTGCTGCGACATGGAGCGGCCGATTTGGGAATCGATTGCGCATCGCGCACGCTTTTCCACTGCGGCAGCCGGTAGCCGCTGACCATTACATCGGAAATGTCATCCGTCACGCGAGGCTCGTGGTTGCTCGCTTACTGGGCGGCACAGCTTACTTTGCACATTTCATTCAGGGATTATCCGACCTGAAAGACGAAGCGGAAGATCGTCCGCGATTGCTGATTCTATCGGGCACTGACGCGGACGAGGAAGAGCTCGTTGCGTTGAGCGATTTTCCCCCGACGGTCTGTAAACGGATGTTTGACTTTTTCAAACACGGCGGCCCGGACAACATGCAGCGCGCCGGAGAGTGCATCGAGTGGTTGCTTCAGAAGCGTCCCGACGATTTGCCGGAAGCGACGCCGATGCCGGAGTTTGGCATCTACAAAGTCTCCAGGACGCTCGGAACTTACAACGCATGGCTCTGCTTCTATCGGGCATGGTATCAAAGCGGCGACCTCGAGGTGGTGGATGCCTTGTGCGCCGCGCTAGAGGATCGAGAGTTTCGGGTCCACTGCTTTTATTCGTTTTCGCTGCGCAATCCTGCGGCGCAGGCTGAGTTGTTAAAACTCGCGCACGAATCGCCGCCGCATGTCGTGTTGACCATGCAGAGCTTTTCCATCTGCATGAACGACGGCGATCGACTATCATTTCTCGAACAACTCGGGTGCCCCGTTCTGCAAGTGCCGGTGGCGCTTGGCAGCCGCAAAGCATGGGAGGGCAACGTCGCCGGTCTGCCTCCGGCCGAAATCGCGATGAATGTGGCCCTGCCGGAAATCGACGGACGCCTCCTCGGCACGGTCGCGGGGTTCAAGGAAAACGACCAGCTCATCCCGGAAGTGCAGTTTAGGGTGAAACGGCTCGCACCCGATCTGTCGCAGATCGACTATGTTGCGGAGTGGGCTCTGCGTTGGGCCAGTTTGCGTGAACTCCCAAATGCCGAAAAAAAGGTCGCGGTGATTCTTTCCAACTACCCGAACCGCGATGGGCGGATTGGCAACGGGGTCGGCTTGGACACGCCCGCCAGCACGGTGAACCTGCTGCGCGCCCTTCGTGCAGAAGGATACTTGGTGGAGCCCGTTCCCGAAAACGGCGAAGAGTTGATACAATGGTTGCAGGGTGGGATCACCAACGATCCGGAACATTCTTATGGCAAGCCATGCCGCCAGACAATGGATCGCGTCCGGCTTGAATCCTTCCTGGAAACATTGCCAGCCAACCGCAGGGAAGAGTTAGACAGGAGTTGGAAGCTTACTTTCTCCGACGACATTCCCGTTGCCGGAATACAATTGAGCAACGTCTTTGTCGGCATTCAACCACCCCGCGGCTTTTCGCTACAGCCGCAGGCCATCTATCACAGTCCTACCTTGCCGCCACCGCCTGAGTATCTCGCGTTCTATCTTTGGATTCGGGAAGTATTCGGCGCGCATGCCATCGTGCATCTTGGCAAACACGGGAACCTCGAATGGTTGCCAGGGCGCAGCGTGGCGCTCGGCGAGGATGATTACCCGCGACTATGTCTTGGCCCATTGCCGCACCTTTATCCGTTCATCGTCAACAATCCTGGAGAAGGCACGCAGGCCAAGCGCCGCGCGTGTGCCGCGATCATCGATCATCTCACGCCGCCGCTCACCAGAGCCGGTCTTTACGACGATCTCGAAAAGGTGGAGCGCCTGCTCGAAGAGCATGCCCACTGCGTGACGCTCTATCCCAGCCGTGCTGCGGAACTGGAGCGCGAGATCGAGCAGTTGCTCGCCCTTGCCTCGTGGAGCAAGGAGTTGCCAGGCAGCGCGAAATCGATCGAGGCCGTTGGAAATTTTCTTTGCGAAATCAAGGAGAGCCAGATCCGGTCGGCGCTCCACGTCCTAGGCGAAAGGCCGGTCGGGGAAAAAGAGATCGACTTTCTTCTCAGCTTGCTGCGCGTGCCCAGCGGCGATCGTCCCGGCCTGATGGAAGCGCTGCACGGCGCGGCCGTTGATTTGCAAAAGCTCGCGCCGTTCGAGCGCGATGAGTTGGACGGCAAAGCGCGCGCGTGGATTGCAGATGCTTTGCAGCGTGCGCAAGTGCCCGGGGAAAGCGCAGACCTGCAGCGGTTGCGCGAATTGGTGCGCTGTCAACTTTCGCCGCGGCTCGCGCAATGCGGCGACGAACTTCGCAACATCATCAACGGTCTCGATGGAAAGTTTGTGCCGCCCGGCCCGGCGGGCGCGCCCACTCGCGGCAGGCTCGACGTGTTGCCCACCGGGCGCAACTTTTTCGCCATCGATCCGCGCGTGATCCCGACACCGACTTCCTGGCGCTGCGGCAAAGACATGGCCGATCTGCTGCTGGAGCGTTACCGGCAGGAACATGGCGAGTATCCGCGCAAGCTGGCGCTCGTGGTGTGGGGAACTTCCAACATGCGCACGGGCGGCGATGACATCGCGCAAGCTTTATGGTTGTGGGGTTGCGAGCCGGTGTGGGAGGAATCTTCGGGGCGCGTGGTTGATTTTCGCATTCTGCCCTTAAGCTTGCTTGGACGGCCGCGCGTGGATGTCTTGTTGCGGGTATCGGGCTTATTTCGCGATGCATTCGGGGACACAATGCGACTTCTCGCGACGGTGCCAAAGCGGCTGGCTGAACAGGACGAACCGCCGGAATTGAATCCGATCCGCGAAACGTGGCTGCGCGACCGTGAATCGCTTGTTCAGCAAGGTTTAAATAAATGCGAAGCCGCCCGACGCGCGACACTCCGCGTGTTTAGCTCCCAGCCCGGCTCATACGGGACCGGCCTTCTACCGCTAATCGATGCCGGAAACTGGAGTTCGAAAAGCGATCTGACCGATGTCTTTTGCAAATGGGGCGGGCATGCGTTCGACAGCGATGGCACCGCGAGCGAGTCCATCGGCTTGTTCCGCGAGCGGCTCGCCGAAATCGAGGTCGTGCATCAGAATCAAGACAATCGCGAACACGACATTCTCGACTCCGACGATTATTTTCAATTCCAAGGCGGCCTCCAGGCCAGCATCGAGCAACTTCGCGGCGGCGCGCCGGCGAATTACCACGGCGACTCGAGCCGCCCCGATCAGCTTCGCGTTCGCACGCTGAAGGAAGAGTTGGTGCGCGTGATCCGCAGCCGCGTTCTGAATCCTCGCTGGATCGAAGCGATGCGCCAGCACGGTTACAAAGGCGCATTCGAGATGGCTGCGACGGTCGATTACCTTTTCGGCTACGACGCGACGACGAATTTCGTCGAGGATCATCACTACGAAGAAATCGCGCAGGCGCTTTTGCTTTCTCCCGAGCAAAAGGAATTTTTCCAACGACATAACCCCATGGCGCTGCAAGAGGCCACTGAACGCTTGCTCGAAGCGGCGGAACGCGGATTGTGGGAGCATCCCAGCGAGGCGACCCTCTCTGCGCTGGAAGAAAACTTACTCGAACTCCAAGGACAACTCGAATGATTCAATTTCCTTTCACCGCGATTGTCGGGATGGAGCAGGCCAAGAAATCGCTCATCTATCACGCCATTGATCCGCGCATCGGCGGCACGCTTTTTCTCGGACATCGCGGCTGCGCCAAAAGCACATTGGTCCGCGCTTTTGCGGAAATCCTCCAGTCCACCTCGCATGACAACCTCCCATTTGTAGAAGTCCCGCTTGGCACGACCGAGGATCGCTTGCTCGGCTCAGTGAACGCCGAGACGCTGGTGGAGCAAAGCAAATGGCAAGGCCGGGCCGGCTTGATTGAAGATGCAAATGGCGGCGTGCTTTACATTGACGAAATCAATCTGCTGCCAGATCACCTGGCAGATTTCATCCTCGATTCGGCGGCCTCGGGGCGATACCGCATGGAGCGGGATGGTATCACTCGAATCGTTGAGAGCCGATACATTCTGGTCGGAACGATGAACCCGGAGGAGGGCGACCTGCGCCCGCAGCTTTCCGACCGCTTCGCCCACGGCGTGCGAGTGCAGGATGGTTTCACGCCTGCGGAACGCATGGAGATTGTCCAGCGACGCATTCAATTTGACGATGATCCGGAAAACTTCGTCGCGGCGTATGCAGCATCCACATCGGATTTGAAGAACCGCGTCATGCTCGCGCGGAAGATGCTGAAAGACGTGCGCATTTCCCACGAACATCGCATGGCGGTGGCTGCGGAGGGAGAAATGCTGAAGCTGGAAGGCGTCCGCGCGGAACTCGCAGTAGTGCGCACCGCGCGTTGTGCGGCCGCATGGGATAACCGCGCGGCGGTGGAAGATTGCGACCTCGAAGAGGCTTGGGATCTTTGCCTCGGATATCGAGAGCCCGACCGGCCAAATTCTCAAACGCCCTCCTCAACGCCACGCGCCCCGCAATCCGGCAAACCTTCCGGGGCCGCGGTCGCGCACACGTCGTCGGCTCCGCTGGATTCCCGCCCTAATCCCGGAAAACTCTCGCCGCCCCAAGCGATGTCGCATAAAGCCCTCCAAGAGTGGTGGCAAAGGCCATCTCACAGACACTTGGCGGCGCGAGACAGATCGGTGTCCGGTGGTTTCTCGGAAAAACCAAGAGGCCCGATCGCCTGGCTCGAATCGGTGGTATTTTCGTCCAGGATGGGATGGGTGCCAGGCCGAACCGCCATGCACCTGCGGCGTAGTCTTCCTTCCGGCAAAAAAAATCTCTGGTGCTTTTTGGATGCCAGCCGGTCCACTGGCATGAGCCAGTTCCTCAACTCGGCGCGCGATGCGATTGCGGGTCTCGTGCGGTCTGCGAGTTCCGCGCGCTTTCATTTGGTAATTCTCGAAGGAGGAAAAATCCGATGGAGCGCCTGGAACTCAACAGCCCGCCGTTTTGAAGCGGCTTTGCTCGACATGAAGGAAGCCAGCGGAAAGAGCCTCATCATTGAGGCGCTGAAAACCTTGCAGCGGGCGATGCTGAGAAAGGGAAACAAGCCCGGTGACCGGCTGGTAATTGCTTCCGACGGCCTTGCGAGTCCTGCTCCCGCGGAAAAGCCCGCACAGACTCTGCACCGGCTTCGTCATGCATTGGGCCGGATCGTCCGCGCGCAGAATTCGATTGCATGGATTCACCCGCCTCCCAAACGTGGTTTAGCCAGATGGCTGCCCGCCCTTTGCAGCCATCTGAAAGTTCAGCGATTGGAACTTAGCCCATCCTTCGCTACTCGGACAGTCGGCGGCCCGCTGAGGCCGATCAACACAAGATCGGGGTGAGAAGGTCTTCACTACGGAGGCCATGCAGCCAAAGGTTCGATTAGGCGGTTGGAGGTGATTCGGGGCGACGCGAGTGCTCATGCATCGATCCCACTCGCAAAATGAGCAAACGGTCGACACAGGCAGATCAAGGCGCTGGAAGCGCGGAAGGCAAGCGAACGGAGGTCTTTATTTCTGCGACGTCGGGCGACCTGAGCACTGTGCGGGAGATGGTCAAGCAAGGGCTGCTGACCATGGGTTGCTTCCCCATCGAGCAAACCAATTTTGAGCCCGATTACCGCACCGTCCGCCAGATGCTGGAGACCCGCATCGCGCAGTGCGACGCGGTCATTCACCTCGTCGGGGTGCGGTATGGGGCCGAGCCCGATCCCGCCTCCGTGCCAGAGGGCCAGACTCGGCGATCCTACACCCAGATGGAGGCGGAGATTGCGCGCAAGCTTGGCAAGAAACTCTACGTCTTTCTTTGCCCGGAAGATTTCTCCTACGACGAAGGATCGCCTGCCGAAAGCGACGAGAAACGCGAGCTCCAGCAGACGTATCGGCAGCAGGTTGCCAAGCGGGAGTCCCTGCACACTCCTGTCCGCAGCCGCGAAGATATTGCTCTCAAGGTGCGCGAGCTCAAGTTCGAGCTGAAAAAGCTCAAAAGAGCCATCGCCCACGACCGCACTCGGACTTTTGCCGTGCTCGCTGGACTGCTCATCGCCCTCGCTGCTATTTCCACGGGCGTCTGGTGGTGGGTGGCCCACGGACCTCAGACAACAGCGGAAAAGGTGGCCGGGCAGTTCCGCTACGACCGGTCGAGGATGCGCGAGCAGCTTGCTACGGAGATTAGGGCCCAGGCGCAAAAGCGCATCGCTTCGCTCAATCAGACCGAGGATTGGCGAAAGATCAATGAGATCGAGAAAGAACGCGACCAACAGCTTGCGGATCTCGACCGGTTGCTGGACGGCATCGAGCGAACCTCGAAGGAGGGCGAAGCGAGCGAGAGCTACCTGACGGCCAGCAAGCTCCTGCAGGAAAAGGGCGTCGGCGAAGCTCTCGCCTTCCTGGAGGCGAAGAGCAGCCAACGCGCGGAATTGATCGAAGCGCAGAAGAAGCGGCGGGATCGCGAGGAGAATGAGCTTCGCAAGCTTCTCCAAGAGGAACTTCTCGCCGCCTCGCTGCTAGAGAAGCAATTGCGCTTCAAGGAAGCCGAGCACAAATACCGCAAGGTTGTAGGCGATGCTGGTCTCTGGGCCGAGCCGCGAAACGCCTTCGCATGGTTTCTTATCCAGCGAGGCATAACGGTCGAACCTGCGAAGGGCAATGTGAAGCTGAACGAAGCAGCGGAGATTTGCCAGGAAACGCTTACTCTAAATCAACGTGGGAAATCGCCTCAGGATTGGCCCATAACCCAGAACAATCTGGGCGTCGCGCTTTACGAACTCGGGACGCGCAGCGGCGGAGAAGAAGGCCGCAGGCTGCTCGAAAACGCCGTTGCCGCTTTTCGCTCCGCCCTCGAGGTCTTTACCAAGGCCGATCTGCCTCAGTCTTGGGCCACGGCCCAGAACAATCTGGGAGGCGCGCTTTTAGAACTCGGAAGGCGCAGCGGCGGAGAAGAAGGCCGCAAGCTGCTCGAAGGCGCCGTTGCCGCTTTTCGCTCCGCCCTCGAGGTCTTTACCAAGGCCGATTTGCCTCAGCCTTGGGCCATGACCCAATACAATCTGGGCCTCGCGCTTTACCAACTCGGGACGCGTAGCGGCGAAGAAGAAGGGCGCAAGCTGCTTGAAGATGCCGTTGTCGCTTTTCGCTCCGCCCTCGAGGTCTTTACCAAGGCCGATCTGTCCCAGTATCGGGCCAAGACCCAGAACAATCTGAGCGACGCGCTTGGGACCCTTGGCAATCAGTTGGAAGGAGAGGAGGGCCTGAAACGGAAGCGTGAATCGGTGGAATTGCTTCGGGAAGTGGTGTCCTATCAACCTGGCGATCAGTCACGTTATTGGTTGGCGTCGACGCTGGGCGATCTTGCCTTCAAGCTGGTCTTAAATAGCCAGTTCGCGGAGGCCAAGACACGGTGCGAAGAGGCTCAAAAACTGGCTAATGAGATTGGCGATGAGGTCGGGAAAACGGACCGCGACGACTTGATCTTCATCAAGCAGAACCTTGCCCACGCCTTGTTTTTCCAGGGCCACTACGACGAGGCACTCGCCATTTACCGCCAGAACTGGGACAAACCGCTGGCTGGCAAAACCTTTGGCGAAATCACGCTGGAGGATTTCGCCGCATTCGACAATGCGGGCCTGACCCATCCCGACCTGTCCCGGATGAAGCGGGCACTGGCGGATTTGCGTTCCAAGGCTCCCAGCCCGTGAAGGAGAGGATCACCCTAATAATGCTTTCAAATTCTCTCGAGCTTCTTCCAAACCCAAGTTCGCCCCTGAGAAAACCGAACTGCGTTGTCCTGACGCCACCTGGCCATCCGGGTTCGCTAAGGAGTATGTATCATGATTCCCGCATAGCATTCGCGCTCGGAAATTTGGATGTACTTCTTGCGCATTCGCAGCAGGGCGCCGCGTTGACACCGCGCGAAGCGTGACCTACCTCTAACAATCATGAAGAGCACGCCCTCGCTCATCTTGCTCGCCGTGTCCGCATCCTGCTTTCTGCATTCTTTCGCGAGTGCGGTGGACTGGCCGCAATGGCGAGGCGCCAACCGCGATGGGATTTCGACCGAAAAGATTTCGCCGGCCAGCTGGGGAAAAGATGGGCCGAAGCAGCTCTGGAAAAAAGGGGTCGGCACAGGAGTATCATCCGTGGCGGTTAAAGGGGGACGCCTCTACACGATGGGCAACAACGGCAACACGGACGTGGTTTTCTGTCTCGACGCCGCCACTGGTGCGGAAATCTGGAAACACACCTACCCGCAGCCGCTCGATGCCCGTCAATTTGAGGGCGGTCCGGCCGGCACGCCGACCGTTGACGGAGGCAAGGTTTACACGCTGAGCCATGAAGGCGATTTGTTCTGCCTCGCCGCGGCCAGCGGCAAGGTGCTCTGGAGTAAGAATTTGCAGAAAGACTTTGGCGGCAGGCGTGAGCGCCATGGGTACGCTGGCTCCCCACTGGTCGATGGCAATCTGGTCATTCTCGATTCGGGTGGCGAAGGCGCATCGACCGTCGCGCTGGATAAGACAACTGGCGCGCTGAAGTGGAAAGCGGGCAACGACGCCGCAGGCTATTCAAGCCCGGTCGCGTTCGATCTGGCCGGGACCCGCTGCATCGCTGTTTTCAAAGAGGATGCGCTGGTCGGGCTGAATGCCGCCAACGGGCAGGAGCTCTGGCGTCATCCGTGGAAGACCAGCTACGGGGTCAACGCGCCAACGCCAATCGTTTCCGGCGACAAGGTTTTCATCACCTCAGGCTATGGCACCGGCTGCGCTCTGCTGCAGGCGCGCCCGGGTAAGGCGACTGAGATTTGGCGCAACAAAAATATGCGCAGCCAGCTCGGAACCCCAGTGCTCGTGCAGGGCTACATCTATGGCATCGACGGGAATGTCGGAGGAGGCGAGCTGCGTTGTCTCGATCTCGGGAACGGCGAGATCAAATGGCAGCAGAATATCGGTGGCGGCGCGCTTATCTCTGCCGGTGGGCATCTCCTTGTCCTGAACGAGCGCGGTGAGCTAATCGTGGCGGAAGCTTCTCCGGCGAGTTATCGCGAGGTGGCGCGCGCGCAGGTGCTTGGCGGACATTGCTGGGTCGCGCCCGCCGTGGCGGACGGGAAGATCTATTGCAAGAATAATCAGGGAAGTCTGGTATGTCTGGAGGGCCGTTGATGACTCCATGACGCGGCGGCTGCTCCCGATCATCTTTATTGCCAACTGCCTTGCCTTGCCGCTCACTGCAGCGGAGGGCGTCGTTCGCGGATGGCTCGAGTGGCGCGGCCCGCAACAGGACGGCACATCTGCTGAGACTGGTCTGCCCGATAAAGTTGATTCGTCGGCGCCGCTCTGGGCGATCGATTTGCCCGGGCGCGGCACGCCCGTGATCAACGGCAACAAAGTTTATATCCTCGGCTATGAAGGCGCAGGGCCGGATTTGCAGCAGGTGCTCCGCTGCGTCGAGGCTGACAGCGGCAAAAAGATCTGGGAGCAGCGTTTCAACGATTTCTTGAGCGACACCGTTTACGAACGCTACTCCATCGGCTCGCCGGTCATCGATCGTGAGACGGGCAACCTTTATGTGCTCACCACGGCGGGCGAATTCGTTGCGTTTACCGGCGACGGCGAACGACTCTGGGAGCACTCGATGATGGAGGATTACGGGCGGATCACGTTCCCGAATGGCCGCGTCGGTTCTCCGGTGATCGACGGCGACCTCATTATCGTGCGCGGCATTACGAGCAACTGGGGCTTGCAAGGTCAGGCAGCTGATCGCTTTTACGCTTTCGAGAAGAAAACCGGTGAGATCGTGTGGGCATCGACGCCGGGCACGATTCCGCCGAAGGACAGCTCGTTTTCGACGCCGATCCTTGCATGGGAAAACGGGCGGCGCGTTTTTTATTGCGGAACCGGGGACGGAAGCGTGGTGTGCGTAAACGCGCGCACCGGCGATCCGATCTGGCGCTATCAAATTTCAGCGGGCGGGGTGAACGCCACGCTGCTCCTGATCGACGGCGCACTCGTCGCCGGCCATGCGGATGAGAACCTCGACTCGTCGGTGATGGGCCGCACGGTTGCCGTGAAGACCGGCGCTGAGCCGCGGCTCGGCTCAAAGGAGCCTGCGATTCTCGATCAAACTTCAGAGCTGTGGCGCAACAGCGAAATCCTGCTCACCAGCTCGCCGACTTTTGCCAACGGTACGATCTATTTGGTGAACAAGGTCGGCGAGCTCTGCGCCATTGACCCGAAAACCGGCACGGTAAACTGGCGCCACAAACTGGGCGCTGACCAGCTCCACGCTTCGCCGCTCTATGCCGAAGGCAAGCTTTACATCCCGATGCGCTACGACGGCTTTCATGTGATCAAGCCCGGCGAAAAAGCGGCCGAAGTCCTGAGCCACACGCCGCTCGAGGGCGAAGCGCTCGGCGCGCCCGCGGTGTGGAATGGGAAAATTTACGTTCACACGACCAGGAAGCTCTATTGCTTCGGCTCCAAGTCCGGGAGCAAGGAGCTGCCAGCCGAGCCGCAGGCGGCAACAGCGCCTGCCGCCGGCGAGCCGAA